>JAENWK010000069.1 GCA_016650045.1 Eubacteriaceae bacterium | reverse complement strand
TAAACCGGAAATTACGCCATTTTCATCAACATCAATTTTTTCAGCTGCTGGAACTTTTGGAAGTCCCGGCATTTTCATGATATCTCCTGTTAATGCTATGATAAATCCAGCACCGGCTGATATATTACATGAACGAACAGTGATTTTAAAGCCAGTTGGTCGACCAAATACTTTGCTGTCATCTGTTAAAGAATATTGAGTTTTAGCCATACAAATTGGAACATTATCAAAACCAAGTTTTGTTAAGTTGATAATCTGTTTTTCTGCTTCAGCAGTATAGTTTACGCCGTCTGCTCCATAAACTTTTGTTGCAATAGCTTCGATCTTTTCTTTGATTGTCACATCAAGTTCGTATGCGTATTGGAATTTTCCGTCATTTTTTTCAGTTAAACGAATAACTTCTTTAGCTAATTCTTCTCCGCCTTCGCCGCCTTTTGCCCATACTTGGGAAAGTGCAACATTAACGCCTAATTTCTGACATTCTTCTTTAACTAAGGCTAATTCTGCTGGGGTATCCAGTGGGAATTCATTGATAGCAACAACTGTTGGCAATTTATATACCTGAGTCATGTTTTCAACATGTTTCAGTAAGTTTGGTAAACCTAATTTTAATGCTACAAGGTTTTCTTCGTTTAAGTCAGCTTTTGCTACGCCGCCATTGTGTTTTAAAGCACGTACTGTAGCAACGATAATAACGCAATCTGGTTTTAAGTTAGCCATTCTGCATTTAATATCCAAGAATTTTTCGGCTCCAAGGTCAGCACCAAAGCCAGCTTCTGTTACAACATAATCAGCAAAATGCATTGCCATTTGAGTCGCAATAACTGAGTTACAACCATGAGCAATATTGGCAAAAGGTCCACCATGAATAAATGCTGGTGTTCCTTCTAATGTTTGTACCAGGTTAGGTTTCAAAGCATCTTTAAGTAAAGCTGCCATTGCGCCTTGTGCTTTTAATTCTGCAGCTGTTACAGGATCTCCTTCATAGTTATAGCCAACAATAATTCGTCCGCATCGTTCTTTTAAATCAACGATATCAGAAGCTAAACAGAATGCTGCCATTACTTCAGATGCAACAGTAATGTCAAATCCATCTTCACGACAAACGCCATCGCCTGATCCGCCTAAACCATCAACGATATTTCTTAATTGACGGTCATTCATGTCAACACAACGTCTCCATGTGATTTTCTTAGGATCTATTTTTAATTCATTGCCTTGTTTGATATGATTATCCATCATTGCAGCTAATAAATTATTAGCTGCGCCGATAGCATGAAAATCTCCGGTAAAATGAAGGTTGATATCTTCCATAGGAATAACTTGAGCGTATCCGCCGCCGGCAGCTCCACCTTTAACACCAAATACTGGTCCAAGAGAAGGTTCTCTTAAAGCAACAAGGGTATTTTTTCCTAATTTTGCCAAACCGTCTGCAACACCAATTGTTGTTGTGGTTTTTCCTTCACCTGCTGGGGTAGGATTAATAGCGGTTGTAAGAATTAATTTTGCTGGTTTTTTGCCTGTTTCTTTTTTTAAGAGATTGTAATCAACCTTTGCTTTATACTTACCATATAAATCCAGATCGTCCTCTGATAAACCCAACTTAGCTGCTATAATACGAATATCCTGTGGTATAGCCTCTTGTGCAATTTCAATGTCTGATTTAAAACCCATAAAATTTCCTCCATTAGTTTGATAAATTTTTAACATCTACGTTTATGATAAATGATTTTGTAATAAAAATCAAATATTAACTGTGACAATTTTTTACTGAAAAAAACCCAAAAACGTTTACATTTACGGGGTTGACATCAATAAACAGAACAATATTTTACTCTGCAGATCTTTCTGCCCCCTATTTTAGTTCAAATATTATATTTCAGCGTCTTTTTAGCTAATTATTTGCAATTATAATGAATTAATTAACATAATCTGCGTGATCTGCTGATCTAAAGCCATGTTTTGTAAAATGAGTATTTTTACCATTTTATTGATAAATTGTTATTAATTTGTTTATTTGTTAAAAAATATTTTATCAAAGTGTCTTCTTTATCCTCTCCTTTCAAGCATTATTATCTTTTATTTGTCTTATTCCCCCAAATTTGTTCCCTTGATTAGAATATATTTTGAGGCTGAAAAAACGATGTACTTGTATATACATATCTAATTGTAGACTATCATTTTTTACTGATAAAGTCAATATTTTTTCATTTATTGACTTTATCAGTCATTCTTATGTTTGTTAATAGCCAAACACTCTTCATTTAGGTAACATCTTGGTTTATGTTTGGCAAAATATTACCTGAGTGTGATATTGCATTCTCTGTTCTTTAAGTATGTAAAACAATTTCTATCCCATGTTCAATGTACCAATTTCCAATATAAACAAAACAAACATCCCGGGTGATTGAAAAATCCGGGATGTTTGTTTTATTTTAGAATTGTCTTAAACTGATTATTTAGCAACCGGACCGATTTTCCCAGCCCGATAAGCTTTACTATATTTCCGGCAATGTTTATCTTTTCCAATAAGTGCGTAAGTTGCGTAAATGGTTCCCATCATATCTCTATTTAAAGGATCCATAACGGCAGAGTCCATACCAGCCTGAATGGCAAGAGCCATAAACGTTTTATTCATTAATGCACGTGCCGGTAGTCCAAATGAAATATTGCTTAAACCTGAAGTAATATGAATGGTTGGATATATTGCTCTGATTGCTCTGATTTCGTCAATTAAGTTAAGTAATGCGCTATTTTCAGTTGATAATGCCATTACACAAGGATCGATGTGCATTCGATCGGGTGTAATTCCGTATTTAGCAGCTTTTTCAACCATGATTTTAGTAATATCCACTTTCGTTTGAACATCACAGGGAATCCCGTTATTATCACACGTAAGTGCAACCACTTCCCAGGTATTTCCTTCCATCAATGGAAGCAGCACCGCACATTTGTCTCCTTCTTCAGAGATTGAATTTAGCAAACCTGGTTTATTAGCATATTTGAATACTGCTTCAATGACATGAGGATTAGGGCTGTCAATGCAAAGTGGTGTTTCGGTTGAATCCTGAACCACATTTATCAACCATTTTAATGCATCAATTTCAAGATCAGGAGCGGTACTTGCACACACATCAATAAAATCTGCACCCGCTTCAGTTTGTTTTATAGCACGATCCGCAATAAATCCAGCATCTCTTTTTTCAATTGCTTCCTTGACCACAGGAATCGTTCCATTAATTTTTTCTCCAATAATAATCATCATAATCCTCCTATTCTGTTATCGATTTCATATAGTGCATAAATTTTGCAATGTATACACAAGTTTTACCTGTATATACATTTCAGACTAAGATTATCATTATCTCCATTTTTTGTCAATATTTTTTCTAGATTGATCCTATTGTATTGTATTATACTCATTATAGGAGTATAATACTGGAAATAATAGTTACATTTATATTAATATTTCAACATTTTATAAGATGAAAGGACAAATTTATGTCAGCATTAGAAAAAATTCAAGTTTTTTTCCCTTTACTCGATAAAACCATCACTATTGAAGAGGATAAATTGGTCTCCGACGCATGCAGCCTTGTGGGTTTACCGCAAAATCTCGTTTGCGGTGGAAAAGGCACGTGTAAAAAGTGTCTTGTGACCATACGTGAAAATGGTCATACGAAGGAAGTTTTAGGCTGTCAACATCCAGTTTCCCAGGGTATGAGCATTTTAATTTCCAGAGAAACGGCATTATCCCAGATTCTGGAAACGACTGCTAATGGATCACTGCCATTTGATCCCTGTATTAAGGTTTTTCCAGTCCCCTATACAGATCTTACAACCCTCATGTGCTCCTATGACCTTGAAACCATTCGCAGAGTATTGGATTTACCTATTACCATTCCATCTCTTAAGGTTTTAAAAAAATTGACTGAAGTTTTTCACCTCAAAGATAAATCACTTTTAAATTTTATTGTCTTTAATGAAGAAATTATTGATCTCATCCCAAGTGACACTTCAATTGCTCCCTATGGCGTCGCATTTGATATCGGTACAACCTCAGTGGTTGGCTACCTTTATGATTTAGCCACCGGTGTCCTGGTTAACCAATACTCTACTCTAAATAAGCAAATCTCTTTTGGCGGCGATGTGATCAGTCGAATTGACTTTGCATCAGGCTCTGCTGAGAATCTTAACGAGATCCAGGATGCTATTCTGGAAACCATCAATGACATTTTAGTCAACCTCTGTGAAGAATCGGTCATATCTAATCAATCGATTTACGATTGTGTGTTCTGTGGCAACAGTACCATGGCCCATCTTTTCCTAGGACTTAACCCTATTCATCTAGGTCTTTCCCCCTTCACCGGAATTACTAAAGATATAGTGGTTTTAAATGCCTCAGATCTTAATATTACAATGAATCCCTTTGGAAAGATTACATTTCTTCCATTGCTGGGTGGGTTTGTAGGTGCCGATACCACTTCTGTTCTTCTTGGACTGCCACGAGACGAGTCCTACCGCCTAATGATTGATCTTGGTACCAATGGAGAAATCGCCATTGGAAATTATCATAAATATTTCGTTGCTTCTACTGCCTGTGGTCCCGCACTGGAAGGAGCGGGAATCCATATGGGCATGCGTGGCACCACTGGGGCTATCGAAAAGGTTACTCTTGTTGACAATAAATTCCAGTGTCATGTTATTGGTAATGTTGCACCACTTGGTTTTTGCGGCTCTGGAATTATTGATGCCATTGCTGTACTTTTCCGCGAAGGATTAGTTCATGAAAAAGGAAACTTTATAAAAGATAAGGCTCTTGAAGCTCATCCGCTGAAAAATCGTTTTAGCATTGATGAAACTGGCCAGCGCTACTTTATTATTGTTTCCCAGGCGGAAAACCCCGATGGCAAAGCAATGATTATTACCCAGAAAGATATAAGGCAAGTCCAATTAGCAAAAGCAGCCATTTATACAGGCTGTTGTCTATTGACTAAGCAATTTGGCATCAAAGGCTCTCAACTTAAAGAAATCGTCCTTGCTGGTGCCTTTGGAAATTACATTGATTTGGATAATGCCCAATTCATTGGGTTACTCCCTAAAATCAAGGACGTTCCAATCCGATCAATCGGCAATGGTGCCGGCACAGGTGTCCAGCTTTTCCTTTTATCTCAGGATGAAATCAAGCTTTGTGAGCAAATCCCAGAGGTCACTACCCATGTTGAGTTGGCAACTGACCCTAATTTTTCAAATGCTTATATGATGAATACTGCCCTTGGAAAAAACATGATTATATAAATCAACCTAAGCAATAATTTTAAGAACCTTTCAGTTTATAAACCAAAGCAAGCAGCGAAAACTCGGTGTTTACTTTTTCTATTTCCCTTCTCTCCAATTGATGCTATAATGCTTTTAAATTACTGAAAGGATACATAACCTATGGAAAAATCGCCTAAGATACTTTTATTATTAACCGGAGGAACCATTGGCAGCACAGTCAATGATGGCTGTATTGACGTCGATATCAGTCGTGGTGCTGACCTTTTATCCCTTTATAAAAGCCAAATTAACTCACAAATTGATTTTGAAGTATCCCGGCCATTTAATATTCTCAGTGAAAATGCTGAGCCGAAACACTGGCTTCAAATCTTGAAAGCACTTGAAACATTTAACCTGGAAAACTATACAGGGGTTATTATCGCCCACGGCTCTGATACCTTGCCCTATACAGGTGCCGCTCTGTGCTTTGGCGTAGATAGCCCCTCTATTCCCATTGTGTTGGTGGCTGCAAACTATGCTCTTGGAGAAGAATGCAGCAACGCATTAGTAAATTTTTCCGCCAGCGTCGACTTTATCTGTAATCAACAGCTTCCCGGATTTTATATAATTTATCAAAATAGTGATGGTAAGGTTTATGCCCACCTCGCCTCACGTTTACTTGAAGCTGATTGGCTTAAAAACGATTTCAAAAGCTTTGGTACCCCTTTAGGTATTCTGGATTCCCGTGGACTCTGCTCCACCCCTTCTCCTAAGAACCCCAGCATGCTTAAACTTTATAACCCATGTCCAGACCTTGTCCCCTGGATCAAAGACTTTAGTAATCAAGTATTAGGACTTCGAGCCTATCCGGGGCTTAATTACCGATGCATTGACTTAAAAGCTCAATCAATTAAGGCTGTGCTCCATTCTCTTTATCATACCGGCAGTGGAAATGTAATGGGAGAAAATGGATCCTCCCTTTTGGAATTCATTAAAAATAATCCCCAGGTAAAGCATTATATGATTTCATATAAAAACAGAAATGGTGATCTTTACGCCTCTTCTCACCAACTCATTGCTGTTGGCGCCATTCCTTTGGAAAACATTTCCTTTGAAGCCGCTATTACAAAGCTGAACTTTGCCTACAACCAATCAGAATTTCCTCCAGAAGAATATATGAAACGAGAATTTTTCTATGAATTCTTGAGTGACAACATTGAAAATGGGTACGTAGTATAATAAATCAAAAGTTAAATCACATCATTTAATGACGAATAAAAAGGAGAATAACCATGTATGATGTTGCTATTATTGGTGCTGGAATCATCGGTATTTCGATTGCTCGTGATTTAAGCCGCTATAAATTGTCTGTCGCTGTTTTTGAAAAAGAAAACGATGTGTCCATGGGAGCTACCAAAGCCAATTCTGCCATTGTTCACGGAGGCCCATGCTGAACGTCTTTTGAAAATTTATCATGAAGCCAGACACACCACTGATAAACTTAATATCAAACAATTTATACGAAGCTTTACCGGTGTTCGTTCTGTAAGCTCTACGGATGACTTCATCATTGAAGCCAGTACAGTTAAGGGTTTTATCAACTGTGCCGGAATTCAATCTCCGGGGCTCACTTCTTCCCCAGCCATTGCAGAAATGGTCGTTGGTATCCTTAAAGATCAAGGCTGCTCCCTTGAGGCAGACCCCAAATTCAATCCTAACCGGGCCCCCATTATTACCCGGGCAGAATTAAAACCGTTAAAAGAAATTGAACCTCTGATTAATATTGAGTCCCAACCCGATAAAATCATTTGTCGTTGTGAACAGGTCAACGAAGGGACGATTATAGACGCTATGAATCGCGGAATATCTGTTACTACCATTGATGGCGTTAAACGTCGAACACGGGCAGGTATGGGCTGGTGCCAGGGTACTTTTTGCCGCCCACGAGTTGCCGCTGTCATGGAAAAAGTTCTTGGTCATAAAATTGACAGTTTTGATATTGAACACAGTGGCGTGAATCGCATTGGGAAAAACGAAATTGTTGACTATATTCTAAAACATGAGGAATAATTCATTTATTCTATTTTCCCTTAAACGTGATCATAACACCTTCGGTTGTGCTATTTGCCCAACCACCGTCACTGGATACCACCACATGCTGACCTTGAATAATCGGCACAATGGATATCACCTCATACCCTCTTTCATCATAGGTATTGCACACATCCTCAATTTCCTGGGTTAGTTCCTCTGAATTACATTTTCGAAATCCTTTGTTATAATCATTTCCGCTAGGCTCTACCTTGTCATGGATGCTAATACAAATATATTTTTTCATACTCTTCTTTCCTCCGTTAAGTTTTCAGCATTATATCATAAAAAACCGTCCCTCTGTAAGGGACGGTTTAAAATTGTTTTGTGTTTTATAGGAGTACAGATTTTTCAGAAATTCTATATCCTTCTGGATATTTCTTTCAAAATCTATATTTGCTTCGTTATCGCTCGTCCGCTAACGCTCCTACTCGCTACCAATTTTTTTCAAAAATTGGACTCAGCTTCCAGATTTTTCAGAAATTCTATATCCTTTTGGATATTTCTTTCAAAATCTGCATTTGCTTCGTTATCGCTCGTCCGCTAACGCTCCTACTCGCTACCAATTTTTTTTACAAAAATTGGACTCAGCTTCAATCTGTAATAATCTTAGCGACAACTCCAGACCCAACAGTTCTACCACCTTCACGGATAGCAAAACGTAAGCCTTCTTCAATAGCGATTGGTGTGATCAGGGTAATTTCCATTTGAACATTATCCCCTGGCATTACCATTTCTACGCCTTCTGGTAAT
>JAENWK010000060.1 GCA_016650045.1 Eubacteriaceae bacterium | reverse complement strand
GGCATGGTTTCTTTCTCCTGCACAAATAATTCGGGTTCAATGGTGCCTATTCGCCCAGTTTTATCTTCAACAATTTCTTCTTTTTGAATACTCAAATATATCAACTCCTAACCAGTTTCGTTATTTGGCTTTATTGGTTTTAAAAAACGACAAACCGCAGAAAAAACATCAAATACGAGGTACGTTGTACCAATTAGTAATTGGTCTTTTCCAGCGGTTTGTGAAGCCCAAGGGCTTTTTAGGATACTTCTTTATTTTTAACTTCTTCACAATCACTTTTTTGCCCTAAGATCATGATTGGTTCGCCTTGATTTTCAACGACATCCTTGGTAATAATCACTTTTTCAATATTATCATTGGATGGTACCTCAAACATAATATCAAGCATAATATTTTCAATAATTCCTCGAAGGCCTCGAGCACCTGTTTTTGCTTCCAAAGCTTTTTTTGCTATGGCGACTAACGCTTCTTTTTGAAATTCAAGTTCAACACCTTCAATTTTAAATATTTTAACATATTGCTTCACAAGGGCATTACGCGGCTCGGTTAAAATTCGAATTAACGCTTCCTCATCCAAATGCTGGAGGGATGCAATCACTGGAATTCTTCCAATAAATTCAGGAATAAGACCATATTTCAAAAGATCCTGGGGTTGAACATTAATGACTGCCTGGTCATCCAATTTTTCTTTGGTATTTCGTATATCAGCACCAAAACCCATCGAGCTTTTTTCAGTACGTTGTTCAATGACCTTGTCCATTCCATCAAATGCACCACCGCAAATAAAAAGTATATTATTGGTATTGATTTGAATAAAATCCTGATGTGGATGCTTTCGCCCACCTTGAGGAGGTACATTGGCAACCGTTCCTTCCAGTATTTTGAGAAGTGCCTGTTGAACGCCTTCTCCGCTCACATCACGGGTAATCGAAGGATTATCACCTTTACGAGCAATCTTATCAATTTCATCAATATAGATAATCCCTTTTTCAGCTTTCGCAATATCAAAATTCGCTGTTTGAAGAAGTTTTAATAAAATGTTCTCAACATCCTCACCAACATAACCTGCTTCTGTTAAGGAGGTGGCATCCGCAATGGCAAATGGAACATCCAATACTCTAGCAAGGGTTTGGGCTAAAAGTGTTTTGCCTGACCCGGTAGGGCCAATGAGCAAAATATTACTTTTTCCAAGCTCAACCTCAGTATCGCTGTCATCCAACGAAGTAATGCGCTTATAATGATTATAAACGGCTACTGCCAAAGCACGCTTCGCTCTGTTTTGAGCAATCACATACTCACTTAATTTTCTTTTAATTTCTCTGGGTTTTGGAACATTTTCAAAATCTATTTCATCTGTAAAGACATCCACATCCATGATTTCTTCGCAAAGATCAATACATTCATTACAAATATAAACACCAGGGCCTGCAACCATCCGTTTAACCTGGGACTGACTTTTACCACAAAAGGAACAACGAGCATTTTCAATGCCATCTTCATTAATCGCCATTTTTAAATCTCCTATCTTGAAACAATGATCTTATCGATCAAACCGTAGGCCTTTGCTTCATCCGCATCCATGAAATTATCACGGTCGGTATCTTTAGCAATGGTTTTTAGTGGTTGTCCTGTTCGTTCACTGAGAATAGCGTTTAATTTTTCCCGGGTTTTGATGAGGCGTTTGGCATAGATTTCTACATCTGTGCTTTGTCCCTGGGCTCCACCAAGGGGTTGATGTATCATAATTTCACTATTTGGAAGAGCAAAACGTTTTCCCTTTGCACCTGCCGCTAAAAGAAAAGCCCCCATGGATGCAGCCAATCCAAAACAAAGAGTGGATACATCACACCTTATATAATTCATGGTGTCAAAAATAGCAAGGCCAGCCGTTACCGACCCACCTGGGCTATTAATATAAATTTGTATGTCTTTTCCATCATTTTCAGCCTCTAAAAAGATAAGTTGACCAACAATGAGTGATGATAAGTTTTCGTCGATTTCACCGTTTAAAAATATGATTCGTTCTTTTAATAATCGGGAGAATAAATCATAGGAGCGTTCCCCACGACCTGTTTGTTCCACCACCATGGGAACAAGGCTATTTGAAATAATTGGTTGTTTAGTTTTACTAATTAGCATGAACGCTTTTTCCTGCTTTCTAATATTATTTATTTAGCTTTTACGATAGCTACCTCAACCAGCATATCCACCGTCTTACGACGTTTAATATTTGATTTCAGGTATTCTAGCATCCGATCATTTAAATCTTTCTTATATTCTTCAAAATCATGGCCATAGGCATCAGCATAAACTTTTATTTCTTCGTCAATTTCTTCTTCGGTGGCTTCAATCGTTTCGAGTTCGCTGATTTTTGCAAGAACCAACTCGGTTTTTATATTAAGTTCGGCATCACCCTTAAGGTTATTTCTAAAATCATCACGATTAACATTGGTGAACTTAAAATAGTCTTCCAATGAAATCCCCTGTTGTTTTATTTGTACTTCAAAATTTTCAAGATTGCGATCAACTTCTTCTTCAACCATAATATAAGGAATATCAATCTCTACACTATCAACAGCAAATTTAACAGCTGCAGATTCTGCTGCACCTTTTAGCTGAGTTAATTTTACTTCTTTCAAGCGTTTTTCAACGTCAGCTTTCAGTTCATCCAGGGTGTCAAATTCGCTGGTATCTTTGGCAAACTCATCATCCAATTCAGGCAATTCTTTTTCTTTAATGCCTTTAACCTGAACTTTAAATTCTGCTGCTTTTCCCTTAAGATTTTCTGCATGATAATCTTCCGGGAAGCTTAATTTTACGGTAGTTTCTTCTCCTAATTCAACACCAATGAGTTGCTCTTCAAAGCCTGGAATAAAGTTCCCACTGCCAATGATTAAATCATAATCGGTATCTTTTCCGCCAATAAATGCTTCGCCATTTTCAAATCCTTCATAATCAATGGTCACCGTATCGCCATCTTTAACAACACCTTCGTCCAGGGTTATTAAACGAGAATTTTGATCTTGCATTTTCGCAAGTTCAGCCGACATTTCCTCCTCAGAAATAACAGGCTCCAAAGATTCAATTTCAGCACCTTTATAATCGCCTAATGTAATCTCTGGTTTGACTCCAACCTTAACAATAAAGGTTGCGCCCTCATCTTCACTCATTTTTTCAATTTTTTCAAGGTCGGGACGTGTTACCGGCTTAATTTCTGTTTCCTTTAAAGCTCCTTCATAGGCAGATGGAAATGCAAAATCAATGGCATCTTCTAAAAACACATTCTGTCCATAATGTGCTTCAATGATTTTTTTAGGCACTTTGCCTTTTCTGAATCCAGGAACTGAAAATCGTTTCTTATTTTTATCATATGACTTATTAACAGCCTTCGAAAATTCCTCTGGATTAATTTCGATTTTTAAAGTTGCAATATTTTTTTCAATACTTTCTACTGTTGTGCTCATGTTATCCTCCGTATCCTTTATTTAATTATATTATCTTTCAATTTTTACAGTATATCATAGGAATATTTCCATATCAAGAACGAAAATGCAGGTGTTTAAGAAAAATTTTAGTGGTATGGCCAAAATAAACAGTCTAATCCATTAAAAAACTGCCTCCATGGGAGACAGTTTGAGTCATAAGCTTACCCGCCGAGATAAGCTTGCTGAACTTCAGGATTTGCCATTAAATCTTTAGCACTCCCTGAGAGTTTAATACGTCCGGTTTCTAAAACATAGGCACGGTTGGCAATATGCAATGCCTTATTTGCATTCTGTTCAACCAGAAGCACGGTTGTTCCGGCACTGTTGATTGTTTGGATCATGTTAAATATTTCATCCACTAAAAGGGGTGCCAGGCCCATAGATGGTTCATCTAAAAGAATGAGCTTGGGACGGGTCATCAGTGCGCGTCCCATGGCCAGCATTTGCTGCTCTCCACCGCTGAGTGTTCCGGCAATCTGTTTGTATCTTTCCTTAAGTCGTGGAAAGTTAAGAAAGATTCTTTCTAAATCGTTTTCTATTTCTTCCTTATCATTACGAATATAGGCTCCCATCATGAGGTTTTCATGAACGGTCATATCAGCGAAAATTCTGCGTCCCTCAGGCACATGGGCGATTCCCTTTTCCGGGATTTGATGTGCTGGCATTTTACTGACATTTTCTCCATTAAAAGTGATCGACCCTTCAGTTGGCTTGAGCAGCCCTGAAATTGTTTGAAGAATTGTTGTTTTTCCAGCACCGTTTGCACCGATCAATGTGACGATTTCCCCTTCATTCACTTCAAAGCTAACACCCTTTATAGCATGTATCTTCCCATAATGAACATTTAAATCTGTTACATTAAGCATTTTAAGACCTCCTAATCTCCCAGATAAGCACGAATAACTTCGGGGTTATTCTTAATCTCATCCGGTGTTCCTTCAGCAATGGTTTTCCCATAATCCACCACCACAATGCGTTCGCAAATTCCCATAACCAGCTTCATATCATGTTCGATTAATAAAATGGTGATATCAAATTTTTCTCTGATAAAATGGATGGTCTCCATTAATTCCGCGGTTTCATTGGGGTTCATTCCAGCTGCCGGTTCATCTAACATCAGTACTTTTGGTTCAGAAGCAAGGGCTCTTGCGATTTCTAATCGACGCTGTTGGCCATAGGGTAGGTTTTTTGCCAGTGTATTGGCATAGCCGCCCATATTAAAGATATCTAAAAGCTTCATGCATTCATCCTGAGCCTTTTTTTCCTCGGTCCAAAACTTTTTTGTTCTGAACATGCCCTGGATCAGATTATAATCAATAAAATTATGATAGGCAATCTTTATATTTTCTATGGCCGTTAAATCTTTAAATAAACGAATGTTCTGAAACGTTCTGCTTGCCCCAAGCTTAACAATATCATGGGTGCTTTTTTTAATAATACTTTCTCCACTAAGGACTATGTCCCCACTGGTTGGAACATAAACTCCGGTGAGCATATTAAAGATCGTTGTTTTTCCTGCCCCATTTGGACCAATAAGCCCGACAAGTTCATGGGGTTCTAAATTAAGATTAAACTTATCTACCGCTGTTAGTCCACCAAATTGCATCGTTATATCTTTTGCTGCCAATACTGACATTAACTTTTACCTCCGTCCACAGATTTTTTTGTGTTTTTTCGAAGGATCAATAAATCAATGGCTCCAGTTAATGAAAATTCAGTCCGGCCAAAGATTCCCTGAGGTCGGAAAATCATCATGATAATAAGAACCAACGAATACACCAGCAATCGATATTGGGCAAAACCACGGAGCATTTCTGGCAATGTGGTTAATACAATCGCTGAAATAATGGACCCGGTGAGACTACCCAATCCACCAAGAACAACAATGACAAACATTTCAATGGAAAACATAAAGTTAAATTTGCTTGGTTCTAAAAAGGCAATATAATGGGCATATAAAGCGCCACCGAGACCAGCAAAAAAGGCTGCCAATGAAAAGGCCAACACTTTATAGCGAGTGGTTGGAACTCCGGCGGATTCCGATGCAATCTCATCTTCTCTGATTGAAATAATGGCACGACCATGTTTTGATCGTCCAAAGGTAAAAATCAAAATTGCTATAACAATTGTAATCCAATAGACATTATTAAAGTTAACCAGCTTAGTGATTCCCTTGAGTCCCGCAGCTCCTCCGGTCGGTTGAAAATTGATAAAGAAGATGCGAATGATTTCGGAAAATCCAATAGTCACAATTCCCAGATAATCTCCACGCAGCCTGAGTGTAGGCGTACCAATGAGTATTCCAAAAATCCCAGCCACCATTCCCCCAACAATCATGGCTAGAATAAGCACAACCAAGTCTGGTAAAATGATGCCGCTGTTAAATAGTGCAATTGAAAAACTGGCTGAGGAATAGGCCCCAATCGCCATAAAGCCAGCATGTCCAAGGGCCATTTCCCCTAAAAACCCTGCCACAATATTAAGACTCATTGCCATGATAATCATGATACAGGTCAGAATTGCAATACCAATAAAATATTTGTTCATAGTCTTGGTTTGAATCAATATAAAAAAGGCCAAGTATAGGGTGACAATCGCAATGGTGTTAATAATATAAGCTCTGCGTTTATTCTTATCCATTCGCTAAACCTTCTCTCTGGTATTTTTACCAAGAATTCCGGTTGGTTTGAAGAGTAATACAATAATCAGAATCCCAAATACGATTGCATCTGCCCAAGTCGTAGATAGGTAAGCTTTTGTCAGAGTTTCCACCATACCGATAATAAAGCCACCTAACATAGCTCCTGGAACAATGCCTATACCACCTAATACGGCAGCGATAAAAGCTTTTAACCCTGGCATTACACCCATGGTTGGATATATTTGAATATAGGCCACGCTATATAAGATACCACCCAGAGCACCTAGGGCTGAACCCAGAGCAAAGGTCAAGGAAATTGTACGATTAACGTTAACGCCCATAAGAATCGCTGCATCCTTGTCTTCTGATACGGCACGCATGGCACGACCCTGTTTTGTTTTTCTGATATAGAGATCCAATAAAACCATAAATACCAGGGATAATCCAATAATAATCAGCGTGGTAGAGCTAATATCAATACCGCCAACACTAAAGGTCATTTCCGGGAAAAGTTTTGGCATAATCTTTGGTTCTGGTTTAAAAATAAGCAATGCAAGATTTTGCAAAAACAAACTGACCCCAATCGCAGTGATGAGTGCTGAAAGCCGGGGAGCATTTCGGAGTGGCCGATAAGCAACAAATTCAATGGCCACACCAATAATAGCCATAATCGTCATCACCAGCAAAAGAATTGCCCAAACAGGCATTTGAAAACTGGTCGCCGCAATGAATGCAAAATAAGCCCCGAACATCATTATTTCACCATGAGCAAAATTAATCAGTTTAATAATTCCATAAACCATGGTATAACCAATCGCAATAAGTGCATAGATACTGCCTACATTGAGGCCATTGATCACTTGCTGCAGAAATAAATTCACATTGTCTCCTCCTTCTATAATAATAAAATGGATATAGAAGAAATCACCCTCTTCTATATCCCCTGTTTCTAATTCAATATAAAATTCTATACAAAATTTCTATTTATTGACAACAGTTGTTACAAATTTAAGTTGACCGCCATCAATCTTGATGATAGTTACTTCTTTGTCCTTAGGATCTCCATTAGCATCAAACTTAAGATTTCCGGTAACGCCTGAATAATCAGTTGCCGCTAAAGCAGTAATGATTGCAGCCGATTCTGTGGATCCAGCCGTTTTAATGGCTTGAGCCATTACATAAGCTGCATCATAACCCAATGCTGAGAAAGAATTTGGAACTTTGGTATATTTAGTATTGTAGGCCTTAATAAAGTTTTGTACAGTTGCTGAAGGTGAATCTGCAGCATAATGGTTTGTAAAGTAATTTCCCTGGGCTGCAGCAGCATAATCAACTTGAACGCCATCCCAACCATCTGCGCCAATGAATGTAGAAGTAATGCCCATTTCTTTGGCTTTCTGGAGAATTGGACCCACGGTTTGTACGTAATCAGGAACAAAAATAACTTCTGGATTCATTTCCTTAATTTTGGTTAACTGGGCACTAAAATCTTTGTCTGTTGTACCATAAGATTCACTGCCTACAATGGTACCGCCTTTAGCAACAAATGCCGTTTGGTAAGCAGCAGATACGCCTTCTGAATAAGGATTTCCCGTACCAATTAACAATGCAGCTGTTTTTGCTCCCAAAGTATCAGCAGAAAAATTGGCTGCGGCAGCGCCTTGATAACTATCAAGGAAACATACTCTGAAAATATTTGGAGCATCCACAGTAACATCAACCGCCGTTGCAGTTGGTGATAGTACCGGCATATTGTCCTGGACCATAATGTCCTTCATTGCTAAAGTTTCCCCACTCAAGGTTCCTCCAATAACAGCAACGACACCATCCTGATCTCTTAAACGATTATAGGCATTAATCGCTTCCGTTTGATCGCCTTTGGAATCATAGGCAATTAATTCAAGTTGCTTACCATTAACACCACCTGCGGCATTAATTTCTGCAACGGCTAACATAGCTCCATCTCTTGCTGAGGTTCCATAAATTGCGGCATCACCAGTGGTTGGTCCGATAAAACCAACCTTAATAACATCTGATTTGCTGCCAGATGATGAGCATCCTGCAAATATGAAAATGGATGCGACAAAAATTGCCGCAAGTAAAACACTGGCTACTCTTTTTTTCATTTCTTTTCTTTTCCTCCTCATTCTTTTCAATGATTATTCTAGTGACTATCATAAACCATTCTTAAGGAAATTACAAGAAATAATTGTTTTAAAACGTATTTTGTATTACGTCGCTTTGAGCCTTTTTTTACCTTCAATACAGATAGATCCAAGGGCACAATTAACACATTTCGGGTTTCTTGCAGTACAGCATTTCCGGCCATGCCAGATGAGCCAATGGTGGGCCTGAGACCATTTATTTTCAGGAATGTTCTTCATTAATTCTTTTTCCACTTCCAGTACATTGTTCCCCTTGGCCAGACCAATGCGTTTAGAAACTCGAAACACATGGGTATCCACCGCTATGGCCGGAATATCAAATGCATTACTTAAAACCACGTTGGCTGTTTTACGGCCGACTCCCGGAAGGGTCAACAGATCCCCAAGAGTTTTGGGAACCACACCGCCATATTCACTTAGGAGCCGATCGCAAGTCAGAATAATGTTTTTTGCTTTGGTATTTGCCAAACCACATGTTTTAATTTTCTGAACAAGTCCTTTTTCTCCCAACATTAAAATGGCTTCCGGCGTATTATAGTCTGGAAACAATTCCTTTGTCACTATGTTCACACGTACATCGGTACATTGTGCTGAAAGGATAGTCGCAATCAACAATTCAAAAGGGGTTCCAAAATCCAAGCCACATTTTTCCTGCCCGTAAAGGCTTTCTAATGTGGCTATAATTTCATCTCTTATTCTTTTTATCATGCATCCGCATTGAGGATCAAAGCCATAAAAACCAGCTCCTCAATTCCTGTATTTTCAATGCTGTGGTAACTTTGATCCGGTGTAACCATCACATCCCCTGGATATGTTTTTATTGTTTCTTCATTATCTTTCACCATGCCTTCGCCACTGAGAAAATAAAATATTTCCTGCTCCCCTACATGCTGATGATATCCAATTGAATCTCCTGGCTGCATCACAATTTTTGAATACATGCGACCCTTATTGCCAAGAATCTCGCCTCCGACAATATGAGTAATGGCTGGTGCACCATTTTCTCCTCGCATGTTTTCTTTTATTTCTGTTACAAGAGCGTTTTTTTTAGTTATCATGGGTTTTCCTTTCCATTACGGAGTTGTTGGGGTTGTTGGTTCCGTTGGAGTCGTCGGTTCCGTTGGCGTTGTCGGTTCTGTCGGGGTCGTCGGTTTTGCTGCTTTCTCTGCTGCTGCTTTCTCTGCTGCTGCTTTCTCTGCTGCTGCTTTCTCTGCTGCTGCTTTCTCTGCTGCTGCTTTCTCTGCTGCTGCTTTCTCTGCTGCTGCTTTCTCTGCTGCTGCTTTCTCTGCTGCTGCTTTTATAACCGCTTCTGGATCAATAGATGTCACGTTTGCAGTACTCCCTTCGTTACTTGTTCGATTCAAAGTTGTGATTGCCAATAAGTCCGCATTAATAATTCGGCTTAAATACGTACCATAAATACCTGCTGCCATATAACTTCCCCCACCTATGACATAATTATCAGGACTTCCAAGCCATACTGCGGTGGTCAGGTTACCAGTCATTCCGGTAAACCATAAATCCTTTTCATCATTAGTCGTCCCTGTTTTCCCTGCGGTTGGGTAAATCTGAGCGGCTCCGCTGCCTGTTCCATATTTTACTTCATCCGTCAAAATACTCATCATATTGGTTGCAGTGGTGTCAGACATCACCTTCCGTGTTACTAAGTTGGCATCATCCTTGGTATAAATTTCTTTACCATTGGTTTGTTCAATTTTTGTAATG
>JAENWK010000006.1 GCA_016650045.1 Eubacteriaceae bacterium | reverse complement strand
CATTGAAACCATGGTGGGTAAAGAAATCATTCGCGGAAATGTTCATGAAGGACAAACCATCTTTATTGATGTTCGACCCAATGGTGATTTTTTCATTGATGAGGAAAAAAAATAAAATTTTGACCATTTAACTCTCATTTAAAATCTGTTTTATAAACAGATTTCTCTACTGAAAAAGGGCTGCTCTTTTGCGCAGTCTTTTTTCAAAAGAAAAGATAAAATTTACAATATGAAATTTTATACATAGCCAACAAGATTTTGCTTATTATTTTGAAAACGTTAAACATCATAGTAAATTATGATCTGTTTCCAACCATTTTTTTTAGCTGTTTAACCATTTATTTTGTGTTTAATTTGATATAATGTTTAAAGGAAAAATATATTTTCGGAGGTAAGAAAAATGCAAAAGATTATTATGTCTCCTAGCCGTTACGTACAGGGCGCAGGTGAAGTTAAAAAATTACCAGAACATGTAGGCAAATTTGGAACATCGGCTCTCGTATTAATGAGCGGAACCATGATGCGTACAAAATCCGATGAATTAAAAGAAAGCTTTCAAGCTGCAGGAATCAAATTTTTCCCTGAAAAATTTGGTGGTGAATGCTCAATGGTTGAAGTCGCACGACTTCAAAAAATAGTAAAAGCGAACGGTTGTGATGTAGTTGTCGGTATTGGCGGAGGTAAAACCCTTGATACTGCAAAAGCGACAGCTCATTATGAAAAATTACCAGTGGTTATCGCACCATCCATTGCATCCACCGATGCACCATGTTCAGCACTTGCCGTTATATATAAAGAAGATGGCATTTTCGATCAATATTTGGTTCTTCCTAAAAATCCTGAAATCGTTATAATGGATACCGATATTATAAAAACAGCACCGGTAAGACTTTTTGTTTCTGGAATGGGCGATGCACTGGCAACCTATTTTGAAGCTCAGGCCACCGTTGATTCTAACGGAACCACCATGTCAGGGGCTCATCCTACCAGATCAGCTTTGGCATTGGCACGATTATGCTATGATATCCTCATCGAAGATGGATTGAAAGCAAAACTGGCCGTGGAAGTTGGGACCTGTACTCCCGCCGTTGAAAATGTTATTGAAGCAAACACATACCTCAGCGGTGTGGGTTTTGAAAGCGGCGGCCTGGCCGCAGGTCATGCCATTCATAATGGACTAACCGTATTATCCGAATGTCATCATATGTATCACGGTGAAAAAGTTGCCTTTGGAACCCTGGTACAATTAGTGATGGAAAATAGATCCATGGAAGATATTGAAGAAGTCATTGATTTCTGTCTTTCCGTTGGATTACCAATTACCCTTGGGGAATTGGGATGTGTGGAAGTGACACCTGAAAAGATCATGGCTGTTGCCGTAGCGGCAGCTGATCCAGGAGAAACCATTCACAATATGCCTTTTGATGTTGACGCTGATACAGTTTACGCCGCTATTATGGCGGCAGATGCTCTGGGACGCTTATATTTAGGATTATAAAATTATTTAAAGCAAAAAAAATCGGGCCATAAAGGCTCGATTTTTTTTGACTATTTTTGACGTTCAACCAATGGATCAAAAAGTGCGCTTGTTTTTTTCAGCATTTCACGAATTGGGAGATTATAGGGGCATCTAGGCTCGCATTCCCCACATTCAATGCAATCCGATGCATTGGAAGCAAAGCTGTTATAGCGATCCAGAGCCCATTCCTCAAGGTTGTAACGGCGGTAATAACCTTCCACAATAAATTGCATGGGGATGTCAATGCCCTGGGGACAGGGACTGCAGTAACCACAACGGCGGCAAAATGTTTTTCCCAGAGCCTTGGCATCGGCTTCAAGGATTTTGCGCTCTTCGACATTTAATGGAGTGAAGTCATTGCCAACAAGGGTGTTGGCAAGAACCTGTTTTACCGAATCCATTCCGGGAATCAAAGTTGAAATATTTGCGTTTTCAGCTACCCATCGCAGGGCATAATTGGAATGGATAAAGGCTCCGCCAGCCAGGGGTTTCATAACAATCACCCCGACGTTTTTTGCGTTGGCTTTTTCAAAAAGGGTGGTTCCCCGATTTTCAACAATATTATAAGGAAATTGGATGGTTTCAAAATGTCCTTCATCCAAGACCCGATCAAGAACTTCATAGCTGTGAGAGGTAATCCCAATATGTTTGATAAGCCCTTTTTTCTGAGCGTCAATCAGTGCGGCATACCCGCCATGAGGTCCCATAATGATTTCATAGGATTCATTGGTTTTGCAGTTGTGGAATTGATAAAGGTCGATACAGCTTGTCTGTAATTCTTCAAGGCTGATTTTCACATCGGCCATAACATCGTCATAGGTGAGTTTCGGGGTTTTGGTTGCTAGATAAAAATTTTCCCGACCCCATTTTTTCAAGGCTTCACCAATCATTTCTTCACTGTTCGTATAGGCTCTGGCAGTATCAATGAAGTTCACGCCCTCTTCAATAAGATTCTCGATAATTTCATCAACATCCCATTGGTTACATCGTTGGATGGGAATCCCACCAAACCCAATGAGAGAAACTTCTAAACCGGTTTTTCCGAGTGTTCGTTTTTTCATTTTGCACCTCTTTATTTTACAACTTATTGCTTATTTTAACACATTGCCACAGAAAAGTCATCAAAAATGGGATCATTAAGCAACAACAAGGTTTTGCAAAAATAATGACTCCTAAACCCTGATTTAAGAAAAATCAGCGGAAAATATAGACAAAGTAATTTGACAAACCTTTTTGCGGATTTTTATTTCATCATGTTGTGTGCATCATGGCGAACAGGCGCAGCCTATACGATCTTGCAGCACACAACGATAAACAAATGTCCGCAAAGAGGTTTGTCACCACTAAACTGTGATTTGAGAAAAATCAGTGTTTCTTTTATTAAACTTGTCAATAGAGAATCTTTGCTGGCTATGTTATAATATAACTATTAAGAGTGCATTTGGAGGATATGAATGCGATTAAAAAACGACTATAAAAATTTGGATTATGGCTTGATCATCGCGGTTTTGATGCTTTTCACAATCGGCATGGTTTCTATTTTTACCGCCACCAATGTGGAGGGTCTCACCGATACCGGTTCTGAAATATATATCATAAAACAGAGTATTTCCTTTATTATCGGATGTGTTTTTATATTCTTCCTGCTAAAAAGTGATTATGATTTTTTTGCCGATCACTGGAAATGGATTTATGGTATTTCACTTGTTGTGCTGTTTATTGTTTTTATTCCCGGGGTTGGAACCACTAATATGGGAACCACGGGATGGATTAATCTTGGCTTCTTTGAGGTTCAAACTTCGGAAGTTGCCAAAATAGGTTTTATTTTGTCCTTTGCAAAAATTTTGGAACTTCGCTATGATCGCCTGGATTGTGCAGAGGATTTAATCGTACCCGTGGCATTTATTTTGCCGCCGGTAGTGTTAATGATCCTCCAGCCTGATTTTGGTCAGGCATTGGTTATATTGATTATTGCTTTGGGAATGTTATTTGTCGCGGGGTTTAATATACGCTATTTTTATGGACTCTTTCTTTTTTCATTTATCGCAATACCAACGGCATGGTTTTTTGCTCTGGATTATCAAAAATCAAGAATTCTTTCCTTTTTAAATCCGGAGTTAGACCCTCTGGGAACCGGGTATCATGCCATTCAGTCTAAAATTACCATTGGTTCGGGGGAGCTTTTCGGAAGAGGCCTTTTTACCCAGGGGACAATGACAAAACTTGATTTTCTGCCGGCTCAATGGACGGACTTTATCTTTTCAGTGATCAGTGAAACAGTTGGATTTATTGGAGCGGTGCTGGTCATCCTGTTGTTTTTATTTTTTATGCTGCGGTTATTAAGAAGTGCCAAGGCGGCCCAGGATATGTACGGAACCCTGGTGATCTTCGGAATATTTTTCATGTTTTTATTCCAGATTACTGAAAATATTGGCATGACCATTGGTTTATTGCCCATCACGGGAATCACCCTGCCGTTTATCAGCTATGGCGGGAGTTCGCTGATCATTAATATGGTGGCGGTGGGATTTGTTTTGAACATTTATAGACGACGTTTAACTGTCCGGTTTTAATCAGATTAAATTAAATTTATAATGAAAGGCTAGGTAGGTTTATGAGTATTCAGTTTGATCTCTCTTATGCAAATATAAACACCAGTGAATTTGAAAATCGTTTTGGACAATTGGCCTTGGCCAACAAGGCATTAATGGCGAAAACCGGGGTTGGAAAAGATTTTCTTGGTTGGGTGGATTATCCGGTTAATTATGACCAGGAGGAATACGCCCGGATTAAAAAAGCGGCAAAAAAAATTCAGGAGAGCTGCGATGCCCTGGTGGTCATCGGCATCGGTGGGTCCTATCTTGGATCGAAAGCCATTATCTCAGCATTAACCAGCCCATTTTTTAATGAAGAGCCACGTTCGAAAAGAAAAGCGCCAAAAGTTTATTTTGCCGGACAGAATATCAGTGGAAAATATTTAGAAAATCTTCTGGAGCTTTTAAAAGACCAGGAAGTTTGCGTTAATGTTATTTCCAAATCTGGAACCACTACTGAGTCAGCCATCGCCTTTCGCTTTTTCAAAGACTTTATTGAAAAAAAGTATGGCAAGGTGGGTGCGAAGGATCGAATTTTTGTAACAACCGATCGATCCCGAGGGGCCTTGAAATTTATGGCCAATGAAGAAGGCTATGAATGCTTTGTTATTCCCGATGATATCGGTGGGCGATATTCGGTTTATACCGCGGTGGGATTACTGCCCATTGCCGCTGCGGGTATTGACATTGATGCCTTCATGGCCGGTGGAAAAGCGGGATACGAGGAATACCAAAATCCGAATTTTTATGAAAATCCATGCTTCCAATATGCATTATATCGAAATGTACTCTATAACCGGGGGAAAAGCATTGAAATTTTAGTGGATTATGATCCCGGTATGGAATACATCGGGGAATGGTGGAAACAGCTTTATGGGGAAAGTGACGGAAAAGACGGTAAAGGATTATTTCCTGCCGCCGTCCATTTTTCCACAGATCTTCATTCCATGGGACAAATGATCCAGGATGGCCCTAAGAATCATTTTGAAACCGTGGTTGTGATTGACGACGAACAGTCGTCATTTGAGGTTCCTTACAATAAAACGGATCTGGAAGGTCTGAATTACCTGGCGGGGCGCAATATTGATGGAGTTAATGAAAAAGCCTACATGGGAGCCCTTTTGGCACATGTGGATGGTGGCATTCCTAATGGGATTATTCATCTTGACAAACTGGATGCTTTTAACATTGGCATGCTTATTTATTTCTTTGAAAAAGCCTGCGGCATTAATGGATATCTTCTAGGGGTGAATCCTTTTGATCAGCCTGGGGTTGAAGCCTACAAGAAAAATATGTTCGCACTTCTCCATAAGCCTGGCTATGAAGCCCTTACAGCAGAATTGGAAAAGCGATTATAAACAGAGCACAATGAGAGAACACCATTCAGGTTAGTCATGACTGTATTTTTAATATAATATTTTATTGTCTGGGGTATCAGGCTAAACAGGATCAATCTGTTTGATTCGTATGCAACCAATCATTTATAAGGCATTGAAATAGGAGGGTTATCAACAGTCAACAGCGATCGGCAAGGTCGCTATTTTTTGTGGTTATTATTAAGAAAACTCAACTTTTATGCAAAAGTAAAAAAAATAGCACTCATTTCAATTGTAACTATAGTATAATAAGAGATTAAGGAAGAACACATCAATAATGATTGGTTCCCATCAAAAATCCCAGAATGTTTATCAACAAAAAGGAAAGAACTCAATGGAATCGAATATTTTGAAATTAATCAATGAAGCATTGGCAAAAGCAAAGATTATGAAGGTCAATATGAATGATGACGATAAAAATAAATCATCCTATCGACCAGAGGCAATTATAAAAAAAGCCTCGGAACTTGCCGTGCCTGCCCCTAAAAAATACAAAGAAATGCTAAGAATAGTGCCAAAGAATGATACCTTTTATTGGCAAAGTGAGTATATCAACGCTCGATTTTATTTACAGGCCAAGTTTATGGAAAACTTTGAAGATGATTATGCTTATTATGGCGAGGTGTTAAGATACTTACCCCAATATACGGATATGTCATTTCCAGAGCTGCGAGGATATTTTACCTGGCGAACAAAGGTCAGAAAAGGGATTGTTGAAAAAACAAGCAGTTCTTTTGTTTTTGTTTATATCTATGAATTAATTAATGGCATCGGTGTGACCTCACCTCAAAATGGATTTGAAAAATTACTGTTTATCTGGAATGAATACAGAGATTATGATAATAAAATTGATCGCTATTTAAAAGACTGGTTAAAAGACTATGTTATTTATTATGAAATGGATGTTAGCCGAATCAAGGACATTCCCAGAAAAAAAAATCCTTATCTTTTTGCCCTGGGGGATATCCAGGCTGCGATCAGCGAGAAGAATTTTCTTCGATTTATGGAATTAATTAATGACTTTTCAAATTATAAAATTCTTAAAAGTAAATTCTTAAAAGAATTTAAAAATGATTACATTGAAGCCTTAACTATGGTTTATATGGAAATAGAAGATTTTTACGATAAAAACAGAAAAACAACTCTTTTTGAGAAAATGTTTGGAAAAGAATCATGTGATAGCTGGGTTCCATTTCGTAGCGGTATATTTTATGAGAACACAAAAAATTTGGATCGGAAATCTATTGTCAATGATTTCGAACGGTATGTCTGTGAAAATGGAGAATGGCTCAAGTATTCTTATTCCGAATACTACAGTGATAAACGTTTCATCGGAGAAATGCTAAGAACCACGGAGTTCTATCTAAGGGAACTATATAATTATTCATACAAAATTACGTTTAGGGGCTCTTCTAAAGTATTAACCAGTCTGATTGAAAAAACCGTTAGAAAATATTGCGAAGAACAACATAAAATGGATTTATATCCAAGACTGAAAGAACAGCAAAAAAACAAAAAAGAAAAGGAAAAGACCAGAGAAATGGTGATTCCTGAAAAAATAGAGCCAGTGATTATTAAAATCGATACTACTAAATTTGATGAAATACGAAGAATTGCCCAAAACACCCAGAATACTTTAATCATTGAACCGATCGTTACAGAGCAAGAAAAGATCATCATTAAAAAACCACGAATCATTCCGACAGAAAAAATAAGTGGGATGCAGTGTTTTTCAAATCATTTAACCCCTGATGAAAAAGAAATAATCAAGCTTTTGCTCAGTCACCAGTGGAAAAAAATTGGTGATATAGCCAAGAAGAAAGACCGGATGATCTCGGTTCTCATTGAGGCCATTAATGAAAAAGCGTTAGAGCATATCGATGACAACCTGATTGAAATAAATGACGAAAATCCATGGATCTACGACGAATATAAAGTTGAATTACAGGAGGTTATATAAATATGGCTATGGTTCCTAAAAGAATTGCCACAACAATTATGAATGCTTTAAAGGGTGGGGTTGTGCCGAGAATTGGCCTGCCTTACATTGCTGTTGGCAGAGAAATAGAAATAAAGGCATTGCTGCATGACATTGATATCATCGAAGACGGCGGTGCATCATTTCGATTTATTGTTGGGAAGTATGGCAGTGGTAAAAGTTTTTTGCTTCAAACAATGCGCTCCTATGTAATGGACAAAAATTTCGTGGTGGTGGATGCGGATCTGTCTCCTGAACGACGATTGGTTGGAACAAAAGGCCAGGGAATCGCCACCTACAAGGAACTCATGAAAAATATGTCAACGAAGACCAGACCTGATGGCGGAGCCTTGCCCCTGATTTTGGAAAAATGGATCAGTGGCGTAAAAACCCAAGTCATTACCGAAAACAGGATCTCCTCTGAGGATGAAAACTTTAATCAACTGGTGGAAACTAAAATTTATGATGTCATGAATGAGATTGAAGGCTTAGTTCATGGATTTGATTTTGCGAAAATGATTTCCATGTATTTTAATGCCTATACTCAGGGTGATGATGAAACAAAAGGGAAAGTATTAAAGTGGTTTCGAGGAGAATACGCCACTAAAACAGAGGCAAAGCGGGATTTAGGGGTAAGTATTATTATCAAAGACGATGATTGGTATGAATATATTAAGATCTTTGCATTGTTTTTAGTCAAAGCAGGTTACAGTGGAATGCTCATTCTTATTGATGAATTGGTGAACATTTACAAGGTTCCCAATGCCATTACCAGACAATACAATTACGAAAAAATACTGATGATGTATAATGATACCCTCCAGGGAAAAGCAAAGCATATCGGCATTATTATGGGAGGAACCCCCCAGTGTATTGAAGACACCCGCCGCGGGGTATTTAGTTATGAAGCCCTGAAATCACGGCTGGCAGAAGGTCGCTTCGCAACCGAAGACACTCGGGATATGCTGGCTCCAATCATCCGATTGGCACCTCTTTCGCCGGAAGAAATGTACATTCTCATCGAAAAATTAGCGGATATCCATGCCGGCCTTTTTGATTATGAATCCAACATTGCCGAAGAGGATATGATTAATTTCATAAAAATTGAATATTCACGGGTAGGGGCAAGCACCAACATTACCCCCCGTGAAATCATTCGTGATTTTATTGAGCTGTTGAATATCATTTATCAGAACCCCAGCAAAAATATTTCTGATATTATGCAAATTGAAACCTTTGAGTTTGCAAAGACAGAATTAAATGAGGAAGCTCTTGAGAAAGAATTTGAGGAATTTGAAATTTAATGGATACCTTCCATAAATTAGCCCCTTTTATACAAGATTATATTTACCGAGAACGCTGGGATGATCTTCGGGATATTCAAGTGGGTGCCATTGATGTGATTTTAAATACAGATGATAACCTGCTCTTGTCATCTGGCACCGCCAGTGGAAAAACAGAGGCGGCGTTTCTTCCGGTATTGACTAAATTATACGAAGAACCATCAAAATCCCTGGGTGTTCTATATATCAGTCCCCTTAAAGCCCTGATCAATGATCAGTTTGACCGTCTTGAGGGATTGTTGGAAGAAAGCCGGATTCCGGTAACAAAATGGCACGGAGATGCCAGCAGAGCCGATAAAAACAAACTTCTGAAAAATCCCCAGGGGATTATGCAGACCACCCCCGAATCACTGGAAGCGATGCTGATGCATCGAAAAACCGAAGCCATTAAATTATTTTCGGATCTTAAATACATAATTATTGATGAAGTTCATTATTTTATGAGTGAGGAACGAGGGGCTCAGCTTATCTGCATATTGGAACGAATACAAAAACTGACCAATAATGTGCCCATCAGAATCGGTTTATCCGCCACCTTGGGGGATTACAGCCTGGCTGAAAAATGGCTGAATTCCGGGACGAATCGACATTGTCAAACACCGGTGTTTGGAAATGAAAAACGCAGCCTCAGATTATCCCTCCAACATTTTTTTGTCAAATACAACAGCGAGAAAAAAGACGATAAAGAATTAATGAAGCAGTACTACCAATATTTATACGCCAGTACTTTTGGGAAAAAATGTATTTTATTTTCAAACTCAAAAGCGGAAGTGGAAGAAAGTATTGCCAACGTCAAAAAAATTGCCATGAAAAATAAAACAGACAATGTTTACCTGGTGCATCATGGGAATATTTCCGCAAGCTTTCGAGAATACGCCGAGAAAAAAATGAAACAATCAACGCTGCCCATTGTCACCGGCGCAACCTTAACCCTGGAACTGGGAATTGATTTGGGAGAATTGGAACGGATTGTCCAAACCGGTTGCCCTCTTTCTGTGTCCAGTTTCGTTCAGCGTCTGGGACGAACCGGCCGACGGGGGAATCCATCGGAAATGTGGTTTGTTTTTAGAGAAGATACTGGAAAAGTCCACGAAGAATTTTACAAAGCCATTAATTGGAGCTTTCTCATGTGCATTGCTATGATTCAGCTTTATTTGGAAGAAAAATGGATCGAACCGATTTTGCAAAACAAACTGCCCTATGGCATCCTTTACCACCAAACCATGAGCACCATGGTATCAGCAGGAGAAATTTCACCGGCGCGTTTGGCCCAAACCATGTTATCACTGAGTTTATTTAAAGAAATCTCCCAGGAAGATTACAAAAAGATGCTAAGGTATTTAGTGAAAATTGAACAATTGGAAATTACTGAAAATAATGGGCTGCTCATTGGTGAAAAAGGTGAAAATGAAGTCAATCATTTTGAATTTTATACTGTTTTTGAAACCCCGAAAGAGTATAGCGTTAAATTTCATTCTGAAGAAATTGGAACTGTTCAGGAAGCTTTCCCCATTGGAGAACGATTTGCTTTAGCTGGCAGGACATGGGAAACTATGGATATCGATAAAGAGGCTGGCATTATTTTTGTTAAAGAAATCAAAGGGATTTCAACAAACAATTGGAGCAGCGATGGGAAGTATACAGTTTATACAAAAATTACTCAAAAGATCAAAGAACTTCTAAAAAGCGATACGGCTTATAAATATCTCAGTGAATCAGCCATGGCGCGGTTAGCAGAAATTAGACGGGTAGCAGGAAATGCCAATATAACCAATGAAATGGTTGTCCAGATAAACGACGAACTTTTTGGAATATTTCCGTTTCTGGGAACCAAAGAATTCGTCACCCTGTCCTATGCACTGGACGCTTTCGGTTTTAAAAATCAATGTTACTATGATAAAGGAATGCCGCTTTGTATTTTTATAAAGGATCATTCAAAGCCTTCAATTGAAGAAATACTATTAAAAATTAAAATAGAACCATTGGATGCCAACCAATTTACATTTTCGGACGAGGTTCAGATTAAGGGTAAATTCAATGAGTTCATACCAAAGGAATTATTAAAAAAACAATATATTGAAGACTTTCTAGATGTTAAAGCTTTAAAAAAAGGACTCGGAGGTGGAAAATGTTAAAAAAGAATCCTGTGATTGCCATTATGTATGATTTTGATAAGACCCTTTGCACGAAGGATATGCAGGAATATGAATTTATTCCCAGTTTGGGACTAAGACCCGATGAATTCTGGAATGAAACCAATCGATTGGCTACCCAGGAAGGAATGGATCGGATCCTCGCCGCTATGTATATGATGATTGAAAAATCCAATGAAAAAAAGATTCCAATCCATCGGCAAAAATTTGTTGAACTTGGTGCGGGTATCGAGTATTTTGAGGGAGTCACCGAGTGGTTTAAGCGAATCAATGATCTTGGACATCATTTAGGGGTGACCATTGAACATTATGTGATTTCTTCGGGTTTAAAAGAAATCATTGAAGGTTCAACGATTAGCAAAGAGTTTAAAAAGATTTATGCCTGTGAATTTCACTATGATCAAAATGGCCTTGCCGACTGGCCAAAAATGGTAATTAATTATACCACAAAAACCCAATTCCTTTTTCGAATTAACAAAGGGATTCTGGAAGTCTCGGATGATGAGGGCTTAAATAAATATCTCCACAAAGATGATCGCAGAATACCCTTCAGAAATATGATTTATATAGGGGATGGGTTAACGGATGTTCCCTGTATGCAATTGGTTAAATCCAATGGAGGGCAGTCCATTGCCGTTTATGAGTGCAGAAAAAAGAAAAAAGTGGCGGAGCTGCTCATTGATGGCCGGGTGGATTTTATTGTCGAAGCTGATTATACAGAAGGCAGTGAATTGGATAAAATTATCACCATCATTATCGAAAAAATCGCGGTGGTTAATAAACTGGTGGACGCTCATAAAAAGCATATTAACGCATTGAAAAGAAATGATGTGCTTAAAAAATAAGTCCGTTTTTTCTTAAAAAGCTATCATTTATACATGTTTTTTTTATACAATCGAAAAAGCATCAACTAAAATTAAGATAATATGTTATAATAAAAAAGGATAAAAGCTGATTCGAGCAAAGTAAAGCGATTATGAAAGGTCTTAATGGTAAAAAGAAAGCATAACCAGGAATTCGAAACAATTGTTGGGGATATATTAACACATAGTGAATTTCAGAAGTTAAAATTAATTGAACATCATGGCAACGGTCTTTATGAACATTCAGTTGCAGTGGGGTATCATTCCTACCGAGTGGCAAGGGTTCTTGGATTAGATTACGTTTCAGTCGCACGCGGTGCTCTGCTCCATGATTTTTTTGTGGAGTCATGGCGGGGAAAGAAAAAAAATTCTAAAGGGATCCAGCGGATCAAAGATATGCACGGTTTTTCCCACCCGAAAACAGCCCTCGTCAATGCCCAAAAATATTTTGATATTGACGAACTTCAAGCGGATATGATTATAAAGCATATGTTTCCCTTAACACCCGTACCACCCATGCATCTTGGCAGTTGGATTGTAACGGCCGTGGATAAATTTGTGGCAGCCAGAGAAATGATTTTCGAAAAAAGTCACCCAATAGAAGCGCTTAAAGGAATTCTCTTAAAGGCATAATTAAATTAGGTGTTGAAATTTGATGAAAAATAAAAGTAAAAAATGACGGAGGATATGATTTGGTAAATCAACAAATTGAAAGAGCAAAAGAGCATTTTGGAGTACTGATCAAGGAACAATTGGAACGCATCGAAAGAATGAAGATCCAAAGTGACTTTACGGATTTTGAAACAAAAAAAGAAATTATGATAGGAGTTGCTGGCGGGGACGGCATTGGTCCATTTATTACCGCTGAAGCTCAGAGAATTTTAGAATTTTTATTGGCGGATGATGTAAAATCTGGTCGTATTGCCATAAAAGTCATTGATGGTTTAACCATTGAAAAACGTGCCGCCTGCGGAAAAGCCATTCCCGATGATGTTCTGGAAGAATTAAAAACCTGTGATGTTATCTTAAAAGGACCCACGACCACACCACGTGAAGGTGATCAATGGCCAAACATTGAAAGTGCCAACGTGGCCATGCGACGTGAACTGGATTTATTCGCAAATGTTCGTCCGGTCAGCGTTCCTGAAAAAAACATTGACTGGGTATTCTATCGAGAAAACACCGAAGGGGCATATACTCTGGGAAGCAAGGGTATCAATATTAATGATGATTTAGCCATTGACTTCACAGTTGCAACCCAGGAGGGTTGTGATCGAATCATCAAGGCGGCCTTTGACTATGCACAAAAATCGGGAAAAAACAAAGTTACAGTAGTGACAAAAGCCAACATTATTAAAACCACCGATGGCAAGTTTTTAGATGCGGCCAAAGCCATTTCAAAAAATTATCCTACCGTAGAAATGGATGACTGGTATATTGACATTATGACGGCGAAGCTCATTGATGAGAAACGTCGGAGCCAATTCAAGGTTATGGTACTGCCTAACCTTTATGGGGATATTCTGACCGATGAAGCTGCGGAATTCCAGGGCGGTGTCGGCACTGCCGGTTCTGCGAATATTGGAAAACGCTATGCCATGTTTGAAGCTGTTCATGGTTCGGCACCACGAATGGTGGATGAAGGCCGCGGACAGTATGCGGATCCGTGCAGTATTATCCGGGCAGTAGGAATGCTGTTAGAACATATTGGATATCAGAAAAAGGCAGAACAACTTAAAAAAGCTCTGGATATCTGTGGACTATATGAAAAGAAATTACTGCTTACCGGTCGCGATACGGGCGCAACTGGCGCTGAATATGCGAATTATGTCATGGAAACCCTGTCCAGAGTTGATTTGGATGCGGTTTACGCAAGCTATCAATAAATCAAAAAAGCGGTTATTCTTTTGACTTTGTCTATGAAACTGGGGGTGTCACTTAGACACCCCTTTTTAAATATCCATAAAGATGCAGGAGGAAAAAAATGCTGGAGAAAATTGATTTAAATGTGACCGTTGATAAGGCGACCTACCGTCCAGCCAAAGAAGTGCTTACCAATAAGCTTGGAGCACTTCAGCGGAAGATTTATTCTCTGGGAATTCCGGTACTCATTATTTTTGAGGGCTGGGATGCGGCGGGAAAAGGAACATTGATTAATGAGGTGCTCATGCCTTTGGATCCCAGAAATTTTCGGGTTCATAACTTCAAAAATGAAAATTATGAAGAATCCAATCGCCCTTTTTTATGGCGGTATTGGTTGAAAACTCCGGAACAAGGACAAATAACCATTTTTAACCGAAGTTATTACAGCGATTTGAAATACCGGAAATCCCTGGATGGTGTTGAATTACCGGGACTGATGAATCAGGTCAATGAGTTTGAACGGACCATGAGTAATGATGGCATGATTATTTTTAAATTTTTTATTCATATCAGCAAAGAAGAACAAAAGAAACGCTTTAATAAACTCCAAAAAAAAGATGCCACCGCCTGGCGGGTGACACCCAGAGATGAAAATGAAAATAAACATTATGAAAAACTCTTAGAAAAAGTCAATCAGGAGTTGGAACTGACCAATAAGAACTACGCCAACTGGACCATTATTGAAGGTCATCAAAAGGATTATGCGACTCTTAAAGTATTAAGTACCTTAGTGACGCGACTGGAAAAAGTCATTAAAGAAGTTGAAGATGCCCCGAAATTAGAATTAAAATCGTTGATTCATGATGATGACGCCCAGTTTGATACAGAAATTCTCGATCATGTTTTATTGGATCAGGTCATGATCAGTAAGGAATATCAAAAAGAACTCAATGACTGCCAAAAGAAGATTTATTTACTGGAGAATGAGATGTATTTCCATCGAATTCCATTAGTCATTGCCTTTGAAGGGTGGGATGCTGCCGGGAAAGGCGGCTGTATCAAACGCCTTTCCAGTAATCTTGACCCACGAGGGTACACGGTTTATCCCACCGGTTCACCCAACGATATTGAGAAGAAACATCATTATCTTTGGCGCTTTTGGCGGGATGTGCCGAAGAATGGACACATTGCCATTTGGGATCGTTCCTGGTATGGCCGAGTCATGGTTGAACCCATTGAGGGTCTTTGCACACAAGAGGAGTACTCAAGAAGTTTTCAAGAGATCAATGAGTTTGAAAAGCAACTCAGTGATTGGGGCGCAATTGTCATGAAGTTTTGGTTGCAGATTGATGAAAAAGAGCAATTAAAACGTTTTTCGGAGCGTCAGAACGATCCGGACAAGCAATGGAAAATTACCGAAGAAGATTGGCGGAATCGTGATAAATGGGGAACTTACAAAGTCGCGGTGAACACCATGCTTTTAAAAACATCAACTTCCAATGCCCCATGGATTATCGTTGAAGCGCAAAACAAAGAATACGCCCGGATTAAGGTTCTTAAAGAAGTGATTGCCGCAATCGAAAGCAAGTTAAGTGAAATAAAAAAAACAAAGAATAAAGAATAAGTAATCGTGCACATTTAAACAGGATTCATTAGGGAAAATTTTAGTGCGAATAAGCCAAAAATTACCTATAATAATGTATGTACACCTAAAAACTAATGTGATATAATTTTTAATGATAAAATTTTGCTATTTACACAATAAGAAAAATGATGAAAAATAAACTGTTTTATTCTTAAGGAGGAAAATTTATGCCTAAAAAAATGATGACAATGGATGGAAATGCCGCCGCCGCACATGTGGCTTATGCTTTTACTGAGGTTACAGCTATTTTCCCAATCACGCCTTCATCCCCCATGGCGGAATATGCTGATGTGTGGGCATCCCAAGGTCGAAAAAATATTTTTGGTGAAATTGTAAAAGTTTCTGAAATGCAATCTGAGGGTGGTGCCGCTGGTGCCGTTCATGGTTCACTGGCCGCCGGTGCTTTAACCACAACCTTTACTGCTTCCCAGGGATTATTATTAATGATTCCAAATATGTATAAAATCGCCGGTGAATTATTACCCTGCGTTTTCCATGTGACTGCCCGTACTTTAGCGGCACAGGCACTTTCTATTTTTGGAGATCACGGTGATGTTATGGCCTGTCGCCAAACTGGTTTTGCATTACTGGCATCCGGTGGTGTGCAGGAAGTCATGGATTTAGCTGGAATCGCTCATTTAGCAGCCATTAAAACCCGTGTACCATTTATGCATTTCTTTGATGGATTTAGAACTTCCCATGAAATTCAAAAAATTGAAGTCATTGACTATGATGTCTTCAAAAAATTAGCGGATTTCGATGCCATTCAAAAATTCAGAGATAATGCTTTAAATCCTGAACATCCAGTGACTCGCGGAACCGCTCAAAATCCTGATATTTACTTCCAGGCACGTGAAGCTTGTAATCCTTTCTATGATAAAGTTCCTGGTGTTGTTGCAGATTATATGGAAAAAATTTCTGCTGAAACTGGCAGAGACTATCATTTATTTGATTACTATGGTGCTCCTGATGCTGAAAATATTATTGTGGCCATGGGCTCCGTTACGGATACCATTGAAGAAACCATTGATTATTTATTAGCCCAAGGCGAAAAAGTAGGTTTAATCAAAGTACGACTATTCAGACCTTTCGCACCTGAATATCTCTTCAAAGTATTGCCGAAAACCGTTAAGAAAATTGCTGTTTTGGATCGTACCAAAGAACCAGGTTCACTGGGCGAGCCATTATATCAGGATATTTGTACCGTGTTTTACGGAAAAGCTGTACAACCATTGGTAGTCGGCGGTCGTTATGGATTAAGTTCCAAGGATACAACACCTGAACAAATAAAAGCTGTTTATGACAATTTGAAATTAGATCAGCCTAAAGATAAATTCACCATTGGTATTATTGATGATGTTACCTTTACAAACCTTAAATTAGGTGAAAGCCTCCATACGGTTCCAGAAGGAACAAAAGGATGTAAATTCTGGGGACTGGGTTCTGATGGTACCGTTGGGGCCAATAAATCCGCTATTAAAATTATTGGTGATCACACCGATTTGTATGCCCAGGGTTATTTTTCCTATGATAGTAAAAAATCCGGTGGGGTTACCGTTTCTCATCTGAGATTTGGTAAACAACCGATCAAATCAACCTACCTTATTGTCAATTCTGATTTTGTATCCTGCTCAACCCAGGCATATGTCAATCAGTATGACCTTCTAAAGGGTCTGAAAAAAGGCGGAACATTCCTTCTTAACACAGTTTGGAGTGTCGAAGAAATAGAAGAAAAAATTCCTGCATCGATGAAAAAACAGATCGCAGATAATGATATTAATTTCTATATTATCAATGCCACAAAAATTGCCGAGGAAATTGGTCTTGGACGACGTACCAACATGATTATGCAATCAGCCTTCTTCAAACTGGCGGATATTATTCCCATTGAAGATGCGGTTACTTATTCAAAGGCCGGTATCCAAAAATCATATGGCAAAAAGGGTCAAAAGATTGTTGATTTGAACAATGAAGCCGTTGATCAGGGAATTAATGCTTTAGTAAAAATAGAAATTCCGGCTGCCTGGAAAAATCTTGTTCCAGAATCAGCTGCTGAAGAAAATGTGCCAAAATTTATCACAAATATTTTACGCCCAATTAGCCGACTTTCCGGGGATGATATTCCAGTTTCCGCCTTTACCGGGGCCGAAGATGGTACCTTCATGGCAGGATCTGCGGCCTATGAAAAACGTGGCATTGCAGTAAACGTTCCAAAATGGATTCCTGAAAACTGTATCCAGTGTAATCAATGTTCATTTGTTTGTCCTCACGCTGTTATTCGTCCAAACCTATTGGATAAAGGCGAAAAAGATGCAGCACCAGCAGGCTTTGAAACCATTGAAGCCAATGGAAAACAATTGAAGGGATTAGAATACCGGATTCAGATCAGTCCTTTGGATTGTACCGGTTGTGGGAACTGCCAGGATGTATGTCCGGCAAAAACAAAAGCATTGGTAATGGAACCGATTGAAACTCAGGTTGATCAAATTCCAAATTGGAATTATGCAACAACCCTTAAAGTGAAAGATAACCTGATGAACAAAGCGACTGTTAAAGGCAGCCAGTTCTGTCAGCCACTGCTTGAGTTCTCCGGAGCTTGTGCCGGTTGTGGAGAAACACCTTATGTTAAGACCATTACCCAATTATTTGGAGATCGCATGATGGTAGCCAATGCTACTGGTTGTTCTTCTATTTGGGGGGCATCCTCACCATCCACACCTTACTGCAAAAATGCCGAAGGCAAAGGACCCGCCTGGGCCAATTCATTATTTGAAGATAACGCTGAGTATGGTTTTGGTATGATGACCGCAACCGAAAAAATGAGCGATACCATTGCAAATTATCTAAAAGAAATTATAGCCGCTGACGTTCCTGAATCAGTAAAAACTGCTGGGCAGGCATGGATCGATAATCGAAAAAATGCAGATGCCTCTAAAATCGCATCGGCTCAATTAGTGGAAGCATTGGAAAGCTATAATCCAACCGGTGCTATAGCAGAGCAGGTTAAATTTGTTAAAGACAATACAGCTTACCTGATTAAAAAATCCATTTGGGTTTTTGGCGGCGACGGCTGGGCCTATGATATTGGCTATGGCGGATTGGATCATGTTTTAGCATCACGTAAAAACATTAATGTTTTGGTACTGGATACTGAAATTTATTCCAATACCGGTGGTCAGGCTTCCAAAGCCACACCAACTGCCGCTGTTGCACAATTTGCGTCAGCCGGGGAACGAATTAAGAAGAAAGACCTTGGCATGATGGCGGCAACTTATGGTTATGTATATGTCGCACAGGTTGCCATGGGCGCAGATAAGAACCAGTTAATGAAAGTGATCCAGGAAGCTGAAGCCTATGATGGTCCTTCACTAATCATTGCTTACGCACCATGTATCAATCATGGCATCAAAGGCGGCATGAGCCGAACTCAAACGCATGAAGCTTTTGCAGTGGAATCTGGCTATTGGCATTTGTATCGTTTCAATCCAAGCTTAAAAGAAGAAGGTAAAAACCCATTCATCTTGGATTCTAAAAAACCGGATATGGATAAATTTACTGAATTCCTGGATTCAGAAGTTCGTTATACGTCATTAAAATTAACCTTCCCAGAAATATCTAAAGAGCTTTATGTAAAAGCTCAGGAAGAAGCACTGGAACGTTACAATGGTTACAAACGCATGTCTGAAGTCTAGAAATGAATTAAAAAATCTAAGAAACCCTTCGGGGTTTCTTTTTTGTTAAGCATTCTTTAAAATCTTAACAAAGGTGTCTTTATCAGAATGTTCTGATATAATGAACTCAAGTAAATAAAGTGGAAAAATAGAGGAGACGTATGAAAATATTAGTATGCGGAGGTGCTGGCTATATCGGTTCCCATGTGGTCAGAGCACTTTTAGATAAACACTACGATGTCGTGGTTCTGGATAACCTTTCTACCGGTCACCGAGAAGCAGTTCCCAAAAGTGTGGTTTTGGAACAGGGTGATATCAGGGATAAGCAATTTCTTGAAAATGTCTTTAACAACCATGATATTGATTGTGTCATGCATTTTTGCGCCCATTCACTGGTTGGAGAATCCATGGAAAAGCCCATGATGTACTACGATAATAATGTCTATGGCACCCAGTGCCTTTTAAAAGCCATGGTCGAATATGATGTGAAAAAATTTGTTTTTTCTTCCACAGCGGCGGTGTACGGCGAACCGGAAGAACTTCCAATAACCGAGGACACAGCAAAAAGTCCCACCAATACCTATGGGGAAACCAAATTGGCGGTGGAAAAAATGTTGCCATGGATAGAAAAAGCCCATGGCATAAAGTATATGATTTTCCGCTATTTTAATGCATCAGGAGCTCATGAATCCGGGGAAATCGGTGAGGATCATAAACCGGAAAGCCATTTACTTCCTCTGGTATTAAAAACAGCCCAGGGTGTCAGGGAAAAAATTTATGTTTTTGGGGAAGACTATGAGACATTGGATGGCAGCTGTATCAGAGACTATATTCATGTCATGGATATTGCATCGGCTCATATTTTGGGAATGGAAAAGCTCATGGATGGCGGAGAAAGTGATGTTTTCAATCTTGGAAATGGTAACGGATTTTCAGTAAAGGAAGTCATTGAGCATGCGAAAGCCATCACCGGGAAGAAAATTTTGGTTGAAATGGCGGACCGTCGACCGGGGGATCCAGGGGTACTCGTCGCTTCATCCCAGAAAGCCCAAAACCAGTTGGGCTGGGCGCCAAAAAAATCAGATCTGGACCATATTATAAAAACAGCCTGGAAATGGCATCAAGGGCATCCCCAGGGCTATTAAAAAAATTTAAAAATTAAAATTCCAAGGTATTGAAATACTCAGCTGTGGTCATATCCATGGCGTTGAGCAGGGTTTCAATACCTTTTAATTGTACAGAATAATGCATTTCAACACCGATTTTTTCTCTTTTTAAAATGCCTGCTTCCCGAAGAATTTTTAGATGTTGGGAAAGATTGGCTTGACTAAAATCAAAGGACTGATGAAGCACACAGACACACAAAGGTTCATCAAGAAGAAATTTCACAATCTGCAACCGAATCGGATGTCCCAGAGCTTTGAATATTTTAACAGATACATCATCAGAATTCATCTGAAGACCTCTTTTCTATTCTTCTTTAGTTGCATCAAAAAACTCATACCCTCCAGAAAGATTAACTACCTTTTTAAAATCATGACCAAGCAGGATATTTTGAGTGGCATTGCCTGTCACACCTTTATTACAATAGGTGACCACAGGAATATCCTTATCTAATTTTGTCAGGTGATGTCGGAGCTCGCTGTGGGGAATATTCACGGCGTCGTTAATGTGGCCGTCTTCATATTGGAATTCGACTCGGGTATCTATAATCTGGTAGTCTTGACCTTCATCTAATTTTTTTTTTAGAGAATCAACCGTCAGAAGTTCTCGGCCGTTATTTAAAGCATTATCTAAAATCATGCCGGTGTAATGAACCGGATCTTTGGTGGTGGAAAAAGGTGGGGCATAACAAAGATCAAGATTAAAGAGTTCATCCACGGTGGCACCGTAGGTAATAAGCGTGACAAAAATATCCAGGCGTTTGTCAACACCTTCATAACCAATAATCTGAACACCCAGGATCTTTTGAGTATTTTTGTCAGCAATGGCTTTTATGGTCATTTCTCTGCCGCCAAGATAAGTTGGCTTATTGGGTTTAATGTTATGACAGACCACCACATCGTATCTCGCTTTTATTGCTTCAGCTTCGGATAAGCCAGTGCTTCCAACACTAATATCGAAAATTTTGAAGATGCCAGTGCTGAGATTCCCGGTATAAATCATGTTGCCCCCGGTAATGTTGTCACCGCAAATTCGTCCGGTTTTATTTGCAGTGGACCCAAGGGGACGATAGTGAGGTGTTTTGGTAATGGTTGACCAGGTTTCGATACAATCGCCACAGGCATAAATATCGGTGTCAATGGTCATCATGCGTTCATCCACTTTTATGGCACCGGTGGTTCCCAGAAGTATTCCGGCATTTTCTGACAGAGCAACATTGGGTTTTACACCGGCAGCGATAATAATCATTTCTCCAGAAATATGGGTTCCGTTATCCAAAAGAACACCGGAGCTTGTGGTTTCCGTTACAAGAGCATTCTTAATAATGGGAATGTTTTTTTCTGTAAGAAGGCGTTCCAGGTATCTGGCCATATCGTCATCAAGATTAGGCGTGATTTTAGGGGCGCGTTCAACAATGGTGACTTTGATCCCAGCTTGGATAAAATTTTCCAGAAGCTCAAAACCAATAAAGCCTGAGCCAACAATTACGGCTGTTTTAGGGTGGTGGTTTTCCATAAAAGTTTTAATGGCAATGGCATTTTGAACATTTCTAAGAAAAAACACATTGTCTTTATCAACGCCTTTTATGCGTGGCACATATGCACTTGCACCAGTGCTGATGATGAGCTTATCATAAATATCTTTGAAGGTGGCGCCAGTGATCAAATTTTTCACCTTAAGGGTTTTGTGAGCAATATCAATTTTCAAAACCTCATGTTGGGTAAAAATATCGATATTATATTTTGATTTAAAAAAAGCAGGATCCCGGGGAACAAGGGTTTCAATGCTGGATACTTTTCCGCCAATATAATAAGGAAGTCCACAGCCGGAATAAGAAATATCCTGATCCTTTTCGTAAATAACGATATCCGCATAATCATTATTTCTACGAGCCTTTGCAGCAGCGGAGGTACCAGCAGCAACAGCACCAATGATAATGATTTTCATAGTTAGCTCCTTTATTCATTAATTTTTCTTAATTAACCTAATAAAATATTAATTTGCATTACGAATACATTATAATCAATTATGAAATGAATTGCAATCTTGTTTTCTTCTCCATAAAATAGGCTTTCATTTTTTTGAAAAAATTATTCTTTATACGAAATGGCTACTGCTTTCTTCTTTCTTTTATTGTGAATCATGACCTTTCGAATAAGGTTAAACGAAGAGGAAACCAAAATAATACCCATTGCCAGAGCACCGGAAATACCAAGGGTATGGAGACCGGTTGTCACGCCGAGCTCAATGTTCTCTTGAAGTAAATAGACCATGGTGTAATAAACACCGCCTCCTGGCACCAAAGGAATCAAAGCCACTGCCAGAAATAAAGTGGTGGGAGATTTGGTGACCCGGGCCAAAATTTCAGCATAGAGAGAAATGGCTATGGTTGCTAAAAAATACAGAGCAACATCATTTGAAATGATTGTTTGAAATATAATATAGGTTAGCTGGCCCAAAAGTCCGCCAATGGCAGATAGGACTAGTTTGTTTTTAGGAATATTAAACACAAAGGCAAAGGCAAAGGAGCCTCCAAAGGCGTAAAGACAGCTCGTTATTAATGTCATAACCTCAGACCCTCACAAAAGCACTTAAAAGACTGAGTGGAATACCAACACCGGTCGCAATGCCGGTACCAATTAACAGGGCTTCAATACCTTTTGTCAGCCCAGAAAGATAATCACCGGCAATAATATCCCGAATGGAATTTGTAATGGCAAGACCTGGAACCAGTGTCATAATTGAACCGATGATAATGGCGTCCATTTGGCTGGTTAATCCCAGCCCGGAAGCTGCTAAAGCAACGGTAGCCGCAATAAATCCGCCGACAATATTGATGAAAAAAATATTCGTTTCAAAACGTGCCATAACATCCGTTTGCACTTTAATTCCAACCCCAATCACAAAGCCAATACAACTGGCTTGAAAATTACCGCCGAAAAATAAGGTGAACATTTGTGCCACAAAACCAAGGGCTAAAACTTGAAGGAAATAGGGATAAGGCGGTGTGCTGTTTATGCGGTGAAGCTCAGTAAGGACCTCTTCATAGGACATTTCTTCATAGCAAACCTTACGGGAAAGACTATTAATAAATTCTACTTTCATTAGGTTGATGCCACGCGTATGAATTCGGTGTGTTCGGGTCATATGGTCACCATTTGCAAAGGTCATTCCCATAATAATGGTGGTGGGAACAACAAATATTTCAGCGCTTAGGGCTCCCATGGCCATGCAGATACGATGCATGGATTCCTCAACCCGGTAGGTTTCAGCACCGTTAGAAAGAAGGGTAACCCCGATTTCCATGGCAATATGACTGAGTTGAGAACCTGTCATTTCAGTTCGTCCAAAATTGCATCAATGACTCGATGGGCAACAGCATCCTTGGATAACAAAGGGAGTGCTTCAGTTTTATCTGTGGTGATAATGGTCACCCGATTGGTGGAGGTATTAAAGCCAGCCCCTTTTTCCTTTAAATTATTGGCAACCATCATATTGACATTTTTACTTTTGAGTTTGCTCAGGGTGTTTTCAATCATGTTTTGGGTTTCCATGGAAAAACCGCATAGAAATTGATCCGGCCTTTTTTTCTCACCTAATGTTTTTAAAATATCAATGGTGGGAGACAAGCGTATTTCCGGATGGCCATTTATTTTTTTTATTTTTTCTTTGGAAACAGTTGAAGGTTTGAAATCTGCAACCGCAGCGGCTTTTATGACAATATCAGTGCTTCCAAAATAATCCATGACAGCCGCACACATTTCACTTGCGGAAAAAACAGGGACTACCTTAACAAACGCAGGTGCTTTAATGGCTGTTTTACCGGTAACTAAAGTAACATCTCCTCCTCTAAGCATGGCGGCGTTGGCCAGGGCATAGCCCATTTTTCCGCTGGAATGGTTGGTGATGTAACGAATGGGATCAATGGCCTCACAAGTTGGACCGGCAGTCACAAGAATTTTTTTCCCGGTGAGATCCTTTGGATAGGCAAGTTCACGAATGATGTGATTCACCAGAACCGTTTCATCTGGAAGCTTTCCAGCGCCGATATCTTTACAGGCTAACATGCCAGTGGCGGGATCGATGATTTGATATCCATAGTCTTTGAGCTTTTTTAGATTATCCTGGACAATGGGGTTTTCATACATGGCTGTGTTCATGGCGGGAGCAATGAATTTTGGGCATCGACAGGCCATAATGGTGGTGGTGAGCATATCATCAGCAATACCCCCGGTAATTTTTCCGATGATGTTTGCAGAAGCAGGTGCGACCATGAAGAGATCCGCTTTTTTGGCCAGAGCCACATGCGTCACGCTGTAATTAACGTTAGGGTCAAAAGTATCCACAATTGTTTTATTGCCGGTAAGGGTCTCAAAGACCAAAGGGGAAATAAATTCCTGGGCGTTTTTTGTCATAATCACTTGAATATCACAGCCTAATTTAGTCAGACTGTTGACAACATTGGCCATTTTATAGGCGGCAATGCTTCCTGAAATTCCAAGGACAACGGTTTTATTGGTTAATAAATTTTTCATAAAAGTTCCTTTGCATATGTTTATTCTGATTAAGCCACTAAGGGTCTTATTCATTATACCAAAGGAAAGGGTTAAGAGAAACATAAGTTTTTCTTGAATTATAATTAAAATACGGTTATAATAAAGTTGCATTGTATCCGGCGAGACTGGAACGATAGCAGGAGGTTAAAATGAAAAGCACACAAACCAGTGATTTGGTTAAAGTCTCTCTTTTTGTGGCCATTATCGTTTTGATGGCGGCAACACCCTTTTTAGGTTATATTCCCCTTGGTTTTACACGGGCGACGATTATTCACGTTCCCGTTATTATCGCCAGTATTCTTCTGGGACCACGGTATGGTGGGTTCCTCGGTTTTGTTTTCGGACTGACCAGTTTGGTCAACAATACATTTAATCCCACAGTAACATCTTTTGTGTTCACGCCCTTTTATTCAATCGGAAGTTATTCCGGAAATTTTTGGAGCCTGGTGATCGTTTTTGTACCCAGAATCCTGGTCGGCATTACCCCTTACTATATTTATAAGGGAATGAAAAAAATTAATAAAAATGATGCGTTGGGACTAGCAGTCGCAGGGGTTGGCGGTTCACTGACCAACACTCTTTTAGTAATGAATTTTATTTATCTGTTTTTCGGAAGTAGCTATGCTCAAGTCAAGAATGTTTCGTTAACGAGTCTTTATGGTGTGATTTTGTCGGTTATCGCCATTAATGGAATTCCCGAAGCCATTGTGGCAGGGATTTTAACCGCGGCCATTTGTAAAGCACTGATGAAATATACATCAAGAACCGTATTAAAATAGAGAATTTCTATTAATTTATAATGATCGGCGAAAACTTATGAAGGAAAACAATAAAAGTGAGAGTTTGAAAAAATCTTCACCAAAAAGTTTCCAGGATTATATGGCCCTGGCTATTGAAATTGCCAGGGAAGGGGCGGCCAATGGAGAAGTACCCATTGGAGCCATCCTTGTTTGCAAGGGTGAGATCATTGCAAAAGCACACAATCAAAAAGAATCTCTGGCAGATCCCACAGCCCATGCGGAAATGCTGGTGATACGTCAGGGGGCACAAAAGCTGGGGCGCTGGCGCCTTGATGATTGCAGCCTCTTTGTAACCGCGGAGCCCTGTGTCATGTGCATGGGTGCTATCATTCAAGCCAGAATTCCGAAACTTGTCTATGGAGCGGCAGAAAAAAGATTTGGCGGCGTCGAATCCACAGCCTGTTTGGGAAAACATCCCATGCTCCCCAGACAGATGGAAATTTACAGTGGGATCTGTGAGGCGGTCTGTGAAGATCTGATGAAAATATTTTTTGAAAAGAAACGATAGCTAGTTCTATTTATAATGGAACCACTGAAAACTGGCAGGACATTATCATGACTGAGCAATCAAAAATATTTATTTGCAATACTAAGAATCACAATGCTTAAGCACAGTTTAATGCCGAAGGTTTGAAATTTCAAGTGTAAAAACAGCAACCGATATCATCGCTTCTTTCTGATTTTATCATTGACAAAGGCAAAGTAAATAGATATAATGACCAAAATAATACAATAAGAAATATGATAACAGCGATGACCAAGAGAAAGATGCCAAAAACTGAATTTAAGAGAGTTGGAAAGTGGTGTGATTCCAATAATTCGGTGGTATGTAATACTCGCTTGCGAGCTGCTGACCTGAAAGTTTACCAAACCAGTAGGGAAGGCCGTGATCCTTTGAGGACTGTCGACGTTAAATGACTATGGTTAGGTGTACTATGTGCATCCAGACCAGATAAGGAAATGGCTGTGAGGTTATTTCATATTAGAGTGGTACCGTGGATAACTTATCCGCCTCTGTTTTTACAGAGGCGGATTTTTTGTGTATATAATAGTCACTCAGTGAGTGGACTTTATATAATTAACCAAGTTTTAAAACATTCCAAGGAGGAAATTAACAAATGGCAAAATTATTTTATGATGTGGATTGTAATCTAGGATTATTAGACGGTAAAACCGTTGCTATTATCGGGTATGGTAGCCAGGGACACGCCCATGCACTGAATTTAAAAGAATCCGGTGTAAATGTAGTGGTTGGACTTTATGTTGGAAGCAAATCATGGCCAAAAGCAGAAGCGGCAGGACTCAAAGTAATGACAGCAGAAGATGCTACTAAGGCAGCAGACATTATTATGATACTACTTCCCGATGAAAAACAGGCAGCGATTTACAAAGAAAGTATTAAGCCAAACCTTTCACCAGGAAATTATCTTGCATTTGCCCATGGATTCAACATTCATTACGGACAGATCAAACCACCAGCAGATGTTAATGTATTTATGATTGCACCTAAAGGTCCGGGACACACTGTAAGAAGCCAGTATCAAGAAGGCCGAGGCGTACCAAACCTTATTGCAGTTCACCAGGATCCAACCGGAAATACCCATGATATTGGACTAGCATACGCATCCGGTATTGGCGGAGGCCGTGCGGGAATTTTGGAAACAACATTTAAAGAAGAAACCGAAACTGATTTATTCGGGGAACAAGCCGTTTTATGTGGGGGTGTTACAGCTCTTATGAAAGCAGGTTTTGATACATTAGTTGAAGCAGGATACCAACCAGAAAGTGCCTACTTTGAATGTGTCCACGAAATGAAATTGATCATTGATCTAGTCGTACAGGGTGGCCTGGGCTACATGCGTTACTCCATCAGCGATACTGCCGAATACGGAGATTATATCACCGGCAGCAAAATCATTACCGATGAAACTAAAAAAGCCATGAAGGGTATTCTTACTGATATTCAGGATGGTACATTCGCTCGTAACTGGATCCTTGAAAATCAGGCGAACCGTCCATATTTCAATTCAAGACGACGAATTGAAACTGAAACTCAGGTTGAAAAAGTTGGCGCTGAGTTACGTACTATGATGTCCTGGATTAAAAAATAATTCCAAAAATTAATTTTTACAACAAATTTCAGCAACAAATTCAGGGCAGAAGACCTTCTGCCCTTTTTTGTAAAAAAAATACCTGAAAAGGTGCATAAATTACAATTTAGATAATTACAAAAGTATTGTGGGCTTCGCTGTCTGTTTACATGAAACAATTTTTCCACTATACGTCGGACAGTTCTTCGAACTAGTTCGCCTATACGTTATAAAATTGTTTTCGCGAAGGCAATGAGCCAATCACAAGCTCGCTTGTAGTTTTGGCGACTGCCCGCGAACCATAAGAAATTCGCAAAGCGATTTCTTATGGTTTTGAAAACTGACATCAAAGCAATTACGGTTGTGTTTGTGAATTTTGAAGGACCTACAAATTATAAATAAATAGGAGGAGATGCAATGAGCAGAATTATTAAAATATTTGATACCACCCTTCGGGATGGCGAGCAATCACCCGGCTGCAGTATGAACTTAAAAGAAAAATTAGAGATGGCAAAACAGCTCGAACGCCTTAACATTGATGTCATTGAAGCAGGGTTTGCTATTGCATCTCCCGGAGATTTTGAATCAGTAAGACTGGTTGCCAACGAGATAAAAAACGCAACGGTTGCCAGCCTGGCCCGATGTCTTGAGAAAGACATTACCACTGCCTATGAAGCTTTAAAGGATGCGGTCAATCCACGGATTCATTTTTTCCTGGCGACATCTGATATTCACATGGAATACAAGCTGCGAATGACCCCAGAGGAAGTATTGGAAAGAGCAGTGAAAATGGCACGCTTTGCCAGAAATCTTTGCGGTGAGGTGGAATTCTCAGCAGAAGACGCCTCCCGTACACGGCCAGAATTCTTATACCGTGTGTTAGAAGGGGTGATTAATGAGGGTGTTACCATCGTTAATGTTCCAGATACCGTGGGATATACAACACCGGGAGAACATTATAAATTCATTGAAGGCATCAGACATAATGTTCCCAACATTGACAAGGCCACTATTTCCGTTCATGTTCATGATGATCTGGGATTAGCGGTTGCCAATAGCTTAGCCGCCATTCAGGCAGGCGCGGGTCAGGTGGAATGTACGGTCAATGGTATTGGCGAACGCGCTGGAAATGCTGCCCTGGAAGAAATTGTCATGGCTTTAAAAACCCGGCATGATATATACCAGGCAGACACTAATATTGTGACCACCGAAATTTATCGTTCCAGTCGATTGTTATCCAAGTTAATTGGAGTTAAAGTTCAGCCGAATAAATCCATTGTGGGAGAAAATGCGTTTGCCCATGAATCGGGAATTCATCAGCATGGAATGATGGCCAATAAAGAAACCTATGAAATTATGACACCGGAGTCTATTGGATTAAAACAAAATAAAATGGTTCTGGGAAAACACTCCGGCAAGCATGCCTTTGTTGATAAACTGGCGTCATTGGGTTATCAACTCACCCCTGAAGAAATTGTGGAACTATTTGATCAATTTAAAGTCTTAGCGGATAAGAAAAAAGATATTTCTGATAAAGATGTTTTGGCACTTGTCGAACAAAAACAATTGGCAATTCCAGAAGTATACACCCTGGATCGCTTTATTATCAGTACCGGAAATACTATTTCAACTGCTGCGACCATTCGTTTAAAGAAATACGGAGAGCTCATTGAAGGGGTATCCCTGGCAGATGGCCCTATCAGTGCCGGGTTTAAAGCCATTGGGGTTTTAGTCAACTGCAATCTAACCTTAATTGATTACGGGGTTGAAGCAGTGACCGATGGCACAGATGCCCAGGGAGAAGCCCATGTAAAAATTTCCGATGGAACACACTTCTATCACGGACGTGGCCTCAGTACCGATATTATAGATGCCAGTCTTAAAGCCTATGTGGATGCAGTGAATCAGATGCTTTATATTAGAGAAACTCAGGAGCTTAAAGCTTAGAAACTTAATTTGGGAGGATTGCAATGTCTGAAAAAATATTAATCTTTGATTCAACCCTGAGGGATGGTGCTCAAGCAGAGGGGATTTCCTTTTCAGTGGAAGATAAGATGCGCGTTATGGAAACCTTAGATAAAATCGGTGTGGATTATATTGAAGCGGGAAACCCAGGTTCTAATCCCAAGGATATTGAATTTTTTAATCGCATTAAAGGTTTACAACTTAAGAATGCAAAGCTTGTGGCCTTTGGAAGTACCCGCCGTGGTGGGATTTTGGTGGAAGAGGATGCCAACCTCAAAGCCATGCTCGAAACCCAAACCCCGGCAGTGGCAATTTTTGGAAAAAGCTGGACCTTTCATATTACCGATATTATCAAAACAACTCTGGCGGAAAACCTTCGCATGATTGAGGATACCATGGCATATCTCAAAGCCATGGGCAAGGAAGTTACCTTTGATGCAGAGCATTTTTTTGATGGCTATAAAGCAGATCCGGTTTATGCCATTGAAGCCTTACTGGCAGCCCAGGCAGGTGGCGCTGATTGCCTGGCACTCTGCGATACTAACGGCGGAACACTTCCCTTTGAGATTCAGAAAATCGTAACGGATGTTCGAACAAAGCTGGCGATTCCTTTGGGAATCCACTGTCACAATGACAGCGGCATGGCAGTGGCCAATAGCGTTATGGCGGTTCAGGCCGGGGTACGCCAGGTCCAGGGAACATTCCTTGGCTATGGTGAGCGTTGCGGCAACGCCAATCTGACATCGATTGTTCCAAATCTGCAGCTGAAAATGGGGTATGACTGTTTGGCAACTGATGAATTGTTAAAGCTAACCTCTTCAGCCATTCGGATTGCCGAAATTTCCAATTATACGCTCAGTGGCAGGGAACCTTTTGTAGGCAAATCAGCCTTTGCTCATAAGGGTGGAATGCACATTGATGCCGTTATGAAAAACCCGGAATCCTTTGAACATATCAAACCGGAATCAGTCGGGAATGAACGGCGAATTCTGATGTCAGAAGTTTCAGGACGAAGCACCATTATTCAACTCATTAATGAATTGGATCCCAGTCTGACAAAAAAATCCGATGAAACCACACGAGTAATGGATCGGATTAAAGAATTGGAATACCAGGGCTATCAATTTGAAGGCGCTGAAAGCAGTGTAAAACTTCTGATTCGCAAGGAGCTTGGAAAATACAAGCCGTTTTTCACACTGGAAGATTTCAAAACCATTGGAGAACAGCCCCATTATAAAGAGGCCCTGAGTTCTTCGGCTGTGGTCAAGATTAATGTGGATGGACAATCAGAAATTAATGCAGCCGAAGGCGATGGACCGGTAAACGCCCTGGATAAAGCTTTACGCAAGGCTTTGGAAGTCTTTTATCCCAGCATTCGAGAAGTGCGTTTGACCGATTTTAAGGTTCGGGTTATTGATTCGAAATCAGCCACAGCCTCCAAGGTAAGAGTTCTCATTGAAAGCTCTGATGGGTTGGATATCTGGTCAAATGTGGGCGTATCTACGGATATTATTGCAGCGAGTTTGATTGCTCTTATCGATTCCATTGAATATAAACTATTGAATGATATGGAGCGGCAGTCGAAAGAATCGCTGCCGATACAGTGAAAATTGTAAGATTCGAAAGGAGATGAGTGACATTGGGAATGACAATGACTCAGAAAATTTTAGCGTCCCATGCAGGGTTAAGTGAGGTAAAACCAGGAGATTTAATCATGGCGGATTTAGATCTCGTGTTGGGAAATGATATTACCGCACCGGTGGCCATCAATGTGTTTAAAGGCATTCATGCCAAAACCGTGTTTGATAAGGATAAAGTGGCATTGGTTCCGGATCATTTCGCCCCAAATAAGGATATTCAGGCAGCAGAACAATGTAAAATGATGCGTGGCTTTGCGATGGAACAGGACATTACAAACTATTTTGAAATTGGTCAAATGGGTGTTGAGCATGCCCTTCTTCCCGAAAAAGGTTTGGTGGTTGCCGGAGATCTAGTCATTGGTGCAGATTCTCATACCTGTACCTATGGCGCTTTGGGAGCATTCTCCACTGGAGTCGGCAGTACGGATATGGCAGCCGGCATGGCCACCGGAAAAGCCTGGTTTAAAGTACCTTCCGCCATAAAATTTGTGCTGAAAGGAAAAATGAACAAGTACGTTTCAGGGAAAGACGTCATTCTCCATATTATTGGAATGATCGGTGTGGATGGCGCTTTATACCAATCCATGGAATTTGTCGGAGAAGGCATTGCCAACCTCACCATGGATGACCGCTTTACCATTGCCAATATGGTCATTGAAGCCGGCGCGAAAAATGGCATCTTTATCGTTGATGATCAAACCATTGATTATATTAAAGGCCATTCCACAAAGGAATATACCGTCTACACAGCTGATGCCGATGCCGAATATGAAAGAACCATCGACATCGATTTAGGCTCCATTAAACCAACCGTTGCTTTTCCGCATTTACCTGAAAACACGAAAACAACAGACGAAATTACCGAACCGGTGATTATTGATCAGGTAGTTATTGGCTCCTGCACCAACGGCCGATTATCTGATTTTGCAAAAGCGGCCAAGATATTTGAAGGACGCAAGGTTGCCAAAGGCATCCGAACTTTGATTATTCCTGCCACTCAAAAGATTTATCTTCAATGTATGGAACTGGGATATTTAAAAACCTTTGTTGAAGCTGGAGCGACTGTCAGTGCACCAACCTGTGGTCCCTGTTTAGGCGGCCATATGGGTATCCTTGCCAGTGGTGAACGGTGTGTGGCAACGACTAACCGAAATTTTGTAGGACGGATGGGTCATGTGGATTCAGAAGTATATCTGGCAAACCCTGAAGTGGCAGCCGCTTCCGCTATTTTAGGTCGTATTGCGGATCCAACCGAATTATAGGATAGAGGAGAAGTTATGAAAGCAAAAGGAAAAGTATTTAAATATGGAAACAACGTCGATACCGACGTTATTATACCGGCACGCTATCTTAATACCAGTAACCACCAGGAACTGGCCAAACATTGTATGGAAGATATTGATGCTGATTTTATTACAAATGTCCAGGATGGGGATATTATCGTTGCCAGTAAAAATTTTGGTTGCGGATCCTCTCGTGAACATGCTCCCATTGCCATTAAAACCGCAGGGATTTCCTGTGTCATTGCCGCAGACTTTGCTCGTATTTTTTACCGGAATTCCATTAATATTGGCTTGCCAATCTTAGAATGTCCTGAAGCGGCTGCAAATATTGAAGCCGGAGATGAAGTTGAAGTGGACTTTGACACCGGCCTCATTATCAATATTACCAAAAACGAAACCTATCAGGGCCAGGCTTTCCCGGAATTCATGCAGAAACTCATTGCCGCCGGCGGCTTGGTCAACAGTATTAACAAAGATTTATAAAACAGTGGTGCTATTTTCCAACAATGATTATTCATCATTGTATGCACGAGGTAATAAAAATATAGGCAATGCCGAAATTCATAAACACAATCGTAAATTGCTTTGATGGCAGTTTTCATAAACAATTTTGTAACGTATAGGCGAACAGTCGTTAGACTGTCCGACGTATAGTGGAAAAATTGTTTAATGTAAACAGCCAGTGAAGCTCACGGTACTTTAGCAGTTGCCCAAATCATTAAAATTAAGAAGGAGAAGTTAGCCTATGAATTATAAAATAGCCGTTATTCCAGGAGATGGTATTGGTCCCGAAATTGTTGAAGCCAGCACAAAGGTTCTTGATAAAATAGGAGAAAAATTTGATCATACCTTTGATTATACCAAGGTTCTTGCCGGAGGCGTCGCCATTGATGCCTGTGATAACCCACTGCCCCAGGAAACCGTCGATATTTGTTTAGCTAGTGATGCCGTTCTTTTAGGAGCTCTTGGCGGACCTAAATGGGACAATCTTCCTGGCGACAAACGTCCTGAAGCAGGATTATTGGGAATCAGAAAAAGTCTTGGCCTTTATGCCAACCTGAGACCTGCCATTCTTTATGAAGAATTAAAAGATGCTTGTCCCTTAAAACCTGAAATCATTGGGGATGCACTTGATATTATGGTGGTTCGTGAGCTTACCGGCGGTATTTATTTTGGTGAAAAAGGTCGAGACGGCGATTTTGCTGCCTGGGATATTATGAAATATACCAGACCTGAAGTGCTTCGCATTGCTAAAAAAGCATTCACCATTGCAATGACACGTAATAAAAAAGTCACCAATGTTGATAAAGCCAATGTTTTAGAAGTTTCTCGTTTTTGGAGAAGCATTGTAATAGAAGTTGCCAAGGATTTTCCAGAAGTGGAACTCAACCATTTGTATGTGGATAATGCCGCTATGCAACTGGTGATTAACCCTAAACAATTTGATGTCATCCTCACCAGCAACCTTTTCGGGGATATTTTATCGGATGAAGCCAGTACGATTACAGGTTCCATCGGAATGCTTCCTTCAGCCAGTATGGCAGACGGAAAATTCGGTATGTTCGAACCGATCCATGGTTCAGCACCTGACATTGCCGGCCAGGATAAAGCCAATCCCATTGCTACCATTGTATCCGTCGCCATGATGTTGCGTTATTCCCTGGATTTAATCGAGGAAGCCGATGCCATTGAAGCGGCCGTTAATAAAACACTTGCCCAGGGCTATCGTACCGGGGATATTTATACTGAAGGAAAAACCCTGATTGGAACCATTGAAATGGGACAACGGGTCATGGAAAACCTCTAGGTTTGATAAAAATTCAATAGCAGGGTCATTATCTATCATGACCCCTTGCTGCTTGCCTCAGTCTGATTTGAAAGGAAAGAAATATGAAAAGTGATGTTGTAAAAAAAGGGGTTGGAACAACCCCACAACGTTCTCTATTTAAAGCCATGGGCTATATTGATGAAGAATTGGATCGCCCTTTAATCGGGGTAGTTAATTCCTTTAATGAAATTGTGCCAGGACATATCCATTTAAATACCATCACCAAAGCGGTTAAAGAAGGAGTTCGTATGGCAGGAGGAACACCCATTGAGTTTCCTTCCATTGCTGTATGTGACGGCATTGCCATGGGCCATGTGGGAATGAAATATTCTCTGGCATCACGAGAACTCATTGCGGATTCCATTGAAATTATGGCCACCGCCCATGCCTTTGATGCCCTGGTTCTTATTCCTAACTGTGACAAGGTGGTTCCGGGAATGCTTATGGCTGCAGCGCGTCTTAATATTCCGGCGGTTGTGGTGAGTGGCGGACCGATGTTGACCGGAAAATCAGTTGGACAAAAAGATACTGATTTAAATACTGCCTTTGAAGCGGTAGGGGCATTTAATGCCGGAAAAATTGACGAAGATGAGCTTAAAAGCTTTGAAGACTCGGTTTGTCCAGGCTGCGGTTCCTGTTCAGGGATGTTTACAGCAAACAGTATGAACTGTCTGACTGAAGTTTTGGGAATGGGTCTTCCTGGAAACGGTACGGTTCCGGCTGTTTTTGCAGAACGTATCCGGCTGGCTAAAAAAGCGGGAATCCAGGTTATGGAAATGCTCAAACGTGATATTAAACCAAGAGATATTATGAACGAGGCGAACTTTAAGAATGCCCTGGCCTGTGATATGGCATTGGGATGTTCAACCAACAGTATCCTTCATTTACCAGCCATTGCAAACGAAGCTGGGGTTATAATTAATCTGGAAGAGGTCAATGAGATTTCAGCAAAAACGCCGCATTTATGTAAGCTTGCACCGGCTGGACATCATCATCTTGAAGATTTATACTATGCTGGGGGCATTCCGGCATTAATGAAAACTTTGGCAGATGCTAAGCTCATTGATGATTCGCTCATGACGGTTACCGGAAAAACCATTGCCGAAAATTTACAGGGAGTCACCAATAAAAATCCAGAAGTCATTCATCCTTTGGATAATCCCTATAGTCCCACCGGTGGCCTTGCTATTTTATTCGGAAATTTATCCCCGGATGGGTGCGTGGTCAAACAGGCTGCCGTTGCTCCTGAAATGCTAACACATCAGGGCCCGGCAAGGGTATTTAATTCTGAAGAAGACGCCACCAGTGCGATTAATGGGGGAAAAATTGTGGCAGGTGATGTTGTTGTCATTCGTTACGAAGGCCCCAAAGGTGGTCCGGGAATGCGGGAAATGTTATTTCCAACTTCAGCCATTGCCGGGATGGGATTAGATAAGGACGTTGCTTTGATTACGGATGGCCGATTCAGCGGTGCAACCCGTGGTGCTGCCATTGGCCATATTTCACCGGAAGCAGCTTCTGGCGGAGTCATTGGTCTTGTTGAAGAAGGTGATATGATTGCCATTGACATCCCCAACCGTTCCATTATGTTAATGGTTGACGATGTTATTTTAAAAGAACGAAAAGCGGCCTGGATACCACTGGAACCTAAGATAAAAACGGGCTATTTGGGACGTTACAGTAAACTGGTAACATCCGCATCTACCGGTGCTGTTTTTGAAAAATAAATAAATTTTTTCTGGAAGGAAGTGAAAATATGGAAAATGAAAAAATATTAATGGGATCAGAAATTACGGTCCGGTGTTTGGAAGAACAGGGAATAAAGCATGTTTTTTGTTTCCCGGGAGGTGTGGTTATTCCATTGTTTGATGCTTTCTACCGATTGGATCATAACATTACCCAAATTGGTCCCTGTCATGAACAAAACGGTGTTCATGCAGCGGATGGCTATGCCAGAACCAGTGATACCGTAGGAGTGGCCATTACCACCTCAGGTCCTGGTGCCACCAATGCCATTACCGGGATTGCCAATGCCTATTTAGACTCTGTACCCATGGTTGTGATTACCGGACAAGTTGCCACACCACTTCTCGGAAAGGATTCCTTCCAGGAAATTGATATCACCAGCGTTACCATGCAGATCACCAAACATAATTATTTGGTAACCCGGGTTGAAGCGTTGGCTGATACGATTCGTGAAGCTTTTGTTTTGGCACAATCCGGACGCCCGGGACCGGTGGTTATTGATATTCCAAAAGATATTTTCATGGCAAAAACTGAATACCAATGGCAGGATATTCCAAAACTTAAAATCGAGTATCCCGATATTAACATGGAAACCATTGAGGTTGCCATTAAAGCCATTAATGCTGCAAAAAATCCCATGATTTATGCCGGTGGCGGTGTCATAAAATCAAAAGCTCATGAAGAACTTTTGGCCTTTGCTGAAAAATCTGGAATCCCTGTTGCCAACTCTTTGATGGGTTTAGGCGGTATTCCCAGAGACCACAAGCTGTCCAAAGGCATGGTTGGCATGCATGGCTCCCAGGAAACCAATTTCGCAGTCATTAATGCAGATTTGCTGATTGGGATAGGGGCTCGGTTCAGCGACCGTGTAACCGGCAATGGCGCAGCATTTGCAAGAAATAAAAAAATCATTCATATTGATGTGGATCCCACAGAGTTTGCAAAAAATATCCCCTGCGAAATTCAAATTCAGGGTAATATTAAAGATGTACTGCCTTTGCTTACCAAAGGCATTGAAGAAAAAGCATATCCTGAATGGTATGAAAAAATTCAAAGCTGGAAAGTTCCGGATCGACCCGTTGGTGAATATACACCTAGGAATATTCTTAACACCATTAATGCCGCTTATCCTGAAGCCTTTGTGGTCACCGAAGTTGGGCAGCATCAAATGTGGGTCGGACAATTCTGGAATATCAAGCGGCCGGCGCAGTTTATCACTTCCGGTGGGTTAGGCACCATGGGCTATGGCCTGGGGGCTGCCATGGGAGTGAAACTGGCAAATCCCGACAGTGACGTTATCTTAATTGCCGGAGACGGCAGCTTTCGAATGAATTGTCAGGAGCTGATCACCGTCAGCAAATACAATATACCATTAAAAATCTTTCTTTTTGATAATGAAGCACTCGGCATGGTCAGACAATGGCAAAAGCTTTTCAGCGAAAAGCGTTACGCCGAAACCGATATTGTCCAATGCACCGATTATCTGAAATTAGCAGCAGCCAGTGGCATTCCAGGTTATAAGGTAACGACTTTGGAAGAATTAACAGAAACCCTGGAAAAAATCAAAGACGAAAAAGGACCGTTGCTGGTTCACGTCAAGATCTCCAATGAGGAAGGGGTTTATCCCATTGTTCCGGCAGGATGCGCCATTGACGAAATTTATTACGAATAGCTTAAAAATCAGACGATTGACAAATCCAATTAGGATTATTTTCCGGCTTTGATTCGGCGTTATTGTTAGCTTCTTTTAATATGACAATAGCCATACTTTGATTTTAACGTTAATTTAAGACTTTATGGGGAAATCAGATTTCTTTAGTAGATTAAATGAAATAAAGTCATGAATAATCGGATCCACAGATTCAATTAATCCATGGGAAGGTCCAGAATAAAGGCAGGTTCCCTGGTTTAAAAAAGTGAGCGTGTCACAGATGCGAAAGGCCTGGCTTAAATTATGGGTTATGATAATAATGGTCAGGCCCTGAGATTTTTTTCGCTTAAGAAGAGCTGCTTCCATAAGCTTAACGCTTTTGGGGTCAATGTTGGCAGTCGGTTCATCTAAAAAAAGAACTTTGGGAGAAAAGGAAAGCGCTCTGGCCATCGCTGTTTTTTGAGATTCACCGCCGGAAAGTTTTTTTGCGTTATGGGTTTGAATGGCTGAAATTTTAAACTCATCCAAGAGTTCGCTGACGATGGTGTGAATTTCAGCTTTGGATCGTTTGCGAATCTTTAAAGGATAGGCAATGTTTTCAAAAACCGTCCGGGAAAAAAGAGTGGGGCGGTGGCTGGAATAAGTGATGTCTTTTGGGACATCATTTATTCCCGGGCGGCCATCATATAAAACGTCTCCGTCGGATGGGGAAATGAGTCCCGCCATAATTTTCATCAGGGTTGTTTTTCCAGAGCCGTTAGGTCCGATAATGCCATGAATTTTTCCGGATTCAAAAAAAAGGGCATTGCACTCTTGGGTCAGATTAAGAACACGGGTATCCTTATAAGTTTTAGTTAGATTTTTAGTCTCGATATTCATTGATATCCCCTATGATATATTTATATAAAATGGAATTTGTAATAAAAGAGATGGTCATCAAAATAATCCCCATGGCAATGGCGGTGCTGTACTGACCCATATTATTGTTCATGGCAATGAAGGTGGTCATGACTCGGGTAAACCCCCTGATATTTCCACCGACAATCATGACAGCGCCAACTTCGGAAATGGCTCGTCCAAAACCAGTGACCAGGGCAATCATAATGGTGCCTTTAAGTTCAGCGATTAATAAAAGAAGGGTGTGGCCTTTACCCGCCCCCAAAGTTTTACCGGTTTGGACAACATTATAACCACTGGTACTGGCTTGATTAAAAACAATACCCATGACCACCGGGGTTACCAAAATGGTTTGAGCGATAATCATGGCGGAGGGAGTATACATGAGCTGAAATTGTCCGAAAGGGCCTGATCGTGCAAGAAAAAGTGCTGTAAATAAACCAATAACAACAGGCGGAAAGGACATAAAGGTATACAGAAAACGTGACACGATTCGCTTTCCTCTAAAGTTTGTAATGCCAAGCAGAATCCCCAAAGGGACCCCAATAATGGTAGCGTATAATGTTGATGAAAAGGAAACATAAAGGGATAAAAAAACAATCCCCATTATTTCAGGATCAAAGGAAAAGATGAGACGGAAGGCTTCGACAAATCCGGTAATGATATATTCCATGGTTCACTCCATTTTTAAATCCTGGAAGATTTTCATCTCCCAGGACATCAATAATTGATTTAGCTTCAATTGTTATTTTGCACTTGGTGTGAAGAGTTGATCGCCGTTGACTTTATAATCACCAATGACTTTCTGGCCTTCAGGTGAAACGATCCAGTCAGCAAAAGCCTTTGCACCGTCAGCATTAATTTGAGCGTTAATGGCTGGGTTAACGGTTATGACGCCGTAAGGATTGAGCAGCATAGGATCACCTTCGCAAACAATTTCCAGATTTGTCATGGTGTCTTTCATATTGGCATAGGTAGCGCGATCGGCCAGAGTATAGCCCAGTTTTTCATTGGTGACGGTGAGGGTATCGCCCATGCCGGAACCGGTTCTTATATACCAGTCGCCTTCAGGGGTAATGTTGGCAGCTTTCCAAATTTCCAATTCTTTGGTGTTGGTGCCGGACTTATCATCTCTTGATACAAAGGCTGAAGGAACGGCAGCAATGGCGGGGAAGGCTTTAGTAGCGTCGCTGGCAGCATTAGTTTTTACCTGGGCAGGATCAGCTTTAGGTCCCAGAACTACAAAGTCGTTGTACATAACGTCGAAACGTTCCGTCCCGGAGCCAGCGGCCATAAATGCATCTTCCTGTGATCTGGCATGAACCAGTAATACATCGGCTTCGCCATTTGTACCCATTGCAATGGCTTTTCCTGTGCCCACAGCCACGACTTTTACAGCAATGCCTGTGTCGCCTTCAAAAACAGGGACAAGGACATCTAAAAGCCCGCTATCCTGGGTACTGGTGGTAGTGGCCAGAATAATGGTTCCATTAGAACCGGGCTCCAAGGCCTTTTTTGTGGTGGTACACCCTGCAAAGCTTAATGCTAATGTGCAAACAAGAACAACAATCAAAAAAACAGTTAGTTTCTTTTTCATTTAATTCCTCCTCAGAATATTTATCAAAAGGGAAAACCCCTGTGATGACTTGATAAAGGAAGATAGTATAAATAAACAAACTAACAGTCTACAAAAAAAAGTCAGTAATATTATGAAGTCAACCATCCTTTACACATTGGAAAGCATGGTCGTTTCCAACCATACTCTATCGATTGAAAAACCATAGAAAACCTTAGGTTAGTCAATTCGGATTGTTTTTCATTATGAAAACGTTATTAAATTAATTGAGATCATTTTACCAGAATTGGATTGTGTCGTCAAGGGCAGATCATTGAGAAAGAGAAATTAAAACCATTGAATTTTGCATTCCTTAATCGCTAACAAAGAAAAGCAGAACGATTTTTTATCCGGATTCTGATAAATGCCGGAGATGCCGCTTTTCACCACGATATTTTTGTAGATCAGTTGACAGTAAAATAGCCGGATGATACCATAAATCCAATAGATCATTTTGGAAGAGGAATATTTGATGAAAACGATGAGTATATGTATTGGCAGCGCCTGTCAAGTTAAGGGATCTTATCATGTGGTCAAGGCATTAAATGAAATGATTACTGCGCAGGGTCTTAAAGATGAGATTGAATTGGTGGGATCGTTTTGCATGGGAAAATGCAATGAAGGTGTGGCGGTAAAATGTGATGACGTTATTTATTCGGTTTCAGTGGATAATGTTGAAGAAATTTTTGAAAAAATATTAAGGGGAAACTAATTGGGTATTATTAATTTTTCAAAGGATAAATGTCGTAATTGCTATAAATGCATTCGAAATTGCCCGATTAAGGCCATTAAACTTAAGGATAAGCATGCGCAGATTATTGAGGAAATGTGCATTGGCTGCGGAAATTGTATTAAGATTTGTCCTCATAATGCTAAAGAGATTCAAAGTGATGTCAATACCATAAAAAATTGGCTAAAAACAGAAAAAGTTGTCCTCAGTTTATCCGGGGTTTTTCCATCAACCTATTACATGGATAATCCACGGCAATATATTGGCGCGCTAAGAAAGTTGGGCTTCACCATTATTGAAGAAACTTCTATTGGTGCGGAAGCAGTGGCTACGGCCAATGCCAGGGATTATTACAGCGATCGAAATTTTGTGATTGATTCATCCTGCGCATCCATCAAAAATCTCATCGAAATATATTATCCCCAATACCTGGAATCTTTGAGTAATGAAGTCTCGCCAATGATTGCCCACGGAAAGATTCTAAAGGAAAAGTATCCGGATGCGAAGATTATTTATGCCGGGGGTTGTTTTTCAAAGAAAATGGAAGTGAAGGAAAAAGAAGTCAAGGGTATCATTGATGGTGTATTGACCTTTGATGAGATTAACGATTGGCTAAAAGAAGAAAAAATTGATCCGAGCAAAATGGATGTGGAAGAGTTTGACGCTATCGGAACGAGTATCGGGCGAAATTATCCATTAATGGGTGGTCTTGCAAAAAGCAGTGTTGCCAACTTGGATGGCAGCCGAAAAATTTTGCGCATTAACGGCATCAAAGACAGTATGCTTTTTTTGGATGAAATGTGCCATTTAGATAAAAAATACTGGATTGAAATGAGTGCCTGTGAAGAAGGCTGTATTAACGGTCCGGGAAATACCCACAGTCAATTGTCAAAATACGAAAAAGTTGAAATGGTTCAAACCTATATTGATATTAATAACAAAAAAAATCCTGTGGGAGTTGTACCGGAAGTTAAAACTAGTCGACAATTTGAAGCACGACCGGTTCATCATCTGGGTGAGGTACCTGAAAAGGAACTCAAAAAAATCTTATTGCAAATGTCTAAATTCACTAAAAAAGATGAACTTAACTGTGGTGTTTGCGGCTATGATACCTGCCGGGACAAAGCACGAGCTGTTTATTGGAATATGGCAGAAATAGAAATGTGTCTGCCACTGATCTCCAGTAAAAATGAGGCGATTTCCAATCTCATTATTACAACAACCCCAAATGCCATTGCTGTACTGGACAAAAAATATCGAATCATAGAATTTAATGAATCAGCAGAACGTCTTTTTAATGTGAAAAAAGAGGATGTATTTCACTATAATTTCATGGATGTTTTCCATTACAATCCTTTTAAAAAACTTAATACCAATAACGAATGTATTTATACCGGGAAAGGGTTCTTTGAAAAAGAAAATCGCGTTTTTATGGAAATTCTAACCTATATTTCAGATCAGGAACTTTATATGGGCATTTTTATTGATATTTCAGAGCAGGAAAAACAAGAAGCGGTTTTCCTTAAAATACAGGAAGAAACGTTGAGTATGGCCCAGCGGGTTATTGATAAACAAATGCGTGTGGCCCACGAAATTGCGGGATTGTTAGGGGAAACCACGGCCGAAACAAAAGTTACCTTAACAAAACTGAAAAAAGTCATAGAAAATCGAGGGGATGAAATCTAATGCCCTTATTTATGGATATTGCCAATGATAGTGTCAATAAAGTTCATGAAGAACTTTGCGGAGATAATGTTGAAATTCGCGTTAATGATGAAAGTGTCATAGCCATTTTGGCCGACGGCCTGGGAAGCGGTGTTAAAGCTAATATTTTAGCGACATTGACTTCCACCATCGCCGCCACCATGCTTGAAGAAAAATTAGGGATTATGGATGTACTCGAAACTCTTGAGGCGACCCTGCCAAAATGCCAGGTGCGAAATCTGGCTTATTCAACCTTTACCATTGTTCAGGTCTTTCGAAATCGAATGGCTTATATTTTGGAATACGATAATCCACCCTTAGTTTTTATTCGTAATGGCGAGATTATTGAGCTCAATCGTACTGCCATAGAATTCCAGGGAAAATCGGTTTATGAAACAACCATGAAAATTGAGAAGGACGATATTATGGCTTTCTTCAGTGATGGGGTGATTCATGCAGGTATTGGAAATTGTTTGAACTTTGGATGGCAATGGGAGGAAGCCGCCAATTATTTATTGGCTCGTTCCTATGAAGATAAACGAGCCAAGGATATTTCCATGGCCCTGATCGATATCTGCTATAATCTTTACGGTGAAGAACCAGGGGATGATACTACGGTTGTCGTCATGAAAGCTGAAGAACGGAAGTATCTGACGCTGTTCTCCGGACCACCCCTTGATAAGAGTAAGGATGCACAAATTAAAAATATATTGGATAAAGCCCGCGGGATTAAAATTGTCTGCGGCGGAACCGCAGGGAATATTGTGGCCAGAGAATATGGTGAGGAAATTGAAATTGATATGTCCACCATGTCGGAAAAGGTTCCACCCATCGGACGTATGAAAAGTGTGGACCTGGTCACCGAAGGGGTGCTGACCATAAGAGAAACGCTGCGGTTGTTGGAAGACTATCTTCATAACCGTTGCGGCCGTGAAATTTTCGAAGAACGTAATGGTGCATCGATGTTGGCCAATTACCTAATCAATGAATGCACGAACATCGATATTATCATGGGTAACTCCATTAACCCTGACCATCAAAACCCTGATTTTCCCGAAGAATTGAGCATTAAATGGAAGGTTACCCAAAAGCTCATTGATTTGCTGCGCTATTTTAATAAGGATGTGAACATCGTTTATATCTAGATTGAGCGTTCACTGAAAACAGTTATAGTCAGAGAAAGAGACCTGCCCCGGTTGTAAGGGCAGGCCTCTTTCTTAATTATATTCCCTGAGGAGAGAAAGGATATGATTCTTATATACCCAGTATATTTAACAACTAACGCTAAATTGAAAATAAATCAGATGTTTATACTCTTTTCAAAACACCGAATCGATAATAAACAAATCCAGCACCGAATGCACTAAAGCAGATCCCCATATATAAGAGGAAAAGCGGACTTTGAAAACCTCCCGAAAAAATAATCAGGGAACCAATGGATGCAAAAATTGGGCAAATGAGTCCTCGGAAAAGACTTTTAATTTCCTTGTTTTTCCATAAAACGAAAACTTTATAGTAGAGAGCCAGGTATAAAAGGTAGCTTGCGACAATGGCTATTTCAGAAACATCTGAATTTGGTAATAAGAGGAATTTTTGGGTAAAATAATGAATAACCAACCAAAATGCCACAACGGTGAGTGCAAAAAGTGCGGAGTTCACTGGGAAGTTGGATTTTTCTGAAATCCTGGCCAACTTTTCAGATCCGGGAAGCATATGATCCAGGCCAAGGGCAAAGGGCATACGAATCATCCCCATGATTAAACCATTTAAAGTGCCCAGAACAGAAATGAATACAAAAAGCATAATGATTTTTGCACCACCTGGACCAAAAATCATATTTGCCGCATAATCCAAATGGGCATCACCCATTGCCATGATTTTAGTGGGTCCGACAAGGTTGGAGATACCAACAAAATAGATGATGTAAAGAATCAATATGATAAGGGGGCTAATCGTCAGTGCCAAGGGTAGATTTCGCTTACTGTTTTTGATTTCGTAGGCCAAAGAGGTGGAAATAATCCAACCATCAAAGGAAAAGGCAATGGGAGCAATGGCACCAATCCAGGCAGTGGAGGTTATTTGAGAAATTGCGGTGCTCGTAAAATAAGTCTCGGTTCCGCCATATAATAACCCTGCAATACCAATGATGACCAGGGGAATCAATTTAATAATCATGGCCCCATTTTGGAAATAGCCTCCCAGACGTGCAGAAAGGACATTGGTAACGGAAAGAACCAATAGACAGCCCATACCTACGAGAATTTGGGTCTCCAAAGTTTGTTCTATATTAAATAAAATACAAAAATAAATCCCGGATACCCAGGTTAAAATAGCAGTAATGCTGGGCATGTATATAAACGTTTGAAACCAACCATAGGCACATCCTATGGTTGGACTGATGAATTCTTTGGCATAGGTGAGGATACCACCGGGGTTGTCGGTTCTGGCAGCAAGTTCGGCAATGGTAAGACAGCCAAAAATAATACTAATGGCAGCCACAGTGAAAATAATGACACCCAGAAATACGTTGCCGTTGGTGGCAACAAGGATATTATCGCTTCGGAAAAAAATACCTGAGCCAACAACGACTCCAATAATTAAAGCAATGGCAGTGAATAAACCGTATTTTGGCTGTTCCATATTTAACCTCCAGGTTAGTGTTGAAAATTATTTCGTTCCGAAAAGTCGGTCACCGGCATCACCTAAACCAGGGACAATATAAGAATGTTCATTAAGGCGGTCATCAATGGCGGCACAGAAAATAGGGATTTCCGGATAGGCGGTTGTCACTGCTTTAAGCCCCTCGGGACAAGCAAGAATATGAACAACCTTAATGTTTTGACAGCCAGCTTCTTTTAGCAGTTTGATGGTATAAATCACTGAAACACCTGTTGCCAGCATGGGATCAACAACAATGGCTTCCCGTTCCATAATATCGGTCGGAAACTTTTTATAATACTCCACTGCTTTGAGGGTTACGGGGTCACGGTAAAGTCCCACATGTCCAATTTTGGCTTTGGGAATAATATTGGTGAAGCCTTCAACCATGCCTAAACCTGCTCTTAGTATGGGAACAATCACCACATCCTTTTCAGCCAAAACCTTTTGGGTGGTTTTGCAAATAGGGGTTTCAATGTCAATCTCTTTTAATGGAAAATGTTTGGTAACTTCCCAAGCCATTAGGCTTGATAATTCTTTGACTAATTCTCGGAATTCTCTTGAGGACGTTTCCGTTTTTCTGAGGTGGGTTAATTTGTGGGTCACCAGGGGGTGATCCACAACAGTTACATTTTGCATGTATAATCTCCTTTTTAATTGTTCTTAGTTTAATAATACGATAACTGGTGAGATATTTCTACAATTTTTTAAGAATAATTTGTTGACAGTTCAAAAATAAGAGTTAAAATGAAGTAATACCAATTTATATTAATGAAAATCGAAGTAAGGAAGGTGACCGATGAAAAAAGAAATTAAATTATATACTTGGGCGCATTGCCCTTATTGTAATGGAGCAAAAAGATTTCTGGATGAAAAAGGTTTGCAATACACCGACATTGATATTTATAGTAATAATGAATTACGCCGAAAGTTGCAGGAACAAACCAACCATTACACGGTTCCCTTCATTTTTATTGGGGACACATTTATTGGAGGATTTTCGGAACTAAAAGAACTTGACTTTAGCGGTAAACTGAAAGAATTGTTACAATAAAGAAAAAGGAGTTAATATGGCGGCAATTAGTTTTAAAATTGTAAAAGAGGTTGGGGTTCTCAGTGAACTGCCCAGCGGTTGGCAAAAAGAAATTAATCTGGTGAGCTGGAATGAAAGAGAGCCTAAGTACGATTTAAGAGATTGGAACGCAGATCACGAAAAAATGCGCAAGGGTATCACCCTCACTGTAGATGAAATGGCTCAGTTACGGGATATTCTTAACGGTATGGAGCTTTAAAAAGAAAAAGGTCATTGTATAAAAAGCGTCGCTCACAATAAAGTGAGCGACGCTTTTTTCAGGATAATAAAAATTATTTTAGCGGCTCGGCACATTCGGCTGAACCAGCGCTTAGGAGCATTTTCATGCCATGATCCAGGGCCGGTAAAATGGCCTCCAGGTTTTCTTTAACCGCTTTGGGACTTCCGGGAAGATTGACAATCAGGGTTTTCCCTCGGATTCCGGCAGCACTCCGGCTCAGCATGGCTTTAGGGGTGATTTGAAGGCTGTAATAGCGCATGGCCTCAGGAATTCCCGGGGTTAGTCGATCACACACAGCGATGGTAGCTTCCGGGGTCCAGTCACGCTCTGAAAAGCCGGTCCCCCCTGTGGTTAAGATGAGATCCAATTTGTCTTCATCGGCCCAGGCGATGAGTTTGGCTTTAATGGTGTCCATATCATCGGGAAGAATGATGGTTTTCACAACCTCAAACCCGGGCACTGTTTCAAGCATGGTTTGAATCAATGGACCGCTTTTATCTTCACGAAGGCCTTGAGAACCCTTGTCACTTAAGGTAATAATTCCAGTTCGATACATTTTTTTCTCCTTATACGTTAAACGTAAAAAAATTGTTGGACAGTAAATCTATATACAAAAGTTTGTTTCGCAAAATATCTTCTTTTCCGGTAATGACCTTGAGGCATTCTGACACTTGGAGAGAAGCCGCCAAAGCCGGAGTAAAAGCCGGATTTCCCTGGGATTTTGAATCGTAGTCCATTTCGTTGAAATACAATCGGGAGAGGGTATCATCTTCAGGGTAAACCGTGGTAATCTGTGCAAACCAACCACCAATGGCACCGTGAATCAGAGGAATCTTTTTTTCCTTACACAGTTTTTGAAGCGTTAAACGGGAAGGGATATTATCCAGAGCATCCACTACAATATCACAATCACCAATCAGGGAAAGACCATTTTCTTCCTGGATGAAAGCATGATAATAATGGGCTTTAACGTTCTTATTGATAGCTTTTACCCGTGCTGCAGCCACTTTGGATTTTTGAGCTCCTAAATTTTTTTCAGTGGAAAAGAGTTGTCGATTTAGATTGGATTCTTCAAAAACATCCCCATCGATGAGGGTTAGTGAACCAATCCCGACCCGAGCAAGCATTTCAATGATATAGCCACCCAAACCACCGCAACCTACCACGCAAACCGATACATTTTGGATGCGTTCAAAGTCTTTGGCTGAAAAAGCTGGGAAGTTACGTTGATAACGCAACATATTAATCGCCTCCTTTTACATAGTATAACAATTTTTAATGAATAATTAAAGCTTGTAATTCATATTGTTTTTTATTGCAAAAATCGTTAGAATAGAAGTATGAGAAAAAGTGAGGAAAAAAATGAAACGAAAATACAGGTTAACAGGCATTTTGGTTTTGGCAACCATCCTTATTTTTTGTGGTTCTCTTTTTGGCAAGGTTCTGGCGGCAGTAGGTACCGAAGCGCCGGATGATAGCTTTATCGGTAAACTGGGCACCTTTTTATTCATTACAGCAGTACTCATGTTTCTTCTTCAATGGCGACGGAATAAACGAAAATAGAAAAATAGGAGGAAGAAATTGGAACTATTAAAAGTGAAAACAGTTGATGAAATGAAAAAAATCATTCGAGATACATTCGTTCATCTAAAATTAGAAACTGAAAAGATTTCTATCAATGAAAGTCTTGGGCGGGTTCTGGAAAATGAAATGGTATCCACCATGAACGTCCCCCATTTTAATCGCTCGGTGGTGGATGGTTTTGCCGTAAAACTTACGGATGTCCAAGGCGCTTCCACTGCTATTCCTGGTTTTCTCAGAATAGCCGGTGAAGTTTTAATGGGAAAAGAAACCCACCTGGTGCTTAATCAGGGAGAAACGATTTATGTTCCAACCGGTGGTATGTTACCACAGGGAACAGAAGCCATGGTTATGATTGAATATTGTGAAAAGCTGGGGGATCAGGATCTGGCCATTTATAAAAATGCCGGTTCCAATGAAAACATCATGCTGATCGGAGACGATATTAAGATTGGGGACTGTGTTTTTCAAAAAGGACATTTATTAAGACCCCAGGATATTGGCGTGCTTTCAGCTCTGGGTTATCTTGAAGTGGATGTTTTCAAATTGCCACGGGTGACCATTATTTCGACCGGTGACGAAATTATTCGACCAGGGGAAGTGCCCAAGCCAGGAGAAGTCATTGACATTAATACCCCGGCTTTAGGGGCAGTGACCCAACGTCTCGGTGCCCGGGTGGTTTTCATGGGTTATGCCAGGGATGATTGTGATACTATTCAACTGGCAGTGAAAAATGCCATCGAAAAAAGTGATATGGTGGTTTTATCCGGTGGCAGCTCCATGGGCGAAAAGGACTACACTTCTAAGGTGATTGATAACCTGGGAGAAGTTCTCATTCACGGATTATCGGTAAAGCCTGGAAAGCCAACCATCCTGGGGATTGTGGATGGAAAACCGGTGGTGGGACTTCCGGGACAACCGGCTTCAGCCATAATGGTTTATATGATTATTCTCAGAGAGTTTATGACGATCTTTTATGGGCAGGATCACTTTAAATACCAAACGATCCAAGGTAAATTAATGGAAAACATCCACGCTGCACCAGGGAGAAGAACCTTCCAAACCGTGGCTATAAAAGAAGTCAATGGGTTGATTGAAGTCAGACCAACCTATGGAAAATCCGGGATGATTACCCTATTATCCTATTCAGACGGATACATAGAAATGACTGAAAATGAAGAAGGAAAAAACGCCGGGGATTCAGTTCAGGTCACACTATTTTAGAGAATGAACCATTCTTAATCAATCGACCCAGTAGAAATGGAGCAAATCATGAATACAAAAAATAAAGGAAAAAAAGACGAGCGTAACCTATACTTGAAAAATGAGGATCTGGATGTAGCGGTTAATAAATATCTGACCCTGATATCTTTTAAAGAAACCCATCAGGAAAGTCATCTGCTATCAGTCACAAAAGCCCAGGGATGGGTGACGGTTGAACCAGTGTTTGCAAAAATATCCTCACCCTATTATAACGCCTCAGCCATGGATGGTATCTGTGTGGATGCAGGAACCATGATGGGAGTTGATGAGCGACATCCAAAAACCCTGGTAAAAGGTCGCGATTTTAATTTTGTTGATACCGGAGATGTAATCAAAGACCCATATAATGCTGTGGTCATGATTGAAGATGTGAACATCAAGGATGATGAACAGGTAAGCATTAACAATTCTGTGGCTTTGTGGCAGCATGTACGCCCCATTGGGGAGGACATAGTGGCGGGAGAACTGATCATTCCTGCCTATCATAAAGTAAGACCCATTGATATCGGAGCTTTACTGGCAGGTGGTATCACTGAAATTGAAGTGATGGAAAAGCCAAAAGTTGGGATTATTCCTACCGGCACTGAACTGGTGGAAGCCGGAGATGCCATGGCCATTGGAAAGATCGTTGACTCAAATACCCATATGTTTGCTGGCCTGGTGAAAGAATATGGTGGATTACCAAATCGATATCCACCCGTCAGTGATGAGTATCATTTAATAAAAAATGCCATTATCAAGGCCATTGATGACAATGATATAGTGCTTATTTCAGCAGGCTCATCAGCAGGGACGGAAGACTATACCCGGCGGCTCATCGAAGAACTGGGAGAGGTCGTCATCCATGGGGTCGCCATTAAACCAGGCAAACCTGTTGTCCTGGGAATGATTAAAGGGAAGCCGGTGATTGGAATTCCCGGGTATCCGGTTTCAGCTTATTTTGTTTTTGAAAGTTTTGTCAAACCCGTCATTTTCGCCTACAATCATCAAGTTAATGTTGAAGGCATGACCATTCAAGCAGTTCTTTCAAAAAGACTCATGTCGACTCTTAAATATCTGGAGTTTGTTCGAATGAAGTGCGGTCAGGTGAATGATATTTTTGTGGCAACGCCTTTGGATCGAGGAGCCGGGGTCACCATGTCATTGGTGAACGCCGACGGCATTTTAAAGATTCCCAAAAATATTGAAGGTTATGAAGCCGGGGAAATCGTTGAGTTAACACTTATGCGGCCTCAGGAGGAAATTGAGAATACCCTAGTATCCATTGGCAGCCATGATGTCCTCATGGATGTGTTATCCAATATTATTCATAAAAATCGAGGAATGGTGAATCTTTCCTCAGCCCATGTTGGAAGTTTAGGCGGGATCATGGCCATTAAAAAGGGTGAATGTCATATTGCACCCATCCATTTACTCGATGAAGAAACAGGTATTTACAACCTTCCTTATTTAAATCGATTCCTTAAGGATGAGGATATGGTCTTAATCAAAGGGGTAAAACGGACCCAGGGATTTATGATCCCAAAAGGAAATCCTAAAAAAATTAAAGGTATTAAGGATCTTTTGCGTAAAGATGTCAACCTTGTGAATCGTCAACGAGGATCTGGGACACGAGTGCTACTTGACTATCTTTTGAAAAATAATGGCATTGCTGTCAAAGACATTTTAGGGTATACTCGAGAGATGAATACTCACATGATGGTTGCTTCAGCAGTGAAGTCAGGTTCAGGTGATGTGGGGGTGGGTGTTCTATCTGCTTCAAATATGATGGGTTTGGATTTTATTGCCATTGGCGACGAAGAATATGATTTTGCCATGCTTAGAAAAAATCTTGAAGACCCGCGGGTACAAACATTTATCAGTGTTCTGCAGTCACAGGAATTTAAGGATGCATTGACCCAATTAGGTGGGTATGCGTTTAATAACCCGGGAGAAGTGGTTAATCCCTAAATATATTAAGGGGAGAAAGCAGGAAGTTAATGAAGGATCATTATGGACGAAAAATAAATTACATGCGTCTCTCCATAACAGATTTATGCAATTTGCGATGTGTCTATTGTATGCCTGAAGAGGGTGTTGAAAAACGTCCCCATAAAAAAAATCTTTCTTTTGAAGAAATGATTGGCCTTGTCAATGCCGGGGTTGGTTTGGGCATTGATAAGATACGACTCACTGGTGGAGAACCATTAGTTCGCAATGGGATTGTTGAGTTAGTCAAAGAAATTGCTCAAATCAAAGGAATAAAAGATTTAACCATGACCACAAACGGTATTTTACTGGCGAAGTATGCCAAAGATTTAAAAGCAGCCGGTTTGAATAGGGTAAATATTAGTCTGGATACCTTTGCTCCGGAAAAATATCATAAAATAACCCGGTGGGGAAATGTTGATGATGTTTTTGCGGGAATCGAAGCTGCCGAGGAAGCTGGGCTTAAACCCATAAAAATCAATGTTGTTTTAATTAATGGTTTTAATGATGATGAAATTGAGACCTTTGTTAATTACACCCGGGAAAATAAAGTGGATGTTCGATTCATTGAGCTCATGCCATTAGGTCAGTCTCCTGGCTTTGCTGAGAACAAGTACATTTCAAACGATGAAGTTTTAAAGCGTATGCCAGAGCTGAAACCCATTGTCCAAAGGGAAAAATCCAGTCCCGCAGAATATTATCGATTACCAGGGGCTAAGGGTAGGATAGGGCTTATCAACCCCATTAGTAAGCATTTTTGTAAAGAATGCAATCGTATTCGTGTGACCACAGATGGTAAAATTAAACCCTGTCTTCATTCGAACCAGGAAATAGATGTTCTTGCCCTTCGAAAAGAAGGAATGACCTATGAAGAAATTTTATTAAAGGCCATTGAAGAAAAACCTGAAAAACATCACATTAATGAAAATGAAAAACAATTGTTAAGAAATATGAATGAGATTGGAGGTTGACCATGGAAAAAGAAAATACCGAATTTACCCATTTTAATGAAGCGGGCAGAAGCCGAATGGTTGATGTGTCTGAAAAAAATATGACCGAACGGGTTGCTGTTGCCAAAGGCTCTATTTCAATGAAACCTGAAACCTTGAAAAAAATCATGGAAGGCCAAATGAAAAAGGGAGATGTTTTAGGGGTTGCCCAAATCGCTGGAATTATGGGAGTGAAGCGAACATCAGACCTTATTCCCATGTGCCATAACATTTTTATATCAGGAAGCGACATTGCCTTTGAAATTGATGAAGCCAATGCAATAATCAATATCGAGGCGACCGTAAAAAATACCGGTAAAACCGGGGTGGAAATGGAAGCGTTAATGGCAGTGTCAGTAGCAGCACTTACCATTTATGATATGTGCAAGGCTGTTGACCGAGAAATGGTCATTAGCGAGATTTGTTTAATGAAAAAATCTGGCGGAAAATCCGGAACCTTTATAAGAAATGAAAAATTGGAGGAACAAAAATGAGTGCAAAAGTTACCGCAGTGAATATCAGCGAAAAAAAAGGTGAAATGAAAAACCCCATTGAAAGTGGAAAGTTCATCGTAAAATTTGGCTTGGAAGGAGATGCTCACGCCGGTGATTGGCATCGACAGGTCAGTCTTTTAGGCCAGGAAAGCATTGATAAAATGATTGAAAAGGGTATTAAAGGTTTATGTGCGGGTAATTTTGCTGAAAATCTTACGACTGAAGGCATTTGCCTTTATGAACTGCCGGTGGGCACCAAAATGAGAGTTGGAGAAACCCTTCAGGAAGTGACTCAAATTGGGAAGGAATGCCATTCCGGTTGTGAAATTGCCAAAAAAGTAGGCGACTGTATTATGCCCCGAGAAGGCATCTTTACCATTATTTTAGAAGGTGGCACCATTAAAGCGGGAGATAGTATTGAAATAGTTGAATAAAGAGGTGTTCTGAGAAAATGACTCTTTTTAAAAAGAGTCTGCTCTTGGGACTTTGTTTCATTTTAGGGGCTGGACTGCTGGGTGGTTGCAGCGGCACAAATATAAAAATATTCCTTTTATCTTGCAAAGTTTAAATAAAGTGTTACAATAATAAATGTTAATGTCGTACAAGTGTCGCTTGCAGGAGGACAATATGAATGAATTTATAAATAGTATGATGGGTGTGGCTTGGAACTTCATCCCATATTTGCTACTTCTTTTTCTAATGGCAGGCATCATGTTTGTGTTCTATTTTAAAAAGAAAGCAGAAGAATTAACAATCTATTTAAAAAGTATTGCCGCATCCCTGGAGAGAATTTCAAACCAGCGTGACGACAATTAAGAAAGAGTTTGATGGAGGAATGTTATGTTTTTTGAAGAAGTAAGGGAAGCAGATCCCGAAATTTATGAACTCATGGAAAAAGAACTGCGTCGACAACAGAATCATTTAGAGCTCATTGCCTCTGAAAACTTTGTTTCTGAAGCAGTGCTTAGTGCCATGGGAAGCCATTTAACCAATAAATATGCTGAAGGCACTCCCGGACATCGCTTTTATGGGGGATGTGTCCATGTAGACGTCATTGAACAAATAGCCATTGATCGGGCCAAGGCTCTTTTTGGTGCTGAATATGCTAACGTGCAACCCCATTCAGGAGCCCAGGCGAACTCGGCTGTTTATATGGGAATATTAGAACCTGGGGATACTGTTTTAGGGATGCGTTTAGACCAGGGTGGTCACTTAACCCATGGCAGTCCGGCCAACCTTTCCGGGAAATTTTATAATTTTATTTCCTATGGGGTTGATCAGATAACTGAAACCATTAATTATGATGAAATTGAAGAACTCATTGCCAAGCATCATCCAAAGATGGTCGTCGTCGGGGCAAGTTCTTATCCCCGAGCCATTGACTTTAAACGCATCGCTAAAATGACAGAAGCTGAGGGATGTTATCTGATGGTTGATATGGCACATATCGCCGGGCTTGTAGCGGCAGGACAACACCAAAGCCCTGTACCCTATGCCGACTTTGTTACCACCACCACGCATAAAACCCTGAGAGGTCCACGCGGTGGTATCATTCTATGCAAAGCGAAATATGCAAAACTCATTGATAAGGGTGTTTTTCCTGGCACCCAGGGTGGCCCTTTAGAACATATGATCGCAGCCAAGGCAGTGGCATTTAAAGAAGCGGCAACTCCGGAATTTAAAAAATATCAGGAACAGGTAGTCAAAAATGCCAAGGTGTTATGTAAAGCCCTGGAAAATCGAGGATTTCGGATTGTTTCCGGCGGTACAGATAACCATCTGATGCTTCTGGATGTCAGTAAAGTGGGATTAACCGGAAAAGAAGCAGACGACACTTTAGGGAAGGTCAACATCACTGCGAATAAAAATGCCATTCCCTATGATAAGGAAAGCCCATTTGTAACCAGTGGGATCCGTGTAGGGACTCCAGCCATTACCACCCGTGGTATGGTAGAGGAAGATATGGAAATTGTTGCTGATGCCATTGAAGCGGCTCTGATTAAAAAAGACCCGGTGCTGGCGCTTGCAAAAGTTGCCTACCTAACGGATAAATATCCGCTTTATCCAGGTTTAATGGGATAACATGATTTATTTAATGGGGTACCTGGTCGTTATTAATTGTATTACCTTCTTTTTGTTTTGGAATGACAAGAAAAGGTCGAAAAAACCAGGTCAGCGTATTTCTGAAAAAACCTTATTAGGCTTCAGTGCCATTGGCGGAAGTCTTGGAGGGATTTTCGGGATGCGGAATTTTCATCACAAAACCAAACATCCCAAGTTTTATATTGGGCTGCCGTGTATTCTCGTGCTCCAAATTGGGATAGGTACCTTCATTTACTGGAAGTTTTTTTAAAAAAGAACGAAAAAGGTAGGAAGACCT
>JAENWK010000135.1 GCA_016650045.1 Eubacteriaceae bacterium | reverse complement strand
ACCGGCAGCGCTCCAGCCGCGTGAATAATCTCCTCAGGTACATGGCAGCAGATGGTTCCAATTATCTTTTTCCCGTCTTGCTTCCATGCATCAATCGACGCATTGTTGATGTTCGATCCCTTGATCAGTTTCTCTTCATTAGTCATTGTCCACTCCTCATTCTTCTATTTAAAATTTGGTTTTCGCTTGTTCATAAAAGCGCTAATACCCTCTTTGGAATCTTCTGATTGAATACATACGCCTTGGGTGATACCCTCAACTTCAATCAGTTCATCAACACCCATTTCAAGTCCCTGATGCATTAATGCTTTTATTGCGGCCATTGCCATTCCAGGCTGTCCAGCCAGCATTTTGCTTGTCTTGGCAACTGCTTCTTCAAACTTATCATTTTCAACCACAGTGTTTACTATACCCAGTCTATGGGCTTCCTGTGCATCAATATTTTTTCCTGTAAAAGCAAGTTCTTTCGCTTTTTGCAAACCAATCAAACGTGGTAAGAAATAAAGCTGTCCTAAATCTGGAACCAGACCAATATTGACAAATGCTGCCCCAAATATTGCTTTATCTGATGCAATCACAATATCACTGATTAAAGCCAGTGACATTCCAGCTCCAACCGCAAATCCATTTACTGCAGCAATAATCGGTTTTGGAAGCTTTGTGAAAGCACCTACCAGTGACCGGGATTTATCTCGAACGCCTTGGATACCTTGCTCTAAAGTCAGAGTTGGAAAAATGCTTACGTCTCCACCTGCACAAAATGCTTTGCCAACGCCTGTTAAAACAACTACTTTTACATCATCATCGATTCGAGCTTCTTCAATGGCCATTGCCAGCTCGTCTGCTAATCGAGCATCCAAAGCGTTCATTTTTTCTGGAACGCACATTGTTATTTTTGCAACACGATTATTGACCTCGTACTTGATACTCTGATAATCCATTTTGATACACATTTTTTAATCCTTCTTTCTTTTTTTATTCCCTAATTCACCATGTATGCACAATTGATCGAAAAGAACAGGCTTTTTCACAGGGGAGCAGTTCCGGCCGATCAACGAGTGGCTTGCAACCTGCACATATTGATTTAAGCTGATTGCAATAGTCTTTTTTTATAATGGCCACTTCATCATCCCAATCATTTAACTCCATTTCAAAAACTTTGTTTTGACAGCTCTCTAAGCACCCCCTTTCTTTGCAATCAGTACAGTGATCTGTATCAATTGCGATATAATAACTGCCGGAACCATCCTCAAACCCATAATTAGCAATCATGATTTTCTCTCCAAGTAGCTTATTTTTTTACATTTCAGCTTATCTTTTTTGCATTTTTCTTCTCTACCAGTTCTTTTGCAATCATTGCGCCACCCAAGGCACCGGCAATCTGTTGATCCATTTCCGTTTCCAATGCTCGCACTCCGAGTATTCGCTCAATGCGTCGTACAACACCGATGTTCTTTGCAATTCCTCCGGTAATGGCAAAATCTTCTTCCATACCATTACGTTCAAGCAGTCTCGCCACCCGAAGGGCCATTGCATGGCAATAAGCTGCTAATACTTTTTCTTTGCTCCATCCGGCGCGCATCAAATTTGTCGCCTCCGTTTTTGCAAATATGACACAAACACTGGATACCGGCGGTGGTTCTTCATCAATCATAAAAGACATTTTCCCAATATCCTCAACGTGAACAGACAGCAGATTCGCTATAACTTCCATTCCCCGTCCAGTACCGGCTGCACATTTGTCATTCATCATGAAAGATGTCACTCTTCCCACTTCGTCACAATGAATGGCTTTACAATCCTGCCCTCCCATATCAAGAATCGTACGCAGAGACGGACCATAAATCATGTTTGCCCCACGGGCATGGCAACTGATCTCTGTAACGCTTTTATCTGCGAAAGGAACATTAACCCTGCCATAGCCTGTTCCAACCGTGTATCTGAGATCTTCGAGGCTCAGTCCTGTCCCATCCATTGCCCATTTCATAGCATCAATAGCTGAGTTTGGACTATTTGAACCGGTACGAATACTGGAATATGCGTATAACTCACCATCTGCCAGAATCACAGCCTGTGTGCTTGTGGATCCAATATCTACTCCTGCTGTTATCAAACTGCCGCTGCAATCTGGAATATCAGGGTTTTTCCAATTCGATTCCTCCCATTTCCAGTATTCAACTTTTTCGACATTACTAATTGTCATCGTCTTCCTCCAGTCGTTAATTTCATTATGGAAATCAAATGCTTAAACAAGATTGACTGCATAAACTGCAGCGCCAACAGCACTGACAAATTCCGAATCTTCAGCTACGGCAATATCTTTCCCCAATACATCTTGTAAACTTTGAACCAGACCTTTATTATAGCCCGGCCCTCCGATCAGCATGATACCATCTACGATGCCAACTCTCCGAATCAGAGAACTAATACGATTGCATATTCCCACATGAATGCCATGAGCAATATCCTCAACTGTTTCCTGCTGGTGAATGAGGGAAATTACTTCCGATTCAGAAAATACAACGCACTGTGCATTCATGGGGAGGTTCTTCTTATGCCGTAAGGAATAGTCACCCATATCCTCGGTTTTAATCTGGAGTGCTCTTGCCATGGTCTCTATGAAAGTACCCGCACCCGAAGCGCATTTATCATTAACTTCATAGTTCTTAACTCTTCCGTCTGGATTCAATCGCATTGCCCGACATCCTTCTGCACCCAAATCGATAACAAGATTGGCATCTGCATTTATAAAACGCGAACCTCTTGCCGCAGAACTGACTTCATTTATACTTGCGTTAGAAAAATCAACCATGTCCCGACCTGCTCCTGTTGTTACAACAGCCTGCACATCGTCTCTTTTGACACCTGTATTGGCCAGAACCATGTTGTAGACTTTCTCAGCCGCAATTTTTCCATCAAATTCTGTTAAGACTAATGCTTTATTCATAATTTTTCCATCAATCACCATAATTGCTTTTGTGTTTTGGTTTCCACAATCAATACCAACTGTAATCACACCGACATCCCCTTTTTTATTAATTTAAACAAACCACAAATAATATCTTCTCGCTTATGGTTAATAATTAACGCAAGACTTATGCCAAATAAAATATAATCTCAAAATAAAAAGATATTTATATTTATTGCCTTTGCAAACATCATTTATTTCATGTAAATAGTTTTCCTATACAACATAAACGATTTTTGTGCCTATTTTAAAATAAATCTCTTTTGTGAAAACTGCATTTTAAATTTATTTTACTAATCCATTTGTCAATCGAATGATCATTTATTGTCATAGTATGTCATTACCTTCTAGCATCATGTCATTTCGTGTCACTTCATGTCATTTTACTTAATATTTTTAACTATTACATCAAATTCTTCAATTTTTAACTTTATATTCAACAGAAATCGCCGAGTAAAGCTATATTTTTCTTGGAAAAAAATAAAAATACCATTTTACAGTTTTTTCTGTAAAATAGTATTTTTATTTGGTATCACTTGATTTTCAGAATACTTAGATCATTGCGTGCTTTTTTAATCTTCTGTAAAATGTGCTGAGAGGCATATTCAAGTAGGCCGCCGCTTTGGTTTTGTTATTGTTGAAGCGCTTCAATGCCTTTAAAAATTCACTGCGTTCGTCATAGATGAACGCATCCGGGTTTTCTATTTCATCTGGGATGAACTCAAACTTTGTTGT
>JAENWK010000061.1 GCA_016650045.1 Eubacteriaceae bacterium | reverse complement strand
TTTGGAAAGGTAAAATCAGCTTGGGATATGGGTGCCGTTGCCGTGGGTGCCACCATTTATTTTGGTTCAAAAGAAAGTAACAGGCAGCTTAAAGAAATAGCCGAAGCCTTTGAAGAGGCACATAATCTGGGAATGGCTACCATCTTATGGTGTTATACCCGGAATGACGCTTTTAAAACCCAAAAAGAAGATTATCACGCAGCTGCCGATTTAACAGGACAGGCCAATTATTTGGGCGTGACCATTCAGGCAGATATCATCAAACAAAAATTACCGACCAACAATTTCGGATTTAGAGACATAGGATTTGGAAAATATGACGATGCAATGTATGAAGCGCTTACAACAAACCATCCCATTGACTTATGCAGATTGCAGGTGGCCAATTGCTATATGGGAAAAATAGGGTTGATCAATTCTGGAGGCGGCTCCAAAGGCGAATCAGATTTGGTTGAAGCAGTTACAACAGCCGTAATCAATAAAAGGGCTGGGGGTTCTGGGCTGATAATGGGAAGAAAGGCATTTCAAAAAACTTTCGCTGAAGGGGTTGAATTAATCAATGCTGTCCAAAGTGTTTATCTGGACGATAAAATTACAATAGCGTGAAATATTACGTATAAAAATATAAAATCATGGAACAATCCATAAAACATATAGGAGTATTTACCTCTGGAGGCGACAGCCCTGGAATGAATACTGCATTATACGCCATTGCAAAAACTGCTGAAGTAGGCGATATAAAAGTAAGTGGTTTTCGAAAAGGATATGAAGGATTGATTGATGGTGATCTGGTTCAATTAAAATCACGCGAATTACAAAAAATAACCCAAAAAGGAGGCACCATTCTAAAAACGGCGCGAAGCAAACGTTTTCTGGAACTTGAAGGTCGTAAAAAGGCATTGCACACCCTTAAAACAAATAATATAGATGCTTTGATTGCCATAGGTGGTGACGGCACTTTTAAAGGACTATTGGCTTTTTTGGAAATATGCGATATCCCATTCATAGGCATTCCGGGAACTATCGACAACGATATTTTTGGCAGTGACTATACTCTTGGTTTTGATTCAGCAGTAAACACGGCCATTGAAAATATCGATAAAATAAAAGACACTGCTGAATCTCACAACCGGGTCTTTGTTGTTGAAGTAATGGGAAGGGATTCAGGTTACATCGCTATTTATTCAGGACTGATGGTGGGTGCGGATGCCATACTAATTCCCGAGAGCAGCAAAGATTTTATTAACCTTTTGGATAAGGTTAAAAATTACGATAGTGAAGATGCTTTTCTTGTCGTGGTTTCTGAAGGTGATGAAATAGAAGCCGAACTTGTTTCATCAAAAATAAAGGAAATAAATCCCAATGTCGATTTACGCGTTACAAGGCTTGGCCACATACAGCGAGGCGGAAATCCTTCTGCTTTAGATAGAATGTTGGGCATTAGGCTTGGAGTGGCCGCTGTAAAAACACTTTTACAGTGTAAAAAAAACGTAATGGCAAGAATTTTAAATAATCAATTACACCTAACCCCCTTTTGAGGAGGTGGTCAAGCAACATCAAGTAAATAATGAATTGTACGAACTTTTAGAACTATTTGGAAAGTAAAAATGACAGAAACCTTCAAAAATATCAACCCATTTATCCTTGGCTTACTCATAAGTATGGGCATAGGCCTAATTCTGGGATTGGAACGTGAATACGACAAGTTGAAGGAAGAACAAGGCTTTGCAGGCATAAGAACCTTCCCAATTGTGGCCATCATTGGTTTTATTCTGGGAAGTCTTTCCATAACCTACACACCTTGGTTGGTTATCATTATTGGGGCGGCATTCCTTTTATTCCTTTCGTTAAGCCATCTTTCCATAGCCCAAAAACACGTAATGACCGGTATTACCACCAATATGTCATTATTTGCTACATTGATTTTGGGGGTTATGGTTGCAAATCATTTGCACAAAGAAGCAGTTGCTACTGCAGTGATTGTGGTTACTTTATTGTCGTTAAAAACAACCTTTAATACCTTCATAAGAAATATTACTTCAGAAGAACTTTTTGCATTTATTAAGTTTACAATTATTGCACTTCTGATTTTGCCTTTCTTACCAAACCAAGACTTTGGCCCAGAAGGTTTACTAAACCCTTTTGAAATTGGAGCAATTATAGTTATTGTATCTTTTTTAAACTTTATAGGCTACTTTCTTGTAAAATATGTAGGTTCCAAGCGCGGTATATTGCTCACGGCAATTTTGGGCGGATTGATTTCCAGCACCGCAGTAGCCTGGATTTATGCCTCACGAAGTAAAGAATCGCCGGAACTTTCGAAAAAATATGCTGCCGGTATAATAATAGCTTCTGCCATAATGTTTCCCAGACTTGCGATCTTGGCCTATATTTTTAATAGTGCCATACTTTCCTATTTAGTCATACCTTTTACTATCCTCACACTTATCTGTTTAATTAGCTCACTTATATTCATTAAAAAGGATTCAGACGTTCCAAAGACAGGTATCAACCTTGGTAATCCGCTTAATATCTGGAATGCCCTTGGGTTTGGTGGTATTTATGTGATTATCCTATTCGCTGTCTTTTATGGCAACAAGTTTTTTGGCGAAAGCGGTTTATATTATTCAGCACTAATTGCTGGGCTGGCAGATACTGATGCGATAACCATAAGTATGTCGAAATTTGGGTCTTTGGAAGAAAAACTCGTACTCGCAACCAATGTCATCATAACGGCCACCATAAGTAATATGATAGTCAAGTTGGGTATTGCCTATTTCAAAGGTTCTAAGGAAACAGGAAAGCTTGTGATGCTAATTTTTGGAACAGTTGTCATCGTTAGTATAGCATATATTTTAATACAGTTCGAAATTTAAAAATGTAAAATGAAAACAACCATATTCAGCACACATAAGTTTGAAGAACCTTATTTGGTATCCGCAAATAATAGCAAACTTGAGCTTATTTTACTTGAGGTACGTCTCACCGAAAACACGGCATCCTTGGCAGAAGGCTCTGAAGCTATCAGTTTGTTTACGAGCGATGATGCCTCGGCCAAGGTACTTGAAAAGCTCAGTACTTTAGGGATAAAATATATTGCCCTTCGTACCACAGGCTACAACAACGTAGCTATTGAAAAAACTGTAGAATTTGACATTAAAGTTTCCCGTGTCCCGGCCTACTCCCCTTATGCCATTGCGGAACATACGGTCGCCCTGATATTGGCCTTGAACAGAAAACTGATCAGGGCGCACAATCGGGTGCGGGACATGAACTTCTCCTTGAACGGATTGACAGGTTTTGACCTTAACGGAAAAACCGTAGGTGTTATTGGCACTGGTAAAATCGGGGCAATACTTGTCAAAATCCTTCATGGGTTTGGATGTAATATACTGGCCCACGACACCTCTGAAGATGGAAATCTCATCGAAAAGTACGACGTTCGCTATACAGATTGTAAAACGCTATGTGCCGAAGCGGATATTATCAGCCTGCACCTGCCCTTGACCGTGAACACTGTTCATTTGATTGATACCCACCATATTGCCTGTATGAAACGCGGCGTCATGCTTATCAATACCAGCAGGGGTCGATTGGTGGATACCAAGGCGGCCATCGAAGGATTAAAAACAGGTAAAATAGGCTATTTTGGGATGGATGTGTATGAAGAAGAGGAGGGACTGTTCTTTGAGGACCATTCCGACGAAGTACTGCAAGATGATGTCATAGCGCGTTTGATGACCTTCAATAACGTTTTGATAACGAGCCATCAAGCTTTTTTAACCGATATAGCATTGACGAACATAGCCGAAACAACCATATATAATTTGGACTGTTTTGAAAAAGGCAAAGTTTCAGGAAATGAAGTTTTATAATCAAACAATAAAGCAAAAAAAATATTTAAACAAAACTCTTATTAACATTAAAAATTTAAATTATGGATCGAGTAAAAAATAAAGTGGCTATTGTCACAGGAGGTGCTTCTGGACTAGGAAAATCAAGTGCTATATTATTGGCACGCGAAGGAGCAAAAATAGTAATTACGGATTTGGATGAAGAAAACGGAAATAAAGTAGTCCATCAAATCAAAAATGATGGCGGTAAGGCCATATTTATTAAACACGATGTATCAAAAGAAAATCAATGGGAAATGGTAATCGAGACTACGCTTAAAACATTTGGAAAACTTCATATTCTGGCCAATGCGGCAGGTGTAGGAATCGGCGGTAATGTGGAAGAGGTATCACTCGCAGATTGGAAAAACATTCTTAATATCAACCTAGATGGCAGTTTTCTTGGTACTCAATATGGGATTAAAGGAATGAAAGAGACCGGAGAAGGAGGCTCAATCATTAACTTCTCTTCCATCGAAGGTCTTATTGGTGACCCCAATTTACCTGCATATAACGCAAGTAAGGGTGGCATAACTTTATTTACCAAATCTGCTGCTCTTCACTGCGCAAAACAGGGATACGGCATCCGTGTCAATTCCATTCATCCAGCCTATATATGGACACCAATGGTAGAAAATCTCCTTAAAGCCCAAGGTAATGTGGAAGAAGGTAAAAAGCAATTAGAAAGTCTGCATCCTGTTGGACATTTGGGAGAACCAGATGACATAGGTTATGGAGTGGTATATCTAGCTTCGGATGAGTCGAAATTTATGACCGGTTCCGAATTGGTAATCGACGGTGGTTATACTGCACAATAAAAGACTAACCTAAAATTAAAAAAATTATGAAAAACATACTCGTACCCACCGATTTCTCTGAAAACTGTACCAAAGCAACACATCTTGCAATTAAGATGGCCAAAATTTATAATGCCGAAATACATTTTTTACACCTGATGACAACCCCTGTCGATTGGGTCAAATTGGATAAACTAAAAGAAAAACGGTATCCCGAAACCGTAAAACAAATAGGCATTGCTAAAGCCAAATTGCGTGAGTTGGAAAAAGAGGCAGAGCACGAAGGGCTTAAGTGCCAAACTTTTCTGCAATTTGATTCAGGACAAAAAGATATTTTGGAACATTCCGGTCACTTTCATCACGACTTCATCATCACAGGAAGCAGCGGCACCAAAGGGCTTGTTAGGGAAATAACAGGCAGTTATGTTGAAAAAATTGTAAGGAAATCAACTGCACCCATTATAGTGGTAAAGGAAGACGAAGTAACGTTTCCTTTTAAGGACATTGTATTCCTTTCAGATTTTAAGGAAGATGTGAGCATACCGTTCAAGGAAGTGCTTTCCATTGCCGAAAAGTGTGATGCAAAAATTCATTTATTGCGCATAAACACAGAAACAGACTTTAATAATATTGAACTGGATCTGAAACCTGTTATGGTATTTTTGGAAAAATTTCCAAATATCAACAAATATTCGTTGAACGTTTACAACGAGACTTCTGTAGAAGCAGGCATCAACACATTTTTAAATCACCAATCGGCAGATTTGATTGCAATGAGCACATACGGCAAAACAGGATTTTTGAATCTTTTTTCAAAAAGTATTGCCGAGGGTGTTACCAATCATTCCGCATTACCGGTAATGACCATTCATATTAAAAAATGAAAAAGACAATCAAAATAATAAAGCATTCCGGAGACGTGGTAGCTTTCGATGTCGACAAACTCATCAATTCATTGAAACGTTCCCAGGCAAATGATGAATTGATTCAGCAAATTGTTGCGCAAGTTGAAAACCAAATATATGATGGAATGACCACCAAAAAAATCTACCAAATGGCGTTCAAGTTGCTAAAGGGCAAATCAAGGGTTAGTGCTTCAAAGTACAAACTCAAAAAAGCCTTAATGGAATTGGGTCCCACTGGTTTTCCTTTTGAAAAATTTGTAGGCAAAATATTAGAACGTGAAGGTTTTGATACAAAAGTCGGGGTAATCGTACAAGGGAATTGTGTGCAACACGAAGTAGATGTGATAGCACAAAAGGACAATAACCATTATATGATAGAATGCAAATACCATAGCGATCAAGGCAGGTTTTGTAATGTAAAAATTCCCTTATATATCCATTCAAGATTTTTGGATGTGGAAAAACAATTGGAAAATCAAAAAGGCCACGAGGCTAAACTTCATAAAGGAGGTGTATATACTAATACACGATTTACAAGTGACGCTATACAATACGGTAAATGTGTAGGCTTGCTATTGACAAGTTGGGATTATCCAAAAGACAATGGTTTAAAAGATAGAATAGACAAATCCGGGCTACATCCGTTAACCGCGTTAACAACACTTACAAAAGCTGAAAAAACAAAGTTACTGGATGAAGGCATTGTACTTTGCAAAGAGCTTAACGAAAATCCGGGTTTATTGGAAAAAAATAGGGGTGCCAAAAGCAAGACATAAAAAAATTCTCGAAGATTCAGAAGAATTATGCGCCACACATTAAAATATGAGATCATAAAATAAACAATTATTAATTCTAAATACAAAACAGATGAAAACTGAAGAATTGAAACAACAAAGCAACATTGACTTGGAACCATTTTACCAAGCATTGGAAGATGACCCAAAACTTCTCGAAGAAGCCCTTGAAATATTATTGGGGATGGTAAACTTTGAGCCTAAATCCATAAAGAAGTTGGCGCTTCTTATTAAAGAGGATTCCCGCAATCTATATAATGAAATAGCGGAATTGAGCAAATCGCACCAAGACAAAGGAAACACACCTTCCTGCTGTGGTGGACACTAAAAAAATACTGGATAAATGAAAAGCAATAAAATAAACATCCATTTTTTGGGAGCGGCAGGCACCGTAACCGGCTCAAAATATTTAGTGGACACTGGAGACAGGAAAATACTGATAGACTGCGGACTTTTTCAAGGATTGAAGGAATTACGACTTAAAAACTGGGAATATCCGTCTGTGGAAGTTTCAGAAATTGATATGGTATTGCTTACCCACGGCCATTTGGACCATACAGGTTATCTGCCTCGATTGGTAAAACAAGGGTTTAATGGGCCTATCTATGGAACCAATCCCACTTTGGACATTGCAAAAATCATACTGAACGACAGTGCCAAAATACAGGAACAGGAAGCTGAGCGTGCCAATAAAGAAGGCTATTCAAAGCATAGTCCCGCAGAACCACTTTACGATTTAAAGGATGTAGAAAAAACCATTCCACATTTTAAGGGCGTTCCGCAATCCCAATGGATTCCATTGTTTGATGGTATCAGGGCTCGATTTCAATATAACGGACACATCTTAGGTGCCACCTTCATCGAGTTGGATGTTTATGAAAAACGCTTTGTTTTTTCAGGAGATATTGGAAGAACAAATGATTTACTGTTGTATCCACCCTTGAAGCCAAATAAGGTCGAGGTGCTTTTCATAGAATCAACATACGGTGGTAGGTTTCATCCTGATGAAGTGGAAGCCATTCCGCAAATTGAAAAATTAGTCAACGACACCATCAATAGAGGTGGTAGCCTATTTATCCCAAGTTTTTCGGTTGAACGTGCCCAATTGATGATGCTTATTTTTTGGAGATTGCTTAAGGAAAACAAAATACCCAAAGTGCAAATGATAATGGATAGCCCGATGGGAGCCAATGTATTGGAACTGTTCCATCGTTCGAGGGATTGGCATCGATTAGAAGACAATGAATGTGATGAAATGTGTTCGCACTTTACAGTCGTAAGCAGTTATAACGAAACTATGGAATTACGAACGGATAATAAACCTAAAATTGTGATTGCAGGTAGTGGAATGCTCACGGGAGGCAGAATGCTTAACTATCTTGAAACACAAGCGCAAAACTCCAATAATACCTTATTGTTTGTGGGGTATCAAGCCGAAGGCACCCGTGGCAGAAAATTATTGGAAGGCGATAAGGAACTAAAAGTGTACGGAAAATGGGTGACATTTAATATGGAAGTAGCCGAAATTGAAGGACTCTCGGCACACGCAGACCACGCAGAGCTAATGGATTGGATGAGTAAGATAAAAAATAAGCCCGAACGTATTTTCATTGTACACGGCGAAAAAGAAAGTGCAGAAGCATTACAAAAGGGTATCAAAGAAACCTATGGATGGGATGCCGAAATCCCACAATTGTACAGTATCAAAGAAATAGAATAAATCACAAAAAATTAATAATGAAGAAAATATGGACCAACACTCAAATATATGAAGTGGCGCTTTGGCAGGATATGCTGAAAGTGGAAGGCGATGAATTATTTTACGCTTACGTAGTGGATAACCAGACCATCGTAATACCGGAAACCATTGATGCAATAAGGGCACTCTCCGGTTTAGAAAGAAATGCAGATCAATCGATTCAGAAAACCAATGTGAGTTTGGGTATTCGAAAAGAGTTTTAAAAATAGCTGATCAAAATGAATTCTCAATATGATTGAAGTAAAAAAATACGGAATCCTGCTTAGCCCCACTGAACTCAATTTTGAGGATCAAGGTGTGGCTAATCCCGCTTGTATTGAAGCAGACGGTAAAATTCACATGTTTTACAGGGCAATCAACAAAGACAATTTTTCTTCTCTGGGATATTGTGAATTAAAAACACCCACTGAAGTCGGAAAAAGGAATGACGAGCCTATCCTCATTCCACAGGAAAAATATGAATCCAATGGAATAGAAGACCCTCGCATTGTAATTATTGACGGAACTTATTTTCTGACTTATATCGCTTATGACGGAACGAACGCGCTGGGTGCTTTGGCCACTTCCAAAGATCTGAAAACCTTCGATAAAAAAGGGATCATAACCCCAAAAATGACCTATAACGAATTCAAGTCCTGTATTGAACATTGCGAAGGAGTAAATGAAAAATATTTGCGCTTTATGAAATTGTTTTCCAGACACGGAGGAATTGATAGGCCATATAATCATCTTTTATGGGATAAGGATGTTGTCTTCTTTCCAAAAAAAATAAATGGAAAGTTCGCGTTTCTCCATCGAATTTATCCGGACATACAGATTGCATTTTTTAATGAATTAAAGGATTTAACTTACCGGTATTGGATGAATTATTTGCACAATATTGAAAAATATATAGTGCTTAAAAGCAAAATGCCTTTTGAAGCAAGTTACATTGGTGGCGGTTGCCCTCCTGTTGAAACCAGTGAGGGATGGCTCATTATTTATCACGGAGTAGAAGACACGCCTGAAGGTTACATCTATCACGCTTGTGCAGCGCTTCTTGATTTAAACGAACCCACAAAAGAAATCGGGCGATTGAGGTATCCGCTTTTTTCGCCTGAACTTGATTGGGAGAAACAGGGAGTAATGAATAATGTGGTTTTTCCTTCGGCAACCGTTTTGAAAGGAGACAGTTTATTTATTTACTATGGTGCCGCAGACAAATACATTGGGGTAGCATCGGTAAGTTTGGAAGAATTAATTCAGGAAATAAAAAACTCAAAGTAATCAATTGCCTGAAAATGAATCACCAACAGAAGAATCAGTTCAATTAAAAGAAACGGATTAATTTTAAAAAAAAATTATGCGAACATTATGCGCCTTTTTGACTTTCCTGTTTATAATAACCGCCAATCTCGTATCTGCACAAGATGATATGCTTATTGAACAGATTGCCGGAAAAACAATCATTAGGAAAAATTTTGATAAAGGCAGCCAGCTTATTGGCAAACAAATTTTCAGAATTAGCAATATTGAAAAAAGTTCAACTTCCTATTCTGTTGAGATAACTACAGAATTGTACCGTAAAGACGGAACTCTTGATGAAAAATATAAGACGTATTATACCTGTAAGCCGAACCAATCTTCTATGATAATTATGGTTTTTCCTTTTTTTGCCCCCAAATCTAAAAAGATAGGGATAGAAACCCAATCATCTGACTATAAGGATATGTATGACTTAAAGAATCTAAAAGATATTCATTTAAAATTAAGTTTAGATTCGGGCATACTTAATTTTTTTGGTTCTAAAAACAACATTAAAATCTTCAACCGGAAATTGGCATCCAGTTCTAACGTAAAAACCCTAAACTCACAAATTGAAATTAAG
>JAENWK010000191.1 GCA_016650045.1 Eubacteriaceae bacterium | reverse complement strand
TTGTAAATAAAATGTAAAATATATATTTTCAAATAGAAAAATTCAGGGAATGTTAAATCTTATTATACATTTTATAAAATCTTTGTTATAATAGAGAATAGAGTTAAATATTCAAACTGAAATAACAGGAGTGGGATTAATTATGGTAAAAGAACCGGAACTCAGTGGTAAGAATGAGTACTTTGAATATGTTGAATCGCGAATTGAAAATTTAGAAAAGTTAATATTAAAAAAGGATGAGGAGCTAAAATCTCTGATTATTAAGACGGTTAATAATGGAACAACCCAAACTGAAAGTGTTTCCCGTCAAGATAAGGTTCTGATTAAAGGGAAGGGAAAATTTGAACAAGTGTTCCGGGATATTAAGGATGAAGAACAGCGAATCCTTAAAAATGAAGGAACACCCCCTGCGTATAAATCAGAAGATCTCAATGAACAATTGACGAATATTGAAAAACGGGAAAAAATGGTTCAGGAAATGTTAGACTCCCTGGGAGCAGCTCTGATCATTTTGAAACAGCGTCATGAGGAAGTCAATCGCAAGGAAGAAACCCTTCATCGTGAGTATAAAAAACTTCAGGAGATTGAAGAATTATACCAGAGTGCTGGGGGAATTGACAGTCTGGGATCATCGTTTAATCATCTTTCTTCAGGTGAAGGAAATTCCAGGGATAAAAAGACTTCCAAGAGAAAAAACAGCAAGGAGTGATTCGATGAAATTAAGTATGGGAAAATGTTGGAGCTTGATGATTTTTGATATCATTGGCTTAGCCCTTTCAGGATATGCTTTTCTGTTGGTGTTTCAGGTATTGACAACACTTCCGAATGCCAACGCTTTTATTATTTTAATGGGAATGTTTATTGGTATTAAGGTGGTTGTGCTTTCATTATATGATCTTAATCGGAATTTATCGCACAAAAACATTCCATTTATTGCCGCATTTATTTCAATTATTGGGAATGGAATTGTCTTTGGTATATCCTGGGTTCTGATGCCGGATGTACCCCTGTCATTTTTCATTGGCCTGACCATTTGTGATTTCATTTTTGTGTTGATTGCCCATTTATTATGGTGGGTTCTCATTGGTAAAGATGAAGAAGCTCAGGAAAGCCCTGAAACCCAGAAAAGTATAGAGGAACGAAAGTCATGGCTCAATCATTCGGATGAAGAAGATTCAGAATACGACAGTATTTTTACAACCCTGCTGGAAAATGAAAAAAAGGGGCAACAAAATGTTCCTGAACCTTCCAAACCGGGAATTTATGAGGATGAGAAGCGCTACCAAACCAGTGAGTTTTTAAAAGATATTAGGTTGAGTTTGGCAAAAGATCAGGATAAAATAAAGCCAGGCTCTGAAATAAAAGCGATGCCGGTAACCCCGGTTAACCAACCATCGCCAAAACCAGTGGAACTTACAAATCTGACAAAACCAGGGGTTATTAAAGCAGAAGTACCCCAGGACATGACAATGGCAGATCCAACGGTGGCAATACCAGTGGCTGAAGTTTTAAGTGCGGAAGAACAAACACAAAAAGAATCGAAAGATAGAAAAGAATTATTTAATGATTTGCCCAATGCTGAAAGAAACGATGCAAGCAGTAAAAACAAAAATCTGCTATTCAAAACAGTACCTCTGGACGAGAATATGAAAAAAAAAGTTCAAAGTCCGGATGAAGCTGAAGTCGAAAATGACGAAGATTTTATTTCCATTGAACGGCGATTGAGAACCCTTTTTTATGAAATTGAAAAATCGATGGAGGAAACCCATTTTCTTCAGGGTGCGGTATCAGACTTTCACGATGCCATCGAAACATACACCCCCATTACCGGGGATGAAAAAATCATTGCTACCGGAAATTTGATTCGCGAAAAGCTTAAGGCGATTGTTGACAAACAATTTGTGGTGGATGAGGTATTGGATGATCTCATCCGTTTATCAAAGCTTATTAATAATCGGATTGATGATCTTGACGTCATTGAGGCTGGACTTGATCAGCGAAAAATGGCTTTGAACCAAAAAGAAATGTTAATGGTTGAGGAACGCAATCATGAGGTGATGGATGCTGCTATAGAGATTAGGCCCGAGGAAGTCATTCTTGAAAATCTCGATTCTGAATTTATTATTGCCGAAGGCGATTACGAAACCATTCGTAAATATCTGACCCAAAACCCGGAAAAACAGAATACAAATAAAT
>JAENWK010000144.1 GCA_016650045.1 Eubacteriaceae bacterium | reverse complement strand
ATGGCCAAACAAAGATCAATTCTGGATTTTGCTTTACGTCAAGTTAACCTTTCCATTGTAGCACTAAATATACCAATTTGGTTGTTCAGTTGGGGCAGAATATTCATTTTTATCCAAAAGGCGCTTTCAATAACAATAGAATATTCTTGAATATCTTTATCTGGTTTTGATGACATGACTAAGCTTCTAACAAAGAATCTTTTCTTAGAAAAGATAGCCATTATTTTATAAAACACCCATTCATCATCGGTGGTGATTATTTTTATTTCAACTTTATTGCTCATTCAGGAGGAAATTATTCATCAGTCAAACAAAACATCAATCTTCAGAGAACCTATGTATTGAAAAAGTACAGCCCATTCCATATTTTCAGTTATCAGCCATATCAACAAGCTCAATAACTTCGAAAAAAATATTTTGTTTTAAATTACCTTTGGCAACTATCTTTTCTTCAAGTTCTTCAGCTGCCTGATCTTTATTCTGGTACTTAGCCAGCACCCATTGCGTTTCAGGAGAGGCAGCACCAGCCGCGATATTCCAGTTGCTCAGAGAGTCCTGACTGGTTTTCCATATTAAAACTAGTTTGTCGGTTTCCTCCTGTTTTTCTCTTTTTTTCAGCACCAGAACACTCAGGTAATTATTCAAATCATTTTGGCCATTCCAATGCTCAGAATCCAGGGAATAATCCGCAATATTTTTTTCATACAGATCTGCTTCTTTTTGATGACCCAGTTGCGTTTCGCAATAAGCCGCCAGAAAATTCTGAAGCCTGTTGTCAGGATCGTAGGGTTTACCGGCTCCAAGATTTTCGGGCCATTTTTTTGATTCATTCAGATATTGAATGGCTTCCTTATACTTTTTCTTCTCTACATTATTAACAGCGAGGGCCAGATTGGCAAGTTCATAAATGTCATGGCCTTCCCTTGCGCCTTCCTGCGGAAGAATCCGAACTTTATGAAGTACCTGCACACTTTTTTGAAAATCCTCTACGTTCACAAGCGCTTTAGCGTAGTCTAGTCCAATCACCGGATTGTCGGAAAAAAGCGCATAAGCCTTTTTCGCATTCGTAACAGCCTGCTGAAAATCTTCTTTTCCCTGATAATAGTCCGTGAGATAATGCCAAGTCCGCCATTCCTTTGGATTAAGCTGATTGGCTTTTTTAAAATCAAGATAATTATCTTTGGTGCTGTCTCCCTGAAATAAGATGCCTCTGGACATATAAAAAGGAGCGAATTCGGGGTTGTTCTTACATTTTTCAAATAAGTCTTTTGCATTTTCAACATCTGATTTGCTCCAGTAAATCAGGCCAAGGTAATACATAGTTTTCCATGAAGCAGACTGCTTTTGGGCCCATTGAAGCACTGGAATTGTTTCCAGACGGAAAGGAAATACCAGTTCAGGCGACGCATCCTCTGCCTGTTGCAAATAGTTTCTACTTTTTTCCGGAGAAACATCTTTATTCAAATAAGCCAGCCAGTAAGAAACGGTAGGATAAGCAGGCGCTTGTTCCAGCACTTTGATAGCCTCATCATTTAGTCCCTGATTTACATACACCATAGCCAGCTCCAGATAAGTTTCGTGAGGCAGTTCATTTCGGATGCCTAATTTAAATGTATTCATGGTTTCAATTGCTGGGTGCAGAAGATATTGTTCGAACCGTGCATAATGGTTGAGTGGATCAATTTCCAGAAGCTCATCCAATGTCTTTTCTGCCTGCGTGAAATTTTTAAGTTTTCTGTAGCTTGTTCCCAGTAATTCATAAGCCATTAAATTGTTTCTGTTATAATCCAACGCCTTTTGCGCGTAAATTTTCGTGTTGACAAAATCCTGCTTTTGCAAACGGATACCTGCCAATAGCACATAGGCTCCGGATCGATATTCCATCGTCCTGACAGCAATACTTAAGGCCTCTTCCGCTTTTGTCAAATTGCCCATTTCTCGTTGCAGAACGCCATATATATAATTCGCTCCGCCGTCGTATGTGTTTTCCGCTAGGACTTTTTTAGCATATTTTGACCCTTCCTCGTATTGGCCTTTACGGTAAAACAATTCCGCCATCCTGTTTAATGCCCGGCTGTGGGTAGGTTCTTTTTTAAGACATGCTAGGTAATAAGCTTGAGCCTCAGCATAATTTCGCATGGCACTCACATCTTCTCCTAAGCGGAAGAGCCGTTCAGCGGAATGAGGATTCTGATCCTCAGCAGAAACAACAGGCCGTTCTATTACTTTTTCTTTCGCAGAAGAATATACCAATTTATCTTTTCCAACGGTCACCCTAATAGATTTATCTATAGCCTGGGGCACTGCAACAGTCTGATGATACACCTGCATCGGTTGTAGCCGAAGCGGTTCCGTATAGACTATTTTATGATCCACAGTGACTTTCAAACTATCGTCAATGGCCGCAATTGGGCTCAGGGCAATGGTTAAACTATCATTAGAAAGTGTCACATTCAAAGTGCCATACGGAGAAGCATCAACCATGCCATTTGATGCTTTTACAGGAAACCAGAACTCCGTTTTAGTTTCTGAATAAAAAGGCCCTAAAGAAAGCTGGTTAAAAGGACTATGAAAACCACTCCTTTCCGCTGCCTGATTTAGTTTTACGCCCGATTGTGCTTCTATATATTGACCATCAGTATCGGTTAAAAGATCTTCCCAGATAGCGCCATCCCTAGCCAAAGACCAGATCCATATTTTTTTACCTGGCGCATCACTGTAGGGAGCCCAATGTCCGAAGCCAAAGTCTTCATCATGCCAGTATCCGCCAAACCAGTTAGTGTAAGTCCCCATCACATGATAGGATTTATGGCCACCAAAATCATTGTTCTTATACCAGGACAAATCTCTTCCCTCCTTATCCATCGGCCACGGATGCGCAGACCCATCGTGCCCTACAAGATAGGTGCCAGGGAAAAAGAACTGTAAATCATTGGTTGCCTTAAAAGCAGCATTTTCCCAGGATAAATAAGCATCATGTAAGGGAGTGGGATTGTACCACATGCTTTTGGTTTCAAAATAGGCTTTGTCTTTGGGCAAAAGAATATTAACCCGCCATTGGGTACGGGAAGCCAGATCAATCCCTCCTACAATACAACTCACACTACCGTCGGCATTTTCTTTCATTATATAATCGACCGGAGCAGCCGCCCAGGGCGCATGGCCCAGATCCAAACCAAAGTTATGCTCTATGCCTCCGCTGGTCCAGGGACCACGAATGCCGATGGACCGGAATTTCATGACATGATTCAGATAGACAAATTCCTTTCCCGTTGATTTTTCTAT
>JAENWK010000073.1 GCA_016650045.1 Eubacteriaceae bacterium | reverse complement strand
TTTTGTATACAATTCAGCTATCAACACATCATCAGATGAATAAATTTCAGTTTTATCTTTAACCTGATAGTCATAGTCTGAAATATCCATTCGATTAGCAGCATAAATTGAATAAACAACGCCAACACATAAAATCGCCAGAATCAGCAGGACGACTAGAATTTTAGCACCAATACGGCTTTTTTTCTTTCGTCTTTTCATTCCTTTAGTCTGTTTTCTATTCATTCCATCACCTTTTTCTTTCCATTTTTTCCAAGATTATTCCTGAGGTCTCTTAATTCATCCTGCCTTTCCGGATTCATATTGAAAATTTAATAATTATAATTCTAGCAATCGTTAATGATTTTCCTAATGTCATCTTCATTTTTTAATGTTAATTATAACATATAGAACAGCAGATAGAATTATCTCTTTTTTGTAATTATTTTTGTTTTCACTCACCTTCCACAATTAAGTGTCTCTTAGGCCACGCCCTAAGAGTATTATCCTGTAAAATCGGGTAGGAGGCTAGTCAATTAATGTCTAGCCTCCTACCCAATTTTTTTTTATAAAAAATAGTATATTTTTTCTAAATCTTCAATGTCATGATGCAAGTGGAATTTAGTGGTTGTGTGTCATTAAAAATAAAACAGGAGGTTTTTAGTGATAAAAAACAGAGATAGTGATAAAATAAAAGAAAACAAAATATAAAGCCAAGTCAATATGACGGGAGTAAGTTATGAAGAGTATTAATGGTTATTTAATGAGCCAGGATACGCAAGTCGCACGTATTGAAAATAAATGGAAACACCTTTGAAAAGTTTTCTGAACAGTTTATCTGTGAATTGGGAAGGCTGCTAAACTTTAGTATGGCACACTGTGAACTTTGGGAAAAGGGTATTAAAAGCCTTGATTTTACAAATGGGGCAAAAGTCAATTACGAACCGGCACGTAGTCTGGTTGGTGAGGATATTAATTACCTCATCAATTATAATAAAATTAAAAACTTAAGCCCATATATGGCTAAGGAATATCTGGATATTTTGTTATTGGATACGGTTTGCTTTAATATGGATCGACATACCGAGAATTATGGTTTTCTAAGAGATCCTTATACCGGTGATTTTATCAGCATGGCACCGAACTTTGATAATAATATTGCTCTGATCAGTCGTGGTTATCCATCGGATAAAACCAGGAAAAACGACCTGTTCATCCGTGATTTTATTGAATTGTTTGAGCAAATCGGAGTTGACTATTATCTTCCGGTGCTTCGCGAGGAAATGATTGAAACTGCCTTATCCAAGGTTTCCGTTGAAGTGGATGCTGACTATATTAAGCAGTTTATTATCAATGGCTACACGCAGCTCACCAATCATTTTCCGATAAGGTCATTGGACCAGGAAGAAGAAATGGATATGGAATGTTGACGATTCAAAACGAAACTCGAAAGGGTTTTTTTTGATTTTTAGTGTGCCAACATGTGCGCAATCTAACGGGTGAAAGTCCCAAACACAGGTTAGCCCGGATTTCGAGTAGCAAGGCCTGCTGATGTAGACCGTTCTTATGGACAAAACCCCAAACGCCCGTGAATGCTCGATTTTTATCGGCATTCACGGGCGTTTTTGTATTAATTTAGTTTCTTGAACAGCTTGTCTTTATCAGTCGTTATGATAACAAGCTATAAATCAGAATCTCCAAAGTATTTTGTCTTGATTGATGCTGCGAGCGTGGCATCGTCTTTCAAAACGCCTAAAGCTATTGTTGCGTAGCCTGTTACAAATGGTTTGCCAACTCCGACTATTACCTCTGTGTGTTCTAAACAGCAGTATTTGAGTGCCGTATCATAATCTTGCCGCATTATGATATCGGTTATCTTTGAATCGCAAGCTGCCCATAGTGTGTCAACATCAAACCCACCGAAAATACTTGAAAGGTTTGCTCTTAATTCCTCTTGAGTTTTATTTGTTTTATCGTCGATAACTGAACTTTTGAGTTTTCCGTCAATTTGAGTTTTTACAAGACGTTTTATTATGTATTGCTTCCGCTCTGTAAGCTTCGCAAAAAACGCAGTTTTGAAAACAGCAAACTCCATTTCTGGTTTGTATATCTGCGCTAACACCTTTTTGAAAATCGCCTCATCAAGCAGCAACATTTCAATTTCGTTGCATTTCAAGGCATAAACCTTGTTTGCTTTTAAACGATTTATTTCTGCATCACTTTTAAGGTCAGAGTCAATTATTCCAACCGCTGACTGTATGCTATATGTAGTCGCGTGCGCATTACAGGCATCAACGCTATTCTCAACTGAAGCACAGTTGCCGGTTGGAATCACCGTATATTTATCGCCAAACAAGTTCTCATATACCTTAAAATCGTAATCAGTTTTAGAACCTTCGCAAAATAAAATCGGCTTACGGCTTCCCACTACTTCAACGATGAAATCAGAACTTAAGTCTTCTAATGTGCTACCCAAAAACTCAAAATCAAACTTGTTCGGATAAGTAAAGCACTTTATCTTAACGAGTTCAAAATCTGACCTCGCGTTTATAAATTCCATAGTGTGTGAAATGAAAATAAACTGGCAATCGCTCCGAACCTCCATTAGCCTGTCCCAAACCTTGTTATAGATTGCAGGATTCAAATGGCTTTCAGGTTCATCCACGACAATGAATGATTGTGGCGGTGCAACTATCACTGTTGCTATGTAAAAAAACGCTACGCGTTCTCCATCACTCATATTATTAAATGGAAATGCTTCTAGCCCTGTTTTCTTTCCTTGAAGCTGTTTGTTTCCGAAATTTGAATTGTCCAGTTTTACATCAAAGAAATTGTCAAATATTCTCTTAACTTTTTCAAAGGTTGTATCGTCTTTTTCTCCTGTATCATAGAATTTCCGAGCAGCATTATCATGTTCCGTGCATAAACCGATTATCAGCTTTTGCAATAAGTCCTCTTTTAAATCGCCGCCTTGAAAGATTTCACTGTTATATTGTTCAATCGTTGAGTTATATATATTGGGAACATATCCCATAGCCTTTGTTGGTTTAGAGGCTGGTATTACTTTAACATGTGTCTCGACACTTTTTAGGTAATTGGCAAACGAAGTCTTTCCGCTCCCATTTGGCCCCAGTATTATAAGCGTTTTATTGTGTCCGCTTAAATATTTTAGGGCTTCAAATGCTTCGGGTAAATTGTTAGCAAAAAGCGTTTTCAGTGCATCATTAAGCAAATTAAAACCATTTTGGTTATATTGAGTTGCAGGCATTACACGCTGCCCCATTGCATCAACTGTCGGTTGGTTTTCTGGGCGCAAAAAGTCAAAAACGCTGGAAATAAGCAAAGGTTCAACTGCAACCAGTTTTGCGAAGAGGTCTTTGCAAAAGATATCGAGAGGACAATTATCTTTATTAGCATCGGGCTTTTTGTCATACTCACTTAATGCTTTTACATTTTGGGCATTGTCTAAAAAGTCCGACAGTTTTGTTATCGAAACAATAAAATCTTCGAGCGTTGTTTTATGCTGCTGGTTTGTTACCGTCTCGACGAGCATTTCTGTTTCGGTTTTCATCGTCGTCACATTTGTTGCGAATGTTTGTAGTTCCATTATTTTCTCTCCTTTGCAGTATACTCTATTCCACACCCAGAGCCTTAAACACGGCTTCCTGCGGGGTGCTGTAAAATACGCCGATGAGGTCTAGGTCTGACGGAACTGTGCCGAGTTCGGCAGCGGACGTTATCGGTATTAGCACCTTCTTCGCTCCGGCATCAAGGCAGACTTGCAGGACGCTCGCCAATTCCTCGACCTTTAGGATTGTGCCACTGATGCTGATTTCGCCCAGTACCGCAAGACTTTGGGCTACGTTCATTTATTCACTTCCTTATGCAATAAAATCCTTACTTTCTATATAAGGTTAACAGGTATGATGTCAAGGGTCAACAACATCTAAAATCTCTTGAAAAGTATTATCTGGTAGATATTGGACTGCGCCGCATGCTGCTCGGGGATAAAAATGCTGACATCGGCCATATTCTTGAAAATATCGTGTATCTGGAGCTTCTGAGACGAGGGTATACGGTCGACATCGGTAAGGTAGATGATAAAGAAATTGATTTTATTGCGATGACTGGCGGCGATAAGGTATACTATCAGGTTTCTGCAAGTATTCTTGACCCTGCCACCTTCGAGCGTGAAATAGCCCCGTTAAAAAAGGTGGCCGACCACTATCCCAAATTTATATTATCTATGGATGAGCTTTCGATGGACAATGATGGTATCAAACAGGTCAATATCGTAGATTTTTTACTTGAAAAATAAATATTTACTAAGCCCTGCGGCTTTTCAAACTCGCCTTAAATGGATCGCAATTTAAATGTTTATCAATATACTGAGCGATAAACTCAGCATTACCCGTTCCACTAAAATATAATATTAAGATTTTCATTAACCTTACCTCTTTTTTACTAAAATGCTATTCTCTCTTTTCCCTTTTGATTTTTTTCATAGTTATCTTCATTGCTTTTCCTGAATTTTAAAACAGCCCTTAATTAATTTAAGGGCTGTTTTTTGAGCTATAAATACTTAATTAAAATGACTTCTGCCATGGCCTTGAGTCTCATATGCCCTTTTGTCACCATTTTTTTCAGCTGGTCATCTTACAACTCACCCTTCTGGCACATCTCACGAAGTATCCCATTAATAAGAATGGTATCTTTTGCATTAATCAATGCCACGATGTTATCACTGCAGCGAATCCATGTGTGCCCTTTTGGAATAATTTCCCTGCCGCCTCGTCGAATGGCGACTAACAAACAGTTATCCGGCCATTCAATATTCGAAACCAACTGGTCATCCAGCATTGATCCCCGGCGAACCGTCATCGTAAGAAGAAGCTTATCGGTACTGTCAACAATGGGTTCTTCCCCACGGTTTTTAAGGATTCGCTTCAGAAGCGATTCATAAATAGGATGGGCGTTTAATAACCCTGCGGTAATTTCTGAAACAATGGCAACCACTGAAAGAGATAAAAGATGAGTAAAAGAACCCGTCATTTCAGTAATCAGTACTATGCCGGTAATAGGAGCCCGAACAATGGCAGTAAAATAACCTGCCATGGCAATGATTATAAAATTATTAATGAATTGCGGATCGATCCCCAATGAATGAACTGCGAGGGTTCCAAAAATTCCGCCAATATACGCACCGAGAACTAAAAGCGGGAAAAAGATCCCACCCGGTGCTCCAGAGCTAAAGCTCATTATGGAAAAAATAAACTTCACCACAAGTAAAACAACCATTCCCGGCAATAAAAGATTGCCGGTCCCAAGAAGCGTAATCATTGAGTGACCGCTGCCCAGCACCTGAGGCATAGTAAAGCCTAAAATTCCAGCAGTTAAAAATGGAATTACAGGTCGGAATTCCATTTTAAGCCACTTGAATTTACTGTAAAGTTCTTGGGTCTTTAGCAGCACCTTATTGTAAAAGGCCCCTCCAGCGCCAAGAATTACTCCCAACAATATAACCAGTCCGTAATACTTAAGGGGAATAGCAGACTGAACTGCAAAATTAAAAACCGGATCCAATCCAAAAATATATTTGGATACAAAATCAGCGGTAATGGATGCCGTCATCGCAGAAAACAGAACCGTTGCCGAAAAGTTTTTATGGACTTCTTCTAAAGCAAACATGGCTCCTGCCAACGGCGCATTAAATGCTGCAGCCAGACCAGCACTGGCCCCACAAGTCATCAAATACCGTTCTTCTATATTTATTCGTTTAAATATTTTAGCAAAACCTTTTCCGCCCATGGCACCCAGCTGAACCGATGGTCCTTCTCGTCCAAGGGATAAGCCACCGAAAAGACAAAGTATTCCACCAACAAATTTTCCAATAATTACTCGAATCCATGGAGCTTTGAAATATCCTTCAAGTTCCCCCTCAACCTGAGGAATTCCACTTCCTGCAATCATCGGCTCCCATTTAATAAGGTAGCCAACACAAAGACCCATTATTATCAAAGCCACCATCCAGGCCAAAATAGCCCAAGCGTGGCTATTTCCATAATCCAATATAAACTTCAGGGTCTGTTCCGAATATTCCAAAGCCAACCGATAAATAATTGCAATGAATCCAGCTATCGCACCAACAATGATACCTTCAAAGGCTACAATATATTTCAAATTTCTTGTATGTTCGATTAAATTAGAAGTGTTATTTTTAATCTTTTGATACATTTAATGGATCACCTTGATTTTTCTTAAGAATACTAACAGTTTATCATACATTTTGAACGGTTTCAAATAGAAACATAAGGAGACGGTTCGGGACCTGTGATCGCCCTCTGTCAGGCACCGATCTTCAAGATTTTGCTTTCACAGATGCAATCGAAATAATGACAACAATGCCGATGCTTACAAATAATCCAATTCGCTGGATGGGATTGTTTGTTACTCCAATTAAAGTAAGGATGATCAGTAAAATTCCAAAATATGAACTATAGGGTGCACACAACATTTTAAATTGTTTTCCTTCGGTGGTACCTTTGATAAAATAATATTTTCGGTTCTTTATTTGTGCAGCTAAAATAATAATCCAATTACTAATCAATAATACCCCTGCTGAAGTGGTTAAATATACATAAATAGTGTCTGGTAATATAAAAGACTCAACTTTCCCAGCCTAATTGACCAAACAAAGCCTTTACAAATGAGGCCTGAGAGTCAATCCATTGCTGGAGTTGATTTTTTAACAGCATAGACTTTCTGGCGCCTACCGTATTCAATTGTTCGACAAATAAGCTCATCATATCAGATGTCAGGTGCATTTTTCTGTCAACTTCTGTTTTTTAGAAGCTCCAGATGGTGTTGTACTAATGTCTCAGCTGAATTTTGAAGCTGGGAAAGTTGAGTAATTAATAAATGTTCTTTGTCATTTTTAAATCTTCATATACCACAGGCTTTGATTTTTCTAACAGGTTTTTTTGTGAATTTGATGAATCCGAGCCCTTAAAACCCGCTTAAACGTACTTGAAATTTTATTATATCATATCATATGTTATAATAAAATCATCAAATAAAGGCGGTATAGCGATGTTAGAAAAACATGGACGTGGTTACATAGTCTCCAAATGGTTAAACTCGTTTATCAAAGTTTTTTAGATGTAAGCTTGATTCGATTGCGTATTTGCGTGATGTCATTTTCGTCAGGATAAGCCGGATTAATGATTTGCCCTATTTTTTTGTTTTGCGCAGTATCTATCCCAAATTTTTCGACGAGTTTCTTTTCAAAAGAGTGAGCCAAGACCTCGCCTTCTGTATAATGGTGTTTGAGAGACAACATACAACAGGAGGAAAAGAAATGGCTCAAGTACATTTTACACTGGATAGCGAAGAGGTTAAATCACTATTTCTTGGGAATCGAGATGAAGCAATGGCAAAAGTAATGCCGATCATTTTGAATCACCTTCTGGAAGCGGAAGCAACGGAGCAAATTGGAGCACAAAGCTACGAACGTAGTGACGAGCG
>JAENWK010000207.1 GCA_016650045.1 Eubacteriaceae bacterium | reverse complement strand
ATAACTACGGCTATAATTCGCTGCTGTTTTTAGAAGACAAGGACATCACCAATAGATTTGTCAGTGAAAACTATTCTGTGGGAGCCGAATATTCCAACAACTTTGGTCCCCTAGAACTTTTTGGGGATGCAATGGTCAATCTTGCCGGCGACTATTCTGGTCATTATCTCACCGCAGGGGTGGGGTATCGGTTAAATGAAGACAGCTATTTAAGTGCAGGGATCAACAGCAATGAGCGCGCGCCTAATTTTAATTTTCTTCTCTACCAAAGTGATTATCTCAATTACAATTGGCAAAATGATTTTAAAAACCAAAGCACCCGTAGTCTTGATGTAAAGCTAAATTCAAAAAAATGGCTCAATTTGGAAGGAAGTGTCTCGCAAATAGATAAATACGCTTATTTTGCAAAGAACCAGGATGATGCGGTTAAGCCGTTGCAATATGGGGGCACGGTTAATTATATCAAATTAAAAGCGAGTCGGGAGTTTCGCTTAGGAAAGTTTGCGCTGGACAATACTTTGATGTTTCAAAATGTCAGCAGTGGGCGGGAAGTTTTCAATGTTCCAGAATTGGTTTCCAGGAATACGCTTTATTATAGTGACCATTGGTTTAAAAGGGCATTGTTTATGCAAACCGGCTTGACCCTGAATTATTTTAGCAGTTATCAAATGAATGGTTATGATTCCGTTTTAGCCGAGTTTTATGTACAGAACGTTCAGGAATTTGGTGATTTTCCCGTTGTCGATTTCTTTTTCAATGCAAAGATCCGCCAGACCCGTATCTTTTTTAAGCTGGAACACCTCAATTCCCTAATAGACGGCAACAATAATTTTTCAGCGCCAGATTACCCTTATCGTGATTTTATAGTCCGATTTGGCCTGGTCTGGAATTTTTTCCTTTAAGTTGATTAAAGCTAAGTTAGAAGTGGGAAATTAGAAGTTTAAGGAAAACCAAGAGCCAAGACTGATGACTGACTTAAAAAGTAAGCTGTTGGGCGCGCTATTCCAATCAAGTATTTTTTGTCATTCGGAATAATCTAACCCTCTAGTTTTGTCATTCTGAACGAGCTTTTGGGCGAGGAAGAATCCCTGCTATGAGAGGACGGGTAGAAGTAGCGAAACTGTTCGCGTTCTATTATTTATGATTTGTCCAATGAGTATGTAAGATTCTTCATTAATGTTCATAATGGCATATCCGGGGTATTATATATAAAAGAATTGGAAAGTTATATAAGGACCAAGGGCTTGGTAATCATAGAAAAGATCTGCGGGAATCTGCGATCCCGATAGCTTTCGGGAGCGGAAAATTATTTTTTTTGGTTTCGGAGTGAAGGTATAAAGACGATCACCACTAATCCTGGAAGTTCAAAAAGAGTCAAGAACCAAGAGTCAAGAACCAAGAGTCAAGACAAAAGAAGAGTTTAGAAAAACCTAAGTTTAAATTCCGGCTTAAACATTCCCCGTTTCAACTTCAAACCCAATCATTATGAGTTCTACGCTCTTTTTTTTGCCATCTAACTTCCCTATTACCAAATCGTTAAGAATACATTAAAAAAAACATAAAAAAAAGCTTGTCAGAGAGTAAAAAGAGGGTGTATATTTGCAGCCGCTTAGGGCGACACCGCAAGGGGTTGTAAGGAGCGAAGTTCATTGACTGGTGCGGATTTCAAGAGAAACAGACTTTATTTTAAAGCCGGTTTTTTTATCCAAAAAAAACTTCAAATAAGTTTGCCGGAAATAAAAAAAGGGTTGTATGTTT
>JAENWK010000034.1 GCA_016650045.1 Eubacteriaceae bacterium | reverse complement strand
GGTGATCATGTTCTTAACATAATCGGCATGGCCTGGGCAATCGACATGAGCGTAGTGACGGGCTGGGGTTTCATATTCAACATGAGCTGTTGAAATAGTGATCCCACGTTCTCTTTCTTCTGGGGCTTTATCGATATTTTCAAATGCGACTGCTTCCCCTGTTCCGTATCGTTTATGTAAAACAGATGTAATTGCTGCTGTTAAAGTGGTTTTACCATGATCGACATGACCAATTGTTCCAACATTAACATGTGGTTTGTTTCTTTCAAATTTTGCTTTTCCCATTTGCTCTTCTCCTTAATAAAAATTTACTTTAGTGCTTCGCACTTATTTTTTACCTTCAATTATTTCTTCTGAAATAAATTTAGGTACGGCTTCATAATGTGAGAACTGCATGGTATAAACACCACGACCCTGAGTTTTACTTCTTAATGTCGTTGCATAACCAAACATTTCTGATAATGGCACAGTCCCTTTAATAATCTGGGCACCAGCGCGCATTTCCATTCCTTCGATACGACCACGTCGAGAGCTAATATCTCCCATGACGTCGCCCATGTATTCTTCCGGCATAACGACTTCGAGTTTAAATACAGGTTCCAATATAACTGGATCTGCTTTTCTCATACCGTTTTTAAATGCCATAGATCCGGCAATCTTAAAGGCCATTTCAGATGAATCCACGTCATGGAAAGATCCGTCATAAACACTAACTTTAAGATCAAGTACAGGATAACCTGCAATTACGCCATTACGCATGGCTTCTTCAATCCCCTGATTAATTGGGTTAATAAATTCTTTTGGAATTGATCCCCCAGTAACCTTGTTTTCAAAAATATAACCAGTGCCAGGTTCAACCGGTTCCATACGAATGAGACAATGACCGTATTGACCACGACCACCTGACTGACGCGCAAATTTACCTTCGGCTTCAACAGCTTTGGTTATTGATTCTTTGTAAGCTACCTGAGGGGCTCCAACATTAGCTTCAACCTTAAATTCACGAAGCATACGAGAAATAATGATATCAAGGTGAAGTTCACCCATACCTGAAATAATCGTTTGCCCTGTTTCTTCATCGGTGTGTGTTCTAAAGGTTGGATCTTCTTCTGAAAGCTTTTGTAAAGCTGTAGCCATTCTTTCCTGACCCGCCTTTGTTTTTGGTTCAATGGCGACATGGATTACCGGTTCAGGGAATACCATGGATTCAAGAACAATGGGTGAAGTATCCACACAAAGAGTATCTCCGGTGGAAGTGTCTTTCAAACCGACTGCAGCAGCGATATCTCCAGTATAAACTGCTGATATTTCCTGACGATGGTTAGCATGCATCTGGAGAATACGTCCAAGACGTTCTCTTTTGTTTTTTGAAGAGTTGTAGATGTAAGAACCTGAAGTAATGGTTCCTGAATATACTCTAAAAAATGCAAGCTTACCCACAAATGGGTCCGTCATGATTTTGAAAGCCAATGCTGAGAATGGTTCTTCATCGCTAGGATGCCGCTCTTCTTCAGCTCCAGTTTCTGGATTAGTCCCCATAATGGCAGGAACATCCAGTGGCGATGGCATATAATCAACAACAGCATCCAGAACAAGCTGAACACCTTTGTTTTTATAGGAAGAACCGCAAACAACCGGAATGATATCCACATGCAGTGTTGCCAAACGGATTGCTGCTTTTAATTGATCAAGGGGAATTTCTTCACCATCAAGAAATTTTTCCATGATGACTTCGTCGTAGTCTGAAATAGATTCAATTAATTTTTCACGGTATTCCTTTGCCATTTCAAGCATGTTTTCGGGAATATCAATGATATCAATTTCCTCACCTAATTCATCTTTATAGATCATGGCTTTCATTATAACGAGATCAATGATCCCAATGAAGTCGCCTTCTTTTCCGATAGGTAATTGGATTGGAACAGGATTCGCGCCTAAACGATCCTCCATCATTTTCAGTACATTAAAATAATCAGCTCCGGTAATGTCCATTTTATTAACATAAGCCATTATTGGAACGTTGTATTTATCGGCTTGACGCCATACAGTTTCTGATTGAGGCTCAACGCCACCTTTTGCACAAAATACTGCTAAAGCACCATCGAGAACCCTCAGTGAACGTTCAACTTCGACGGTAAAATCAACGTGGCCTGGCGTATCAATAATATTGATACGATTTTCCTTCCAGAAACACGTTGTTGCAGCTGAGGTAATTGTAATCCCTCTTTCCTGTTCCTGTTCCATCCAGTCCATTTGAGAAACACCATCATGTGTTTCTCCGATTTTATGGATTTTTCCAGAATAGAACAGAATTCTTTCTGTGGTAGTGGTTTTTCCTGCATCAATATGTGCCATAATACCTATATTTCTTGTTTTTTCTAAACTATAATCTCTAGACACTGATGCTTTCCTCTCTTTTTTTCAAATTTAAAAGACTACCAACGATAATGTGCAAATGCTTTGTTGGCCTCTGCCATGGCGTGTGTATCGTCTTTTTTCTTTACAGCTGCACCACTGTTATTCAGTGCATCCATAATTTCTCCAGCTAAACGGTCCTTCATTGTTTTTTCAGATCGTTTACGGGATAGATTTACTAACCAGCGGAGTCCTAAAGCTTGTTTTCTTTCCGTTCTGATTTCTATTGGCACCTGGTAAGTTGCACCACCGACTCGGCGTGCTTTTACTTCTAAAACAGGTGTAATATTGGCCAGAGCTTCCTGAAACGCTTCCAGTGGGTCTTTTCCGGTTTTTTCATTAACTTTATCAAATGCATCATATACAATCTTTTGGGCAATACCTTTTTTCCCATCTAACATAATATTGTTAACCAATTTGGTTACAACAATATCTCCGTAGATTGGATCAGGCAAAACTTCTCTTTTTGGAACAGGTCCTTTTCTAGGCACTTTACTTCCCTCCTCAACATTATTTTTATGTTCATCGGTACTCGACATCCAACATTTCGTTGTTGTGCGTATAGCGTCTCTAACATATATCTGGTCTCGATCTTTTTTACGAGCGCTTTAATATGCAGCACTATGCACTACTACTTTTTAGGCTTTTTAGCCCCGTATTTGGATCGAGCTTGTCTACGTGCGTCAACACCAGCGGTATCGAGCGCGCCACGGATAATCTTATAACGAACTCCTGGTAAATCCTTAACACGACCACCTTTAACAAGAACAATACTATGTTCCTGTAAATTATGACCGATGCCTGGGATATACGCTGTAACTTCCATTCCGTTAACGAGACGAACTCTGGCGATTTTTCTTAAGGCAGAGTTTGGTTTCTTCGGTGTGGATGTTCTAACTGCTGTACACACGCCCCTTTTTTGAGGGTTTGCTTTCAACGCTGGAGTTTTTGTTTTTTCTTCCGTGCGTTTTCTTCCTTTTTTTACAAGCTGATTAATTGTAGGCATTTAGTCCTGCACCTCCTTTTTCAAAATATATCAACAACCTGAAACAGATTGTTAATGACGTCATGTTAGAATCGGAGTGACTCTCGTGAGGCAACTCCAATTCTTTTATTTTACAATAGCAATTACCGCCGCACCACGATCAATACCGCCAGCTCGACCGAGACCAATTTTGGTTTCGACACTTTCCACCGTTATATTGTATTCGTTGCAACAATCAATAATACTTTTTTTGATGTGTTCTTCTGTATCTTCGGCCAAAAACACCTTAAGTGCTTTGCCTTCTTTCACAGCTTTAAGAGTTTGCTTGGTTCCAATGACCTTAGGAACATCAACAAATTGATTCATATTGTATCTCCTTCTTGCTGTTCATGATTTTACACGAAACACACCCATTTACTATACACGTTAAGTGGATAATTGTCAAGATCTATTCTTTGGTTAAAAAGTCAAGGTCAAAAATATCCAAGTCTGAAATAATCGCATCCTCGGTTTCTTCCTGTTCTTCTTCAACAGAGGCATTTAAGATATCATCATCAAAAACAATATCTAAGGATTCTTCACTGGTGGTTATTTCCTCAAAGGATTCGTAAATATCTTCCTCTTCTTCGCGTTCATAAACCAGTTCAATATCACCATACATTTTCACTCCGGTACCTGCTGGTACCAGTTGCCCGATAATAACATTTTCTTTTAGGCCAATGAGTGGATCAACTTTACCTTTAATGGCAGCATCAGTAAGAACTCGGGTGGTTTCCTGGAAGGAAGCTGCGGATAAAAAGGAATCCGTGGCTAATGAAGCTTTAGTGATTCCCAAGAGTTCACGACTTGCCTTTGCACCTTCTAATTTTGCTTCTTTGGCAACTCTGTTTTCTTCTTCAAAATTGAAAATATCAACCAGGCTTCCGGCCAGAAGTTTAGTATCTCCGGCGTCTTCAATTTTAACTTTTCGTAACATCTGACGGATAATTAATTCGAGATGTTTATCCCCAATATGTACCCCCTGCATACGATAAACTTTTTGCACTTCCTGGAGCAAATATTGTTGAACACTGTCAATTCCTCGAATCCTGAGAATATCTCCTGGATTGATAGAACCTTCAGTAATTTCATCCCCCGCGGTTACCTTATCTCCGGTATGAACACGTAGTCGTGATCCGTAAGGAATGAGATAAACCTTGGATTCACCATCAGCACCCAGGATGACTGCTTCAGTTTTTTTCTGGGTATCCTGGATTTCAACCCGGCCGGTAATTTCAGAAATAATGGCCTGACCTTTTGGCTTTCGAGCTTCAAAAAGCTCTTCAATTCTTGGAAGACCCTGGGTAATATCGTCAGCTGATGCAACACCGCCGGTATGGAAGGTACGCATGGTTAACTGTGTCCCCGGCTCACCAATGGATTGGGCTGCAATGATTCCAACAGCTTCACCGATTTCAACCGGACGCCAGGTGGTTAAATCAACCCCATAGCATTTTTTGCAGACGCCAATTTTAGACTGACAATTAAAGACTGCACGAATCAGCACTTTTTCAATTCCGGATTTAACAATTTCCTCGGTCATTTCACTGCTGATAATTTCGTTGGCATGGGCAAGAACTTCGCCGGTTTTAGGATGAATGACATCTTCAAAAGCATAGCGACCAACGATTCGTTCTTCCAGTGTTTCAATGATTTCTCCATGATCATTAATCGTAGAAACCTCATATCCACGGGTGGTTCCGCAATCATCTTCCCGAACAATAACATCCTGACTGACATCAACAAGACGTCTTGTCAGATAACCTGAATCGGCTGTTCGAAGAGCTGTATCCGCAAGACCTTTTCTGGCCCCATGTGTGGAGGAGAAAAACTCAAGAACGTTTAGACCTTCACGGAAGTTTGAACGAATTGGTAATTCAATGATTCGACCGGTTGGATTGGCCATCAGACCACGCATTCCAGCTAACTGACGAATCTGATTCTTGCTCCCTCGGGCACCGGAATCGGCCATCATGTTAATTGGGTTCAGATCATCCAAATGATTTAACAATGCATCTGTTACTTCATCGGTGGCTTTGTTCCAAATATCAACAACATTGTTGTATCTTTCTTCATCACTGATAAAACCTTGTCGGAATAATGTGAGGTTATCTGCAATCTTAATATCCGCTAATGCCAGAATCTCTTCCTTATTTCCCGGAACCTCCATATCTTTGACCCCTACCGTAATGGCAGCTTTGGTTGAGAAGGTAAAACCAAGACGTTTAATTTCATCTAGCACTTCAGAGGTAACTGTAGGACCAAATTTTTTATAACAACGCTCTATGATGCTGGACAGCACTTTCTTTTTCACAAGAACATCGATTTCCAAAAGGAATAAATCATCGATGGTTTCACGTTTTACAAAACCAAGTTCCTGGGGAATAATCTCGTTGAAAATAAATCGTCCAACGGTGCCATCGACCAGTCGAGAAATTTTTTCGCCATTAATTTCTTTGGTAATACGGACTTTGACCTTTGAGTGTAACTCAACATCATGATTAAAATAGGCCATTTCCATTTCATCTAAATCTTTGTATACGCTTCCGGTACCCTTACCATTTTCCTTATACAAAGTCATATAGTAAGTTCCCAGAATCATATCCTGGGTAGGGGTAACAACGGGTGTTCCATCCTGTGGTTTAAGAATGTTATTTGAAGCCAGCATTAAGAACCGGGCTTCTGCCTGAGCCTCTACGGATAAAGGCACATGAACGGCCATTTGATCTCCGTCAAAGTCGGCATTATAGGCAGTACAAACCAAAGGATGAAGTTTGATCGCTTTACCTTCCACTAGAATTGGCTCAAAAGCCTGAATTCCAAGACGATGAAGGGTAGGTGCACGGTTAAGTAACACCGGATGTTCCTGAATAACATCTTCCAGAACGTCCCAAACCATGGGATCTAACTTTTCAACCATTTTTTTAGCACTTTTAATATTTTGTGATAAGCCTCGGCCTACCAATTCACGCATAACAAAAGGTTTGAACAGCTCAATGGCCATTTCTTTTGGGAGACCGCATTGATACATTTTAAGATCCGGACCAACCACAATAACTGAACGACCGGAGTAGTCAACACGTTTTCCCAATAGATTTTGACGAAAACGCCCTTGTTTCCCTTTAAGCATATCACTTAGGGATTTGAAAGGTCGATTTCCCGGGCCTGTGACGGCACGGCCGCGTCGGCCATTGTCGATGAGAGCATCCACGGCTTCCTGAAGCATTCGTTTTTCATTTTGAACAATAATATCCGGAGCGTCAAGCTCCAGCAGTTTCAATAGACGGTTGTTACGGTTGATAACTCGTCGGTACAAGTCATTTAAATCCGATGTTGCAAAACGTCCGCCATCCAATTGAACCATCGGACGTAACTCCGGTGGAATAACCGGAATGGTTTCCATAATCATCCATTCAGGTTTATTATTCGAATTTCTAAAGGCTTCAACCGCTTCCAAACGTCTGGCAATCCGAATCTTTTTCTGACCCGAACTTCCTTTGAGTTCTTCTTTAAGAACCGCTGATTCCTGGTCAAGATCGACCATTTTCAAAAGTTCCTGGATGGCTTCTGCGCCAATATTCGCTGCGAATTTATTTCCGAATTGCTTTTTCGCTTCTTTATATTCTGTTTCTGTGAGGATATGTTTGTAATCGAAATTACTTTCCCCAGGATCGGTTACAACATAAGCAGCAAAATAAATTATTTTTTCAAGGTTTCTTGGTGACATTTCAAGAATCAGCCCCATTCGACTGGGGATTCCTTTGAAGTACCAAATATGTGATACTGGTGAGGCTAATTCAATATGCCCCATTCGTTCACGTCGTACCTTTGCCTTTGTAACCTCAACACCACAATTTTCGCAAACAATGCCCTTGTGACGAATACGTTTGTATTTTCCACAATTACATTCCCAGTCCTTCTGTGGTCCGAAGATTTTTTCACAGAACAGCCCTTCTTTTTCTGGCTTTAGGGTTCTGTAATTAATGGTTTCCGGCTTTTTAACTTCTCCTCGTGACCACTCTCTGATCTTTTCAGGTGATGCCAATCCGATTTGTAAGGATTTGAAGGTGAATTCCTCGTTTAACAAATGGCTTCGCTCCCTTCTTTTTTAAATTTATTGTTCTTAAAATAAGTCGTCTGTGTCATTAGCGTCAATGGTTTTTATCTGGAAGGTATCTTCCAATCGTACGTCATCTCCGGCTTCGGAAATTTCTCCACTGCCGATTTCGATGGCCAATTCTTCCAAAGGATCCCGTTCATCCATTTCATCGTCAAGTAGTTTTACCATTTCCTGATCGTTAAGAATATTAACATCAAGACCCAAACTTTGGAATTCCTTCATAAGTACCTTAAAGGACTCAGGGATTCCCGGTTTAGGAATGTTCTCACCTTTGACAATGGCTTCATAGGCCTTTACACGTCCAACAACGTCATCGGATTTAATGGTTAGAATTTCCTGGAGAGTATGGGCTGCCCCATAGGCTTCCAATGCCCAAACTTCCATTTCTCCAAATCGCTGTCCGCCAAACTGAGCTTTACCACCCAATGGCTGCTGGGTAACAAGGGAATATGGCCCCGTTGACCTCGCATGCATTTTATCATCAACCAAATGGTGAAGCTTAAGAATGTACATATAACCTACGGTTACTTTATTATCAAAAGGTTCGCCGCTTCGTCCGTCATAAAGCTGAATCTTACCATCATTTGGTAAGCCAGCCTGTTCCAGCAGTTCCACAATATCTTCTTCGCTGGCAGGGTCGAAGACCGGCGTGGAAATATGCCAGCCTAATTCTTTCATGGCAAGGCCCAAATGGACCTCTAATACCTGCCCGATGTTCATTCGTGAAGGAACCCCTAAAGGATTAAGGACAATCTCCAGTGCCGTTCCATCTGGCATAAAAGGCATATCCTCTTCAGGCAGAATTCGGGAAATAACCCCTTTGTTTCCATGACGGCCAGCCATTTTATCCCCAACCGAAATTTTTCGCTTCACAGCAATAAGAACTCGAACTAAGGTATTCACACCTGGTTTGAGATCTTCATCTTTGTTTTCTCGGGAGAAGACTTTAACATCCAGGACTATACCTGATTCCCCATGGGGAACTTTAAGTGATGTATCACGGATTTCCCGGGCTTTTTCACCAAAAATGGCTCTTAACAGCTTTTCTTCAGCGGAAAGATCAGTTTCACCCTTAGGTGTCACTTTTCCAACGAGGATATCATCTGATTTAACCTCAGCACCAACGAAAATAATGCCACGTTCGTCAAGGTTTTTCAGGGCATCTTCACTGACATTCGGAATATCACGGGTAATTTCTTCAGGTCCAAGCTTGGTTTCACGAGCTTCCGCTTCAAACTCTTCAATATGAATGGATGTAAAAACATCCCGCTTTAATAATGATTCATTAATCAGAATAGCATCTTCGTAATTGTAACCTTCCCAGGTCATAAATCCCATGAGAATGTTTCGTCCAAGAGCAAGCTCTCCCATTTCTGTGGAAGGACCATCAGCAATGATTTCTCCTGCTTTAACCACTTGTCCCTTGTTAACCAAAGGTTTATGATTCATACAGGTTCCCTGGTTGGAACGTTTGAATTTTAAGAGTGTGTATTTATCCAGTTCGCCATTTTCTGTTCGGATATGGATAGCAGATGCTTCCACCCGTTCAATGACACCGGCATTCTTGGCAATGACACAAACCCCTGAATCCTTGGCTGCCTTGTGCTCCATCCCCGTTCCAATAACAGGTGCTTTTGGAATAAGAAGCGGCACTGCCTGACGCTGCATGTTGGCACCCATAAGGGCACGGTTGGCATCATCATTTTCAAGGAATGGAATAAGTGAGGTTGCAACAGAAACAATCTGTTTCGGTGAAATATCCATATAATCCACACGATCCGGAGCGATGAGCACAAAATCACGATTACTGCCGGCACGGCCAGTTACCTGACTGCGGACAAAATGGTTGGTTTCATCCAAAGGCTCATTGGCCTGTGCAATGGTATAACGACCTTCTTCATCTGCTGACAGATAGTGGATTTCATCCGTTACAACTCCCGAATAAACCTTACGGTAGGGAGCTTCAATAAATCCATATTCATTGACTCGAGCATAGGTACTGAGTGACCCGATGAGTCCGATGTTAGGACCTTCAGGGGTTTCAATTGGGCACATACGGCCATAATGGCTGTGATGCACATCTCGAACTTCAAAACCTGCACGCTCACGGCTCAAACCACCGGGTCCCAGTGCAGAAAGTCGTCTTTTATGCGTTAATTCAGCCAATGGGTTGGTTTGATCCATAAACTGTGAAAGCTGTGAACTTCCAAAGAATTCCTTTAAAGCGGCATTTACCGGACGGGTGTTAATTAATCCCTGAGGTGTTAACACTTCATCGTCCTGTACTGACATTCTTTCCCGAACAACACGTTCCATACGGGATAAACCAATTCTGAACTGGTTCTGCAGAAGCTCTCCAACGGAACGCAGACGTCGATTTCCTAAATGGTCAATGTCATCGATGGCGCCGATATTATAATCCAGACCAATAATATAACTGATGGAGGCATGAAGATCTGAAATAAGCACATGCTTTGGTACAAGCTCATCCATTCGTTTTTTCAAACTTTTCTTCTTTTCCTCATCTGTCATATCTGATTCTAAAATATCTTTAAGCACTTCAAAACAAACAAATTCTTTAATGTTTAAATCACTAAAGTCAAAAGGAATGTCCTGTTTATTAATATCTACAAAACCATTTCCGATGACTCGAACCGTTTTATCTTCGACTTGAACATCGACAGTGTTAATACCGGAGTTTTGAATCTCAATCGCCACATCAATAGGGATGATTTCGCCCTTTTCGATATAAACTTCACCGGTTTCTGAATTGACAACGGTATTGGCAGATCGCTGGCCGGCAATTCGTGTTGCCAGGGACAGCTTCTTATTATATTTATAACGGCCAACTTTGGCTAAATCGTAACGACGATCATCAAAAAACATGGAGTTAAGTAATGACTGCGCACTTTCAACGGTTGGTGGCTCACCGGGACGAAGTCTTTTATAGATTTCAATCAAACCATCCCTGGTGGATTTCATATTGTTATTTTCATCTTTTTTAATGGTTTCAATTAAGCGGTAATCATCGCCGTAGAAATCAAGGATTTCTTGATTTGTTCCCAATCCCAGTGCCCGAATAAGGGCTGTGATTGGCAGCTTACGGGTACGGTCAATTTTAACATACATAATATCATTAGAATCGGTTTCGTACTCAAGCCATGCTCCACGGTTTGGTATTACCTGGGCAGAGAAAAGCTTTTTACCCAACTTATCACGGCTCAGAGAAAAATATGCCCCTGGTGATCTTACCAGCTGACTGACAATAACACGTTCCGCTCCATTGACAATGAAGGTTCCGGTATCTGTCATTTTATGCAAATCGGCCATATAAACCTTTTGCTCTTTAACTTCATTCTTTTCTTTATTAATTAAACGAACTGTCACTTTTAAAGGTATAAAGTAGGTTTGATCCCTTTCTTTACATTCCTCCACTGTGTACTTTGGTTTTCCTTCTATGGAATAATCCACAAATTCTAAAACCAGATTCCCCGTGTAATCTTCGATTTTATCAATATCATCGAAAACCTCTTGGAGACCTTTTTCAATAAACCAATTGTATGAATCTTTCTGAACCTCAATTAGGTTCGGCATTTCAATGACTTCTTTGATTTTAGAAAAGCTTTGGCGTGTTCTTAATCCGTCGTTTTCAGGATGCAACATTACCATCCAATATCACCCCTCGCAAAAATACTCAGCAAGTGGATTGTCCATAAGAGACCCGATGTCTCCATGTTCTGACAGCCCATATTTGCCTGTTGTGTTTCAACACTCCCTGTGTTATTATTAGGTGAGTAATCAATTACATGACTATAACCTCAGCTTTAATATCCCCTTTGATCGGTTCATATCCGCTTGGTCATGTCGTGCCATTGATCGCCTAAAAATTGACGCCAAGGTTGCATTATAACTTTATTTTTAAAGATATCAATGCAATTTACTATACTATCATAAAATACTTTATCCGTCAAGCCTTTATTTTATTTCATTAACAACAAAAGCCTTTCCAGGGTTAACCCTGGAAAGGCTTTTGTTGTTCATTATTCATATCTCTTCAACCGATACCGTTTCTTCTCTTTTTCCGACTGACTCTCATTCCTGAGAATACTGCTTAGAAATTCCCGGGTTCTGGGTTCTTTGGGATTTATAAAAATTTTTTCCGGTGGTCCGGCCTCTAAAATCTTACCGGAATCCATGAAAACCACTTTGTTGGCGACTTCCCGGGCAAAGCTCATTTCATGAGTAACCACCACCATGGTCATACGCTCATTGGCAAGGTCTTTCATGACTGCCAGCACCTCACCGGTCAATTCAGGATCCAGTGCCGATGTGGGCTCATCAAAAAGAAGAATATCAGGATTCATCATGAGTGCCCGGGCAATGGCCACCCGTTGTTTTTCTCCGCCAGACAATGTTGAGGGCATGGCATCAATACGATCAAACAACCCAACCTTATTCAGATATGCTTCGCTCCGCTGATTCATTTGAATCAATTCTTCTTTTTTAACCACTTTAGGCGCCAATTCCAAATTTTGTCGTACCGTTAAATGAGGAAAAAGGTTGAAGTGCTGGAAAACCATTCCCATTTTTATAATAATGGCTCGAATCTCCTGATTGCTGGGATAAACTCCTCCTTGAATCAAAGGCATTCCCTCCATGAAAATGTCCCCACTGTCTGCTTTTTCTAAATCAATGAGACAACGGAGCAAGGTGGATTTCCCCGAACCGGAAGACCCAATAATCGCCATCACATCTCCCTTATTCACACTAAAAGTAATATTATTTAGGACGTGGTTGTCGCCAAAACTTTTATTGAGTTTATTTACTTTTATAATTTCCATGCTCACGCCTCCTAAAATTCATATTTCTTTTCAAGTCTTTTGAATATCATGGTAAGGACAAAATTAATCATCAGATATAAAAGTGCCGCAACGAGGAAAGCAAAGGTATCACCATCCCGATTCACTGCTGTTTTTGCATAATGTAAAATTTCTGCTACACCTATCACGGTTACCAAGGCAGTATCCTTTACAAGGGTAATGGTTTCATTACTGATAGCAGGTAAACAAACACGAATCATCTGGGGAACAACAACCCGTAACATGGTTTGAAACTTAGTCAATCCCAATACTTTGGCCGCCTCATACTGACCCTTGTCAATGGCTAACAGGCCACCCCGAAATATCTCCGCAAAATAAGCAGAATAGTTCAGACCAAAGGCAATACAGGCTGCCGTAAATCGTCCAAAAATAAGAAACTGTCCAAAAAACGGCAGCAGGGGTAATCCAAAATATACAAACATTAACTGGAGGAGTAAAGGCGTTCCCCGTAAAACGTATATGTAACCATTGGCAAAGGCTTTAATCGGCTTTACCTTGCTCCGAACCATTAAAGTAAAAAGAAAACCCAATGGAATAGAGCACACAATGGTCACTGCAAAAATACTGAGTGTAATCACCATCCCGTTAAGCATGGGCACTGTGATATTGGATAAATAGGTTAGATAATCTGACATAATTGCTCTCCTGAAAAATGAAATAGTAATAAAAAAATCGGATAGAAAACTATCCGATTTCTAATGATTGGTTTTTCTAGAATTATGGTTTGTAAATAATGTCTTCCCCAAACCATTTTGTAGAGATTTGAGCAGCAGTCCCATCCGCGATCATGGCATTGAGTGCATCCTGAATTTTAGTTTGCAACGCAGTATTTCCTTTTTTAATTCCCACGCCATAAAGCTCTGGCGACAAGCTTTCATCCAAAATAACATAATCCGCATTATTAGAAGCAATATAATAACGAGCTACAATGGAATCGACAATAACAGCGTCAATACGGCCAATGCCTAAATCTGAGAGTGCTGAAACATTTTCCGGGTATTCATTCATTGCTGCTGTTTTCTGGCTGATAGGATCCGTAACAAAGGCATCATAGGCAGAGGATGCCTTTTGAAGTCCAATGTTTTTTCCTGCTAAATCAGCTTTTGTTTTTATTGGAGAATCCTTTTTAACAACAATGACCTGATCATTTTTAAGGTAAGGTGCAGTGAAATCCATGGCTGTTTTACGTTCATCGGTAATGGTTAATCCATTCCAGATAACATCAATGTTTCCAGAGTCAAGTTCTAATTCCTTTGTATCCCAATTGATGGGTTGAAGAACAACTGCCATTCCCATGCGTTTTCCAACTTCTTTAGCAAGATCCACATCAAAACCAACGATTTCATTTTTATCATCCCTAAAACCCATTGGTGGAAAAGAATCATCCAAACCAACAACAAATGTTTTATCATCATTTTTCGCAGTACCTTCTGTTTTTGGAGCACTGCTGCAGCCAGCAATCAAACTGGCCGCTAGAATGACAACCAGCATCAAACCAAATATTCTTCCTTTTTTCATTCCCTTTTGTTCCTCTTTTCCTAATATAATATGGGGATATTATACACTTTATCACTGTACATTGCTAGTCCTTTACAGCGATATTTTTTTTGAATATAAGGACATAAAAAATATTTTATTTATTTTTTCGTTTAATCCAATAGAATAGCTTTACCAATTCATACCAGAACACAGATAATGCGGCAATTCCTGCCGCCATTAAAAACTGCCCCATAGTTAATGGATACAGTTTTAAGAATCCGGTAATTGGTGTGTACAGAATTATAAATAACCCTACAAGGGTTCCAATGTTAACCGCCCACATAACCTTATCATGCATTAGTCGCTTGAAAGACTGAATGGCAAAGTCTGTATCAGAGCTGTTAACCTGCACCAAAGCCAGGTTGGAAAGCATAATCACAGCTAACCCCATGGTTCGGGCAAGGGGTGCATTGCCTTCTTGTAAGAACATATAATAGGTTCCGAAGGATGCAGTAAAAATAAACAGCCCTTGAATCACACTTTTGGTTAAGGTTCTTGCATTAATTAAATTTTTATTTGGATTTCTTGGCTTTCTTTCCATAATATCATGCTCAGCCGGCTGTCGTTCCAAGACAATGGAGCAGGTTGGATCAATAATAAGCTCTAAGAGCACCACATGCAGTGGCAGTAAGAAAAGACTGGCTGGCGCAATGCCAAGGAGTGGTGCCAGTAATGATGCAAATGCAATGGGTATATGGATGGTAAACACATAACCCACGGCTTTACGGATATTATCGTAAATTCTTCGGCCATCTTTAATGGTATTCACAATGGTGGAAAAATTATCATCCATTAATATCAGATCTGCCGCTTCCCTTGAAACTTCAGAACCACGTTTACCCATAGCAATACCAATATCTGCAGTTTTAAGAGCAGGAGCATCATTAACGCCATCCCCAGTCATGGCAACAATTTCTCCATTAGCCTTAAAAGCCTTGACGATCCGCATTTTATGCTCGGGAATTACCCGCGAGAAAATACTCACATCTTTCACTCTTTCACTTAATTCTTCATCGGACATGTTGTTTAATTGATCCCCGGTGATGATATGGTCACTGTTGGGCATGCCAATCTGTTTGGCAATACTACTGGCCGTAATGCCATTATCCCCGGTAATCATGACAACCCGAACCCCTGCTTTAGCGCAGTTTTTAATGTCTTCTTTCACAGATTCCCGTGGTGGATCCGCCAAACCAATGAGCCCGCAAAGAGTCAGTTTACAATCCGTAATGTTTTTGGGGATTTCAGTCTCAGTCTGGGGTCTCATTTCCCCGACAGCAATAACACGAAGTCCCTTTTTTGACATTTCTGTGATTTTAGCATCAACTAATTGTCGTTCTTCATCGGTCAGAATACTGATCGTCAGCATTCGTTCTGGCGAACCTTTGGCGGCAACTATAATTTCGCCATCATGTCGCCAAACGTGACCCATCATTTTCAATTCGTTTGTAAAAGCATATTCCGATAATAATTTCCCGCCAAAGAGATGTTCCTTTGAATAGCACATTTTTTCGCAATACCTCAGCATCGCCTTTTCCATGGGGTCGTAGGCATCTGTTTCACAACCCAGACCCATGATTTCACAAAGATTATTAGTGTCTCCATTCAATGCCCAAGTATCTCGAACGGTCATCTGATTCATGGTAATGGTTCCGGTTTTATCAACACAAAGAACAGAAACAGCTCCCAGGGTTTCTACCGATGGCAGTTTACGAACCAGGGATTTATTCTTCGCCAGCCGCCAGGCGCCCATAGATAGAAACACAGTGAGAATAACTGGAAATTCTTCTGGAATCATAGCCATAGCCAGTGTAATCCCTGAAAGGATACTGGCAATGATTCGGTCTCCAAAAGCATATTCCGGAATATTAAAATAGGTAATGACGCTAACTAATGCAAAAAGAACTCCGGCAATGCCGGCGCAAAGTTTTACCAGGCTTCCTGTTTGCTTCTGCAGCGATGTTGGTTTATCTTCAACCGAAGCCACATGTGTGCCAATTTTTCCATATTCTGTTAAGGCACCAATTTTGTCAACCAAAATAGTGGCGTTCCCCTGGGTTACCAGGGTGCCTGCGTAGCAATAATCCCTTCGCCAATAATCATTGGATTCTTCAGCATTTTCTACGGTAACTTTCCAAACACCTTCCGCCTCACCGGTAAGAGAGGACTCATCTACGCTAAGATCATTGGCTTTTAAAATTTCACCATCCGCTGGTATTTTCACACCTTCGGCAATCATCATAACATCCCCTGGAACTAAATCCACGCTGGGAATGATCACTTCTTTTTCATTCCGGATCACTGTGACATGGGGTGCGGATAAATCTTTTAACGCACTTAATGTCTTGTCTGTTTTCCATTCCTGAATCACATCAATGCTAATAATACCAATGACAAAAATCAGCATAATGGCACCATCTCGCGGTTCACCTAAAATAAAGTAAATGATCGCTGCTACAATAAGCAATAAAAACATCGGTTCAGCAATAATGTGAAGTGCTTTAATAAAAAAGCTCTGTTTTTTTGCTGTAGCAAGCTCATTTTTTCCGTGCTGCACTTGCCGCTTTTGAGCTTCCTCTGTAGTTAAGCCCTTGGTCTTGTTCGTGGTCATAAAAAGTTACCTCCCTGTGTATTTCTACATATTTAAGATAGCTCTGTGTCACTTCATGAAGCAAATAAATTTGCTGTTATTCAGTCTTAGTTCCCAAAAAACGATAAAAAAACACACCTATGGAACAACTACTGTCCCACAGATGTGTATATGTCCATCTGTTGCCACTTGCATGGCCCGGCCCCACGAACTTTTAGGTTCATCGCCTGCTCAGTTTGTACTGTAATCTATGCAGTGCAAAGAGATTTTCTAATATTATAGTACTTTGGCAACCATCTGTCAAGTTTATTGTCGATTTTCAGAATTTTCTT
>JAENWK010000216.1 GCA_016650045.1 Eubacteriaceae bacterium | reverse complement strand
TTTTTATATTGGATTCGACCCAACGGCGGACAGCCTACATATTGGACACTTCATTCAAATTATGGTGATGGCACATTTACAGCAACATGGACATCGCCCCATTGCATTAATTGGGGGAGGAACCACCATGATCGGAGATCCCTCAGGTCGAACGGATATGCGACTGGTTATGACCCCAGAACGGATTACGGAAAATGGCGAAAAATTCAAAAAAGTGTTTGAAAAATTTCTGACATTTGATGATGATAAAGCAATCATGGTGAATAATGCCAAATGGCTGTTACCACTTAACTATATCGATTTTCTTCGAGATGTTGGTGCTCATTTTTCAGTGAATCGGATGCTGACTGCTGACTGCTACAAATCACGTTATGAAAAAGGACTGACTTTTTTAGAGTTTAACTATATGCTCCTCCAAGCCTATGATTTTTATGTGCTACATAAGGAACTGGGCTGTAAGATGCAGTTTGGAGGGAATGATCAGTGGTCAAATATTATTGCCGGGATTGAGTTGGTAAGACGTAAGGATGGCGAACAGGTTTACGGGATGACCTTTTCTCTATTAACCACCAGCGAAGGCATTAAAATGGGAAAAACCGCTAAGGGTGCTTTATGGCTGGATCCTGACAAAACATCTCCCTATGAATTTTACCAGTATTGGCGAAATGTTGCCGACGCTGATGTTGAAAAATGTTTGTCTTTATTAACCTTTCTGCCCATGGAAGAGGTTCGCCGGTTAGGTGCTTTAGAAGGTGCGGAAATTAATCAGGCAAAAGAAATTCTGGCATATTATGTCACTAAGCTTATTCATGGCGAAACGGTTGCCAATGAATCTCAGGCAGCAGCTCGAAAACTTTTTAGCGGCGACCAGGGAGTTGCGGATATTCCCAGTGTCGAATTAAAAAAAGAAACATTAGGAGAGGGACTGGATATTCTTTCTTTGTTAGAAGTGGCAAAACTCATTTCAACCAGAAGTGACGGACGGCGTTTGATACAGCAAGGCGGTATATTAGTTGATGGTGAAAAAGTCGAAGACTTTAAAGCCGTGTTCACCAAAAAAGATTTTACAGACGGAAAACTTATTCTTAAAAAAGGTAAGAAGGCATATAAACAAATTGTTTTAACATAGAAGGTGACTAATGATAAGTTCAAAACCCGTAAGGGGAACCAGAGACATACTCCCGGATGAAATGAAAATTCGGGATCGTTTGGAACAAAAGATTCTGGAAATATATCGGATTCATGGCTTTTCACGCATTGAAACACCGGTCATGGAAAATTTAGGGCTGTTATTGGGAAGCGAAGGCGGCGAAAATTTAAAAATGCTTTTTACCATTTTAAAGCGAGGCGAAAAATTAGAGCTGAAACAAGATGCCAGTGTACTTGATCTTTGTGACATGGGCTTACGTTTCGATTTAACCTTACCTCTTAGCCGGTTTTACTCCAACAATCAGGAAGTCTTAGAAAGCCCTTTTAAGGCCATTCAAATTGGCAATGTATTTCGAGCAGAACGTCCG
>JAENWK010000052.1 GCA_016650045.1 Eubacteriaceae bacterium | reverse complement strand
TAATATGGAAAACAAATTCACGCATTTGCATGTACATAGCGAATATAGTTTATTAGATGGTTTTGGTCGAATTAACGCACTTGCAAAAGTCGCTGCTGAAAAGGGAATGGACAGTGTGGCGTTAACCGATCACGGGGTTCTTTTTGGCGCCATTGATTTTTATAAAGCCTGTCTCAAAGAAAATATTCATCCAGTCATTGGTTGTGAGGTTTATATTGCGGCAAGAGGATTGGATCAGAAAGATGGTCAACTGGATAAAGAGCGTTCCCATCTTATTTTACTGGCGGAAAACAACATCGGTTACAAAAACCTGATGAAAATTGTATCCAAGGGTTTTATTGACGGATTCTATTATAAGCCAAGAGTGGATCACAATTATCTTAGGGAAAATAGTGAAGGTATTATCTGTCTGTCAGCATGTATTGGCGGGGAGATTCCGCAAATGATTCTTAAAAATGATATGGAAGGCGCCGCTGCGCTTTGTCAGGAATACCAGAAGATTTTCGGCAAGGAAAATTTCTTTTTAGAAATACAGGATCATCGCTTGCGTGAAGAAGCTTTAGTGAATGAGCGCCTGCTTCAGCTTTCTAAGAAATACAATATCCCCCTGGTGGCTACCAATGATGTTCATTATATTAATAAAGAAGATTCTGAAAATCACGATATTCTTTTGTGCATACAGACAGCTGCAACGGTTCAGGACGAAAAACGGATGCGATTTCCAAACAATGAGTTTTATTTTAAAAGTGCCGAGGAAATGTCAAAGCTTTTTGTGGATGTGCCCGAAGCCATTGAAAATACCAATCGCATTGCTAAGCGCTGTCAGGTTACCTTTGATCTTGAAAAAACCCATTTGCCTCAATTTGAATTACCGACCGGAGAAAATGCCAAAGACTATTTGAGAAAGCTTTGTATCCATGGAATTAATAAAAAATATCCGGAAGTTTTACCGGAGATGATTGACCGCCTGGATTATGAGTTGGAAGTCATTCACACCATGGGTTTTGACGACTATTTTCTCATTGTTTGGGATTTTATAAAATACGCGAAGGATCATCAAATCATGGTGGGACCGGGGAGAGGCAGTGCTGCCGGCAGCATTGTATCCTACGGTTTGGATATTACTACGGTGGATCCTTTAAAATATCAGCTTCTTTTTGAACGATTTCTTAATCCTGAGCGGGTGACAATGCCGGATATTGATGTTGATTTTTGCTATGAACGACGTCAGGAAGTGATTGACTATGTGGTGAATAAATACGGCGAAAACCGCGTGGCTCAGATTATCACCTTCGGAACAATGGCCGCCCGAGGGGCTATTCGGGATGTTGGCCGGGCTTTGGATATGCCCTATAATGCAGTGGACCGGGTTGCTAAGGAAATACCCATCCATGCCGGTGTTAATGTTACCATTGCCGATGCCATGGAAGAAAATCCCGAACTCAAAAAAATGGAAGCTTCCAATGAAGACGTGGCCAGGCTTTTAAAAACAGCCCAATCCATTGAAGGTCTTTCCCGTCATGCATCAACTCACGCCGCCGGAGTTGTCATTTCGGACTTGCCGCTAGTGGAATATATTCCCCTTTATCGAAACAATGATTTAATTACAACCCAGTTTCCCATGGGACTTCTGGAAGATCTTGGACTCTTGAAAATGGACTTTTTAGGCCTTCGAACCTTAACCGTCATTCGGGATGCACTGGAAAATATCAGGCTTTCAAATGGAGAAGCCCCGGATCTGGATGCCCTGGAAATGGATGATTCAAAAGTCTTTGAAATGCTCTCAAAAGGCGATACTTTAGGCGTGTTTCAGCTAGAAAGCCGGGGCATGCAGCAATTTATTAAAGAACTTCAACCCGAGACCTTTGAAGACATCATCGCCGGAATTTCTTTGTATCGGCCAGGACCCATGGAGCAAATCCCCCGCTACATTGAAAATAAAAAAAATCCGGAGTCAATTCCTTACCACCATTCTATTTTAGAGCCAATCCTTGATGTGACCTATGGATGTATGGTATATCAGGAACAGGTCATGCAAATCTTCAGGGATGTGGCAGGCTTTTCCATGGGACGCAGTGATTTAGTGCGCCGTGCCATGTCAAAGAAGAAAGGTGACGTGATGGCGGCGGAAGGCCATGTATTCGTACATGGAGAAGTGGATGACCAAGGGAATATCGTCGTTGAGGGTGCCATGCGCCGAGGGGTTTCCGAGGCAGTGGCGGTGAAGATCTATGATGAAATGAAAGATTTTGCCAAATATGCCTTTAATAAATCCCATGCTGCTGCCTATGCAGTGATTGCCTACCAAACAGCCTGGCTAAAATGTTATTATTCCACCGAATTTATGGCAGCATTGATGTCCAGTGTAATGGATGATGAGAAAAAGGTCGCTAAATACATTGAGGATTGCCGCAAAATTGGGATCCACGTATTGCCGCCAAATGTCAATGCCAGTTATGAAAAGTTCAGTGTTTCCGGAACCAGTATTTGTTTTGGATTAGGGGCCGTTAAAGGCCTGGGAAAAAATGCCATTGCCGCCATCATTGAAGCCCGCAAAAAACAGGGAGATTTTCAAAGCCTGCGGAATTTTTGTGAGGTGGTAGATCTGAAATCCCTTAATAAACGAAGTATCGAAAGCCTGATTAAAGGTGGCGCCTTTGACTTTATTGGGAGCAGCCGTGCGCAAATGCTGGCCATTGCAGAGATGATTGTGGATCAGGTGCAACGGGAAAAAAAGGATCGTCTTTCGGGACAAATGTCACTGCTTGAGTTGGGTGGCTTTGGCGATACCAAGGCAATAAACAATTTAAAAGAAGAACATTTCCCCAAAAGAGAGCCCTTTTCAAAGGAAGAACGTTTGGCCCTGGAAAAAGAAGTTTTAGGACTTTATGTTACCGGCCATCCCCTTGAAAAATATGAAGAGATTCTAAAAAAAACAGTGACTCTTTTTTCCAACACCATGGACAGCTATCAGGAGCTTAAGGATGCCGGTATCCAGGATGGACAGCAGGTTAGTATCGGTGGTTTAATTCTGGAATTAAAAACCATGATGACAAAAAAAGGCCAGATGATGTGCTTTGTGACCCTAGAGGATTTATATGGCAGAATTGAAGTGGTGGTTTTTCCAAAAACCTATGATGATTATCGGCGGTATCTGAAACAGGATCAACCCATTATTATCAAGGGACGGATTAATTACAACGAAGAAGGAAATACTTCGGTGATTGCTTCTCAAATTTATCCTATTGGTCAACCTCCGGGAAATCATCAAAGCGGTCATGTTGAAGAAGTCAAAGTCAATTATCATATCAACGAAATAAAAAACACAGAAAGAAAATTGATTCTGACTTTTAATGATTTAACAGAGAAACCCTTGATAAAATGTGTGAAGTCAGTTTTAATAAAATACACAGGCACTGTGCCGGTGGTGTTAGTCTTTAAAAAAGAAAAAAATCGCTTTGTTGCCAGTAAAGAATTATGGGTCACCCCAGGTGATGGACTGATCAGAGAATTAAGTCATATATTAGGAAATCAAAACGTGGAGGTAAAGTAAAATATGCGAATCGGAGTTTTAACCAGTGGTGGTGATGCGCCCGGAATGAATGCGGCCATCCGTGCGGTTGTACGAACAGCAATTTTTAATAAAATGGAAGTTTATGGAATTAATCGAGGTTATGCCGGTTTATTGGAAGAAGATATCACCCCACTTAATGTTTATTCAGTCGCTGATATCCTTCAACGGGGAGGGACCATTCTCAGAACTTCAAGAAGCGAATTTTTTGCAACTGAAGCAGGAGCGAAGCAGGGCGCCGCGGTACTGGAGGAATATGGGATTGAACATCTGATCATCATTGGCGGTGACGGTAGCTTAAAAGGGGCGTTGGCTCTTCAGAAGCTAGGGGTCAGTGTCATCGGAATTCCAGGAACCATTGATAACGATTTGGGTTGCAGTGATTTTACCATTGGTTTTGATACGGCTGTAACCACCGCATTAGATGCCATTAGTAAAATCAGAGATACCACCTACTCTCATAATCGGATTAATGTGGTTCAGGTTATGGGCCGAAAATGCGGAGATATTGCTCTTTACTCAGGATTATCCGGAGGGGCGGAAGCTTTAATCCTCCCCGAGGTTGAAACGGATCTCGATGCAATTTGCCAGCGGCTTCTCATTGGAAAAGATCGGGGCAAGCTTCATAGCATTGTCATGTTGTCAGAAGGCTGCGGAAGTTACCGTGATTACTGTGTGAAAATTGAAGAGCGCACCCAGGTAACCACAAAAGGAACCAATTTAGGGTACATTCAAAGAGGCGGATCTCCTTCCAACATCGATCGAAACATCGCCTGCTTCATGGGATATAATGCGGTACAGGCCATTCTTACTAAAAAAACCGGAACCGTCATGGTACAACAACATGGTGCTTATTTGGGAATTCCCCTTGAAGAAGCGATTCAAATGCCGAAAATATTCCGCCAGGACATTTATGATATTGCCATGGTATTATCCATATAAGTCAATAAACGGTTTAAAATATAGAAAAGAGGTAAAAAATGAAAAAAACAAAAATTGTCTGCACTCTGGGACCAGCAGCGGATACAAAGGAAATATTAAAGGAGCTCGTTCTTAATGGAATGAATGTTGCGCGTTTGAATTTTTCCCATGGAAGCCATGAAGAGCATGCCGGGAGAATTCAGCGTATAAAAGAAGTTCGCAAAGAGTTGGGAATTCCAGTATCTATTATGTTAGATACCAAGGGCCCGGAAATTAGAACAGGCGATTTGACCCAAAGTAAGGTTGATCTTCAGACTGGGAACCAGGTTGTACTGACCTCAGAATGCATTTCCGGGGATGAAAAGCGATTTAGTATTTCCTATGTTAATCTTCCAAATGAAGTTACCATCGGCAGTCGCATCCTCATTGATGACGGACTGATACAGTTAGAGGTTAAAGCGGTTGATGGCACAGAAATTATCTGTACTATTTTAAACGGTGGAATCCTGGGAAACAAAAAAAGCATTAATATTCCAAGTCTTAATATTGAATTACCAGCCTTGACTCAAAAAGATCGTGAAGATATTATTTTTGGAATTGAGCATAACGTCGATTTTGTTGCCGCATCCTTTGTTAGAAAGCCCCAGGATGTTTTAGAAATACGAAAAGTTTTGGAACGTAATGGCGGTGAGCGCATTAATATTATTTCGAAAATAGAAAACAGGGAAGGGGTTGAAAAAATCGACCGCATTCTTGCTGTTTCTGATGGTATCATGGTTGCCCGTGGCGATTTGGGGGTTGAAATACCGGCTGAAGAAGTTCCTCTGGTACAAAAAAGCATTATTAGAAAGTGTAATCTGGTTGGGAAGCCTGTTATTACGGCAACTCAGATGTTAGATTCGATGATGCGTAATCCCAGACCAACCCGTGCCGAAGTTGGGGATGTTGCTAATGCCGTTTTTGACGGTACTGATGCTGTTATGCTTTCAGGAGAAACAGCTGCCGGGGCTTATCCTGTGGAGTCAGTAAAAACCATGTGCAATATTGTGGTTAAAAGTGAAAATTCTGAAGAATATGCCCGTCGAAAAAAACCGGACCATGGTGAATTGACCATTACAAATGCTGTGAGTGAGGGTGCTTGTCAGATTGCCAATCAGCTAAATGCAAAAACAATTATTGCCGCAACTTCTTCAGGTCATACCCCTCGGATGATTTCTAAATATCGTCCGGATTGTTCCATCATTGCGGTCACCGATAAGGTGACAACGGTTCGGAGGCTGACTCTGGTATGGGGCGTGAATTGCATTTACACTCCAGAGTTTGGGGATACGGATAGTATGATTTTAGACGCTGTGAAAAAAGCGGTTGAACAGAACTATGTGGAATTTGGAGATATTGCCATTGTGGCGGCAGGAGTCCCGCTGGGAGTTCAAGGAAATACCAATATTATTAAAGTTCATACCGTGGGCACAGCCATTATCTATGGTGTTGGTATTGGCAAAAGACCTGTGACCGGTCATGCCAAAATCATTACCGTTGAAAATGCGGATGAATTTATGGATGGTGATATTCTGGTGGTAAAAGCTTTAACACCGGATATCAGCCATATTCTTCATATGGCCTCGGCGATTATTACCGAAGAAAGCGGTTTAAGTTCTGAAGGCGCCATTGCCGGACTGCACTATGATATTCCGGTGATTGTTGATGTGACAAAAGCCATTGAAATTATTGAGCATGGCAAATTGATTTCAGTAGATCCCAAGCGTGGGGTTGTGTATCAGGGCCGGGTACAAATGGTTTAATCATATTTTTTCACAACAAAAGGAGCTGTCAATAGTGACAGCTCCTTTTGTTGTTTATTATTCTATTTGATAGTTGAGTTGATAGGTTTGGGAAAGGATTCCATCCGAAGAGGCATGGCCATCTTCGGTGGTTGTATCGACAGAAAAATAGAGAATGGATTTTGAGGGATGACTTATGACTTGAGAATTCAGCTTCAAGGGCAAAGTCACTTGGAATGGGTTGTTTCCATTAGCGTCCATAATCCAAATGGATTGAGATTGAGAATCCACCTTAGGCGAGTATTGGGTGTATATAATTTTATTGCCATTGGGTGTATATTTCGCAGTTCTAAAATTACCGGTGGAAACCGTGGTTTTCAAGCTAGAGTAAATGGAAAAGCTGCCAATGCTTTGCTTTTCGCCAATATTATTAACATAAATCAGTTGATTGCTGCCATTGTTAATATCAAAATCAATGACATTTTCATCCACAATTTTAGGAATAATCTCAAAGGAGTTGGGATTTATTTCGGCATAATAAAGATTTGTTTGTTCAGCGCCTGTTGGAGCGGTGGCAATAAAGACAAAGGCCCTGGCATTTATCATATAATCCACTGAAAGGATATTATAATTTTGTGATGTTTTGTACACTTGGCGGTTTCCCTGATTATCAGCCATAATAATTTTATTATTAGTGTTACAGTAAACAACCTGGTTTGATTTTCCAATACCAAAATATTTCACAACGTTTTCCTCAGGAAGAGAAATGATCCGTGTGGTATCTCGGTTAATATCGGTCCACAGGAGTTGACTGCTGTTATTGCCGGTTATCGGATTGTTGGCTTCTTCGACGTAATAAATACCGGAATCCAGGGCATCGTAACGAGCAGATAGTTTGCGCTTGTCAGAACTGATAAAAGGGGACAATTGCCGGGTGTCGGTATTAAAGGAATCAATATTCAATTTAGCTGCCGGGTTTCCAGAATTGAGGATCAGCAAAGCATTTCCGCTATTGGTAATATCCTGAATAGTCCCATTTGCAACAGTGTTATAGGATGGGATGGTGATTTGCGGGGATGCTTGAGTGTTTGAAGGAAGGCCATTCCAAAGAACAATGGGAACATTCTTTGGAATGAAAAGGCTTTGACAACCTCCGGCAACTAAGGTGAATATTAAAATGAAACCTAGAAAAATCCACTTACTTAAGGGCTTTAGCATCAGCTTCACCTCCATAAATCAAAACTGATAGAATGGGAATTGTTACAATGATGTTGGTCCCTTCGCCTACCTGGCTTACAATTTCGATTTTTCCGTCATGTTTTTCGACAATCTGTTTAACGATGTAAAGGCCAAGTCCGGAACCGCCTTCATCAGACCCCCGGGATCGATCTTCTTCAACTCGGTAGAAAGCATTGAAAATTCGTTTTTGCTCCATTTCAGAAATTCCCGGACCGTAATCTCGAATGGATACCACAATATGATCCCTTTCCAAAGTAGAAATCACATCAATAATATCACCGCTATTGGAATATTTAATGGCATTATGAATAATATTAATAAATACCTGTTGGAGTCGGTCATAGTCACCGAGAACTTCAGGAAGTTCATCCGAGCGATAGTTAATATCCACTTCGGATTGGCTTGCCTTTATTTGCATTTGTTCAACTACGTCTGAAAGAAGAAGGACAAGATTCAAGTTCGTTTTCTTAAAATCAAACTCAGCTTTATCAAATTTATTAACGGTTAATAAATCATCCACAAGGCGCAGGAGACGATGACCTTCACGATTGATGGTGTTTAAAGAGCGGTTTACTATTTCGGGATCATCCACTTTTCGCCGGGTTAACATGTCCGTATAACCGATGATGGTGGTTAAAGGGGTGCGCAGTTCATGAGAGACACTGCTGATAAACTTGCGCTGTTCTTCCTGTATGTGTCGGGCTGAGGTCATATTACGGATAATAATCATGTAGTTTTCTTCGAAACCCTTTTCTCTGATCGGGCTTCCGATCAGTAGTAGGTTACGGTCGTTACAATCAATTTCCTCAATAATATGATCTTTCCCATTTTTTAAGCTATCGAAAATATCCCGTAAAAAGGATTGATATTCAAAGTCATAGATTGTTTTAGGATTACTGACGTTAAAATACGTTTTTATATAACTATTTGATGTAATAATATTACCGTTTTTATCGATAGCTAAAAGACCATCATCAATGGAAGCTAAGACACCGGCTAAACGCTTTCGTTCAGATTCCAACTGAAGAATAACATTATTGATATTCGTGATCATGCCATTAAATGCCTGGGTGAGATCACCTATTTCGTCCATATGTTTATAGTGAATGGTCAGATTATAATTACCATTATTAATTTCTCCGGAAATTTTTGTTAAATCTTTAATAGGTTGAATAAAATGCCAGGAAAAAGATACAGTGACCAGAATAATTATTAAAAGGCCCAAAAATCCGCCGATTGAAAAAAGGATACTTACAATATGAAGAAAGGTGTCTGTTTCAGTAAGGGGATAAACAAACCCAATATAGCCTAAAATACTGTTATCAATAGTAAAGGGAGATACAAAATAAATAACGCTTTGATTGTTGATGGATTTCAGAGTGAAAACTGGTTTTGATTGGGATTGGGAAAGACTAAGCTCAGCGCCAAGAGTACTATTGTCGCTGAGCTCATCAGAATCAGCTAAGAATTTACCCTTGACATCAAAAAGCAAGGCTCGGGTATCCTCAGTATTGGCTATGTTTTTACTAAGAAAGAGAGCATCAGTCACAAATCGATTTTCCAGTGACTCAGGACTTTCGGGATTTTTAAGCGACTGTTCAATATAAAGGCTTACATCCTGATTCATTTCCAGGAGATTGTTCTTTGACTGATTAATATAATAATAGGAGGTTCCCTGGAAGACACAAAATACAACAATGAGAAATACAAAAATAAAAAGTACAATATTGTAAATGATCATCCGGTTTCGATAGCTCAGTTGCATTAAAGTTTCCTCATTTTATATCCAATTCCAAAAACAGTTTGAATATACTTGTTTCCATTGGTATCAATTTTCCGCCTTATTCTTTGGACATGCATATCAACCGTTCGGGTATCACCATAATAGTCATAACCCCATATTTTTTCCAACAGTGCATCCCGTGGAAAAACCTGTTCTAAATTTGAAGCCAGAAGAAAAAGAAGCTCAAATTCTTTTGGAGTTAAATGGATTTCCTGGTCCTTGAGCAAAACCATGCGTTCGTCGGAATAAATGCTCAAATCGCCATTTTTAAGAAGTGTTTCCTGCTTTTTAGATTCGATTTTAGTTTTTGAACGTCTTAGGTGCGCTTTGACTCGGGCTAAAAGTTCCCGATTATCGAAAGGCTTCGTTATAAAATCATCCGCACCTAATTCTAAGCCTAAAACCTTATCAATGATGTCAGTTTTTGCTGTGAGAAGAATAATGGGAACCCCTAATTGTGGGGCAAGCTCACGACACACGTCGTAGCCATTTTTTTTAGGCAGCATAATATCTAAAATAATTAGATCCGGGTGCGTGGCCAAAGCCTTTTCCACAGCTGCCATGCCATCATAGGCTGTTTCAACCTGATAACCTTCAAATTCCAGTTCTAACTTTATTAGATCAACAATGGCTGATTCATCATCAACCACAAGAATTTTTTCATTCATTTTAAAACCTTCTTTCTAAGTTTTGAATTCACCTGAAGGTGAGTGGATTTTTTAAAACCAAAGATGACATTGCTCTTTGTTTTGAATGGCACCTAAAACTCGGTCATCCATATCGGGCATGGTTTTACGCAGTTCCTTAATCATGTTTTTCATATCCTCACGCTTGGTAAAACCATTGGCGGGACAGGTGCTTTGAATCACAGGAAGGTTTTTCATTTCAGGGTCGTTAATAATATCACGTTCCTTAACAAAAATTAAGGGGCGAATCACCGTGATATTCTTTCGATCAAGGGTGGTCACCGGAGCAAAGGTGCTGATCCGTCCTTCGTAAAAGAGACTTAGGAAAAAGGTCTCAATGGCATCATCAGCATGGTGGCCAAGTGCAACAGTTCGGCAGCCATTCTCAATGGCCAGATTATGAAGGGCTCCGCGTTTCATGCGGGCACAAAGAGAACACGGGTTTTTTTCCTGACGCTCTTCAAAAACAATGGGACCAATGTTTGTCTTTTTAATGGTATAAGGGACATCCAGTTTGGCACACAAATCAACCAAAGGGCTGAGATCCATGCCCCCAAAGCCCATATCAAGGGTAATGCCTTCAAGTTCAAAGGGAACGGTCGAGAAGTGCTGGAAGCGTTTCATGGCGACTAAAAGGGCGGTGCTGTCCTTACCACCGGATAGACCAATGGCAATACGATCCCCGGGTTTTATCATTTTGTATTTTTCAACCCCTCGTCTTAGAGGTCCAAGAATTTTTTTCATGTAATTTTCTCCTGCAATGCTTTTTTTATAAGACAAGCTACTTGCCAAAAATACCCTGAAAAGGGTACAATATAAACTTGAGTAAGGTTTCATTATCATTTTAACATTTATAATGAAAGAATAAAAGGAGATTATCTTATATGCAGCAAGC
>JAENWK010000201.1 GCA_016650045.1 Eubacteriaceae bacterium | reverse complement strand
TTTAAAGCCCCATCCCTTTCTTCTTTTTCAAAGAATTCCAGATTGTATTCTGTTTTCTTTCAATCATTTCGAATCCCTTTTCTATGAGCCTTTTATGAGCCTTTTGATATTTACTCAATTAACTGACAATGAGCAAGTAAGTAAACAAGCAAGAGATTTGCATTCTATTTATGAGCCTTTTATGAGCCTTTTATAATGCTCTCCATTTTAATTCATAACGAGTTCCTTTACCATGTGCCCCTTGCATCTTTAACCAAAACTCCGTTTGTTTCAACAATCGGGTTGCAGTGGGCTTGCTTACCTTTAAAAGCTTTTGTACTTCCGTATTGTTTATGCTTTCGTTGGCTATAGCGTATTCTATTATCTGAGCTACTTTCTCATCCACCCCTTCCATTTTAAGTTGGGTATGTGTATCTGCATAGTACGTGAGCATCAGTCCATTGACATATTCAATATGTGGTGGCAATTGCTTTTGCTCAAGCACTGACTTGATGATTTTTCTATAACCTCTACCCCACATTTCAATATCTCCGCTTCTAAAAAGTGTATTGGCAATATCCGGATTATATGGGTATGAAGGGTGTTTTTGCAGAAGCTTTTCTATTGACAATTGTTCAGGTAATTCTCCCGGATTCCAAAATACGATATGGTCAGGATAAACACTTATCTGTATTGGTACACCAGTGGCGTATGCCTTATGAGCCACGCTGTTTAGGAGGCTCTCTCTTAGTGCAGCTTCAGGAAAGGTTGGCGTTTCCCTTCGTGATACGCCTTCGTAACTTATGGCATAGTTAATGTATTTACTTGTCAGCAAATCCATGGCTTTATCTATCTGCTCCATTAGCGAACCATGTACTTCATCATGAAACGCCAAATCATCATCATCGCCACGAAAAAAACCAATTTTAATATACGCACCGGTCACATATCTGTCAGGATCAGGATGAAAGAGTAAAACCGCTGCTTGTTTTAAAAGACCTGTTTTTTCATCAATCAAATGCAAATCCTGCAATAGGTGCTCCGTAGAGTCATTCAACACATTCTCATCCACGCGCTTACTTCTTGTAGCTTCTTTCCGAAAGCGCTGTAATGCAATCAGTGACAAATCATCAACAGAAACCTTGGGAACAGGAATGCCATCCCAATGTTTTCCTGTACGTTCAAGAATAAATTTGTTCAGAGCCGAACCTTTTAGTTCTTGTTTAGTGCTACCGCTTCGGTAGTGATACTCACCTTTGTAATTTACAGGATAAGGATACGACTCTACAACTATTTCAAGATAATCTTTCCCGGCTGTTGAATCTGTCAAAATATTCACATCGGCAATAATGCCCAATATATTCTGAATTTTATTGGGAATGTCCTCTGATAACTTCTTGACATTATCAATGCCGACAATTTCCTTATTATCATTGATCCCAATATATAATTTGCCACCGTAGGCGTTAGCATATCCGCATATCCATTTCAGATATTCATCTCTCCATGAGGATTTGTACTCCACATCTTGTTTTTCTATTGTTTTTATCATGCCCAAACAATATTTTCAGTAAAAATAGTAATAATGTGCTGTAAGTTATTTAATCACCAAAATTCGTCAAGAAACTTGCGTTTTTCACCCGTTCTTCTTTTTCAAAGGAGGCCAGATAATTCTCTGTCGTTTTCAAATCATTATGACCTAAGCTTTCCGAAATGTAAGCAATATTCGCTCCTGACCGTTTTAGAACTGTGGCGTAGGAATGTCTCGCGGTGTAAGTGCTTAACGATTCAATTCCTAAAGCTGTTCCGATCTTTTTTAATCTCTTATTACAAAGTTTGGTGACAGCTTTTATCACGTCTTTTTCCTTAAAGGGTGTTTCC
>JAENWK010000136.1 GCA_016650045.1 Eubacteriaceae bacterium | reverse complement strand
TGGTTGATCAACCATATTCATTTATTACTGAAAGAAGGGGAGAAGAAATCTTTGCAATACCATATTTCGCCTTGAAATATTCCCCCAAAATTGTTCGGAATCTCTGAAATTATTTGAGGCATTCATAACAGCGCCTGGGAGTATTAAAGGGCTGGAATACAAAGTTCAATCGAGATACATAGATTTGAGCAAGAAAAGCGTAACGGGATAATCAAAATCAGTAGGGCCAAAGGTTTATTAATCAGACAACTGGAGCGGTTAACCGGAATCAGCTGCGACGAATTTAGAATGGCGGAATAGCACAAAAGAACCGTCCCCTTGTGTCCATTGTGTCCAGTCCCCTTGTGTCGTGCCCCCCCCTTTGTGTCCCCATGGCAACTCTGGACAGCAGTATCGTCAATGTGGCACTGCCGCAGATGGCCAGGACACTGAATGTTGATACATCCCAAATTCAGCTGGTGGTAACCAGCTATTTAATTGTAATTGTGGGGATTATCCTCATTTTTGGAAAATTGGGGGATATGCTGGGTAAGACCAAAATCTTTACCTTCGGAATTGCGCTATTTACCATTGGGTCGCTGCTCTGCGGCATTACCAGTGCTTTTCCGGTACTGATCGGTGCACGGGTTGTTCAGGCCGTTGGTGCCGCCGCAACCATGGCCAACAATCAGGGGATCATTACCCAGGTTTTTCCTGCTTCTGAGCGGGGGAAGGCACTTGGTCTTACCGGCACATCGGTGGCATTGGGTGCACTGGTTGGTCCCGGTTTGGGGGGAATCATTGTCGGTGCCTCCAGTTGGGAATATATCTTTCTGATCAATGTCCCAGTGGGAATCGTGGTCTTGTTCTTAGCCATAAAGCTTCTGCCGAAAAGTAATAAAAAAGCAACAGTTAGGCTGGATGTACTGGGGGCAGTGCTGTTTATGCTAAGCATCGTGCCATTGTTTGTGGCACTGGGCCAGGTACAAAGTCTGGGCTTTTCCAATCCGCTGATTCTGACCACCTTCATTGTGGCGATTGTATCATTTATAGCGTTTATACTGGTTGAACGGAAACGTGAAAACCCGTTGATCGAGTTGGATATTTTTAAAAATAAATTATTTTCACTCAGTGTTTTCTGTGCCTTTATTACCTTTGTTGGGCTTTTTTGCAATAGTATTATTCAACCCTTCTATTTCCAGGATGTCATGGCCTATTCGCCTGAGCAGGCTGGTTTAATGATGATGATTTTCCCGGTGGTTTTATCGGTGTTGGCACCGGTCAGCGGTCATGTATCCGACAGAATCGGATCTGAAATGTTAACCTTCATCGGCCTGCTGCTCATCAGTCTGGGTTTGTTCCTGATGTCAACTCTCACCGAACACTCGACCGTGACGACCATGATTGTCTTCACTGTCGTCATATCTGTGGGCATGGGCTTGTTTCAATCCCCTAATAATTCACTGATCATGTCAACCGTCGGAAGACATCAGCTGGGGATTGCCGGGAGCATCAATGCGCTGGTACGAAATATGGGAATGGTTTGTGGTATTGCACTGGCCACCACCCTGCTTTACAGCAGCATGAGTTCAGACCTGGGTTATCGTGTGACGGATTATGTGGCAGGCCAAAATGGAGCCTTCATCGGCGGCATGAGAATCGTCTATATCGCAGCGGGAGTGATCTGTCTTTGTGGAGCGGTATTAACCTTGCTGCGACTCATGGGAAAAAAATCCAGGATCATGGATCAAACCATGATTCTGGAAAATGAAATGGCAGCCGGTCGGGAATAAGCCAAGCGTGCATATTGGAGTGCAGTGGATTTTCATTAATCCGCTGCTTTTTTATTTTTTTAATCAGTATTATAGCATGACATTAAACGGTCTGGAACACCGATGTGTTGTGCAATAAATTCAAATGTATTATAATCAAGCGAAAGACTTTAAAATAGTTTTAACAAATGATAGAAGGGGTGTTGTGAAAATGAGTTTTACTGGGGACCAGCTTTTAAAAATCATTATTCCATTATTGAGCCTTGTGGTGGGTGTTCTGTCCTTCGTTTACCACATGCAATATAAAAAGCGATTGGCAGGGAATGTTTTGCAGGGAGCGACGGCAAAAATATTCAAGGATCAGTTTAATATTTTGGGGATTCTATATATTCTCATCGCCTTGCTGGTAATTCTGGACTCCTATGCGACCATGGGTTCCTTGTCGTTGATCATCTTATTAATAGTCGCCGGTGGGGGCATCTACAATTTAGTGATTATTAATAAAAAAGATGTGTATAAAATATCTGACATTAATTTTCTGAAGTGGAACAGCATTATATTATTGATTATCGCAGTCATTTATCTGAGGTCCATATTTTAAGAAATACGCCTGTCGGCGTTAAAACCGATTAGATGACAGGAAGATAGATAAGTATCAGATTGCTTAAGTAATCGAAGAAAACCCTTATAACAGCATATAAAAAATATCAAATTTAGGATTGATTCAAACAATACAATTTTAAAAGGAGACCAACTATGAACTATAAAGAAGTTGAAAAAACTGCCCGGGAGAATTTAAATGGAAGTTGCAAAGTCTGTCCCATATGCAACGGAAAAGCATGTGCCGGCCAAGTCCCAGGAATGGGTGGTAAAGGCACAGGAGAAGCTTTTAAAATAAATGTTGAATCATTAGATGCCTATAAACTGAATATGAGAGTCATTCACGATGCCAAAAATCCAGATACATCAACCGTCTTGTTTGGTAAAAGAATGGATGTCCCCGTATTTGCAGCACCTGTATCCGGAACAACCCTGAATATGGGCGGTAAGTTTTCCGAAGAAGAATATATCCAGTGGGTTATCGAAGGATGTATCAATGCCGGAATTTATCCAATGGTCGGAGATACGGCAGTTGACTCATTTTTAACCACTAATCTCGAACAATTAAAGAAATTTGACGGACGTGGGATTGCCATCATCAAGCCTTGGGAAAAAAATAATGTAATCAAGAAGATAAAGTTGGCAGAAGCAGCAGGTGCATACGCAGTTGGAATGGATATTGATGCAGCGGGATTAATTACGCTGGCCCTTCACGGAAAACCAGTGGGTCCCAAAACCGTTGCGGAAATAAAACAAATTGCTGAAAGCACCCAGCTTCCGTTTATCCTAAAGGGAATAATGACTGTGGACGAAGCGGAGCTTGCCCTGGAAGCTGGAGTCAGTGCAATTGTTGTTTCAAATCATGGCGGAAGAGTACTTGATCAAACGCCAGGTGTTGCGGATGTACTTCCTCAAATTGCAGAAGCAGTCAAAGGAAAGCTGATAATACTTGCCGATGGTGGCGTTAGAAATGGCGTTGACGTGCTGAAAATGCTTGCCCTTGGAGCCGATGGTGTTCTTATCGGAAGACCATTTGTGACAGCATCATTTGGGGGTCAGACAGAGGGCGTGAAGATATATATCGAAACCTTAAAAAGCGAACTAAAATCAGCGATGGTTCTTACCGGTTGTAAAACGATAGAAGATATCAGTGATCGGATTATCTATTAAATTGGTTGGCAGAGGAATGTGACAAACGAAACGTCCGGGACCTGTGAAAAAGTCGAAAAATCAGCTAAAATATCTCATTGAGAAGATATTCAATGGAAAAGAGGAAATTTGATCAGATTAAAGATCAAGCACGAAAAAATAATGATATTTTTGTTAAAATTGAGCAAAAAAATAAC
>JAENWK010000095.1 GCA_016650045.1 Eubacteriaceae bacterium | reverse complement strand
TAAACTTCTCGTTTTCTTAAAATATCCATGGAACTCACCGCCTCATCCATTTTCAGATGATAAATCATTTGAGGATGGGGGGTTGATTCCAAAAGATTTCCCATTGCATCGGTTATGAGATTCACTTTTTGAGTCATGAAAGCCTTTCCTGGAATCAATACTTCAATTTCATCCCCCAGGGTAATCTTGTTTCTCTGCTCAATGACAGCCATCCCCGTTTTTTGATCATAATCAAGGACTAACCCGACAAAGTCATAATTGCGTGTATAGCTGCTGGAGCCATAGTTTTGGTCCTCAGAACTTGTTTTCCCGTGGTAGAACCCGGTTGTATAGTTGCGGTGACTGACCTTGGTAAGTTCTTTGAAATAATGTTCATCCAACTCTGTCACCTCAGGGTGATCATAGGCGTAATCAATGGCACTACGGTAGGCAGACACCACGGTTGCCACATAGTAAAGACTTTTCATTCGACCTTCAATTTTAAAACTGTCCACACCGGCTGCTATGAGTGATGGAATTTCATTCACCAGACATAAATCCTTTGAATTAAAGATAAAAGAACCAGTGGCATCATCTTCAATACTAAAAGCTTCATCAGGTCGTGTTTCTTCAACCAAATGGTACTTCCATCGGCAGGGTTGAGCGCAATCCCCCTGGTTGGAGTTACGTCCGGTCATATAATGGCTTAAAAGGCAACGTCCGGAATAAGAAATACACATGGCACCATGGACAAAAGTTTCAATTTCCATTTCCCTGGGCACTTTTTTTTTGATTTCTTTAATATCCTCAAGGCCTAATTCTCTGGCCAGCACAATACGTTTTGCGCCCTGGGCATACCAGAAAGCCACACTTCGCCAATTGGTATTATTGGCCTGAGTACTCATAGAAATCTTCATTTCCGGAGCAAACTCCCGTACCACTGAGAATACTCCAGGGTCTGCAACAATAACCCCGTCAATGGACAAGGCTGCAAGTTCCAATACATAATCCGATAACCCCTCGAGATCCTTATTATGAGCGAATATATTCAAAGCCACATAGATTTTTTTCCCGCGTGCGTGAACATAGTCAACCGCTTCTTTAAGGCCTGATTGGTCAAAATTATCGGCTTTTGCCCGAAGTCCGAAATGTTTTCCTGCACAATATACGGCATCAGCACCGTAGTGAAGGGCATATTTTAATTTTTCTAGATTTCCTGCTGGTGCCAGAAGTTCCGGTTTTTTCATGGTGATTCTCCGTTCTGTTTCTATGGTTTATCCTTATTCTTTCATCCAACTGACTGCCAGGCCATCCCCCAGGGGTAAAATGGTTGTTAATAATTGGGGATGATTCGAAATAGCCAAAAGATATTCTCGCATACGTTTGACGATGGTAATTTTACGTCTGATCACCAATGCGTTTGAGGCAATCATTCCTTTGAAAAGCACATTATCCGACACTAATACCCCACCGGGCTTCAAGCATCGGAGGCAAGCGTCTAAAAGGTGGATATAATGGGCTTTTGCCCCATCAAGAAAAATCATATCATAGGTTTTATCTAAGGTCTCAATTTTTTCCAGAGCATCTCCCAGAATAAGATTAACCTGGTCGCTCATGCCCAATTTCTCAATATTTTCATCTGCCTGGGATACCATTTTAAAGCTTCGTTCAATGGTATCAATCTGACCCTGAGGCCCCATGGCATTGACAAAAACCGAGGCTGAATAACCGACTGCGGTACCAATTTCCAAAATGGACTTGATATTTCTTGATTTAATGAGAATTTCAATATAGTTCTGAACTTCAGAATGGATAATCGGAATCTCATCGGCAATTGCCTTGATTCTAAATGCTTCTAATAGGGGATTTCCTTTTGGAATAAGACCTCGAATATAGTCTTCTATATAATCCTGTACAATTTCATTCACGCTTTGACCTGCATTTCTTTGTTGTATTTTTTCCTAGTTTGATGATCCAAGATATTTTTCCACATCCGCCAGATGTCCTTCATAGGTTTCATTAAAATAAATTTTCCCGGTGTTTATGTCCGCCACAAAATACATATACTTTGTATCTGCGGGATAAAGGGCGGCTTTTAAAGCTAGTTCACCAAAGGAACAAATAGAACCAAAGGGTAGCCCCTTGTTAATATAGGTGTTATAGGGTGAAGGAAACTGTGTTTCCTCAGTGGTGAGAATGGCGGTTTTATCTCCCCGTGCATAATCCACGGTAATATCCGATTGAAGAGGCTGATCAGCTGCCAGCCGATTGTAAAATACACTGGCTGCATTGGCCTTATCTTCATCAAATTTTGTTTCCAATTCGATCATGGATGCCATGATCACAATTTGATCCACGGTTTTCCCCATTTCCGCAGTCCTACCAAGGTATTCCGGTGTGTAGATCTCAACAAAGCGATTCAACATGACGGTCACCACAACCGAAGGATCAGTATTCGGACTAAAGTTATAGGTATCTGGAAAAAGGTAGCCTTCCAGTGTTCGGAAAATCCCATCTTTAGCTTCCAAAGGTATACTGCTTAAAATCGGATATTTTTTTTGATAATCTGCAACTTTTTTGGTTTCAGCAATAAACTCATCTGCCCTGCAAACCTCATGTTCTTCTAAAATTGACGCAAACTCTTTGATGTTTCGGCCCTCAGGAATGGTGACTGCAAAACCATAAATATCCCCTTTCACCAGACAATTTAATATCTCCTCGGCTGATTGACTGGGGTTGAATTCATAATATCCGGTTTGGATCATATCAGCATTACCTTGTTTCTTTGCCAAAAACTCAAAAGCCAAAGCATCCTGTATCAGATTTTTTTTTGCCAGTTGATCGGCAATATCATTGATTACCGAGCCCTCGGTTATTTCAATAACCACAGAATCTCCCTCACCCACAGGTTTTAATTTATCACTGATAAAATAATTAAAGCTGAAAACCCCAGTGGCCCCAAGTATAATAATTAAAAGCATTATCATAGTAATGATCTTACCGGTTTTCTTCTTTTTCTTTTGCCGGGGCTCCTTTGGTTCTTTTACTGGTTTTTCTTGCTTTGGCTTTCTCATAGTTGGTCTTCCTTTTTTAATATTTTTAGGAAATTTTAAAAAAAAGAATATAGGACCCCTGTTGAAAGTGGTCGCCTATATTCTTTTTAAAATTGTCCTATTAAAGAGGGTTGCTTATTCTTCGCTATCTTCTTCTAATTCTTGTTCGAAAATACCCATATCAAGATCAACTGCTTTTGCAATTATGTCAGTAATATCCTGGAATATCACTGAGAAATACATTTGCGCCTGAAAAAATTCAGCAATTTCCGGTATTCCCATAATGGTATTTGCCAGGGTATTGTAGGAAGTAATTTGTTCCTCATCCATTTCCTGGCCCATCATTTGCATGGACTGGGCTTGCATTTGCTTTCTTATATAATCCTTGGCCATGTCATACTTACTTGAATCTTTTTCCAGCTTTTCTTTGGCTGTTAAAAAATTCTTATACTCGTTGGATTCCTTCAGTGCTTTTGCTAAACTGTTTGCTTCATCATATACATTCATATTAATTCCCCTATTCTAAATTTATATTTATACTTCCATAAGAATTGGAAGTATCATGGGCTTCCGTTTCGTTTGTTCATAAAGATATTTAAAGAGACTTTCTCTAATCACATTTTTAATGGAGTTCCAGTCAACAATGTCCTTTTCTTCACAGGACAATAGCGCTTTTTTTACCACATCCCTGGCGTTACTGATAAGGGCTTCGGATTCTCTTACATAAACAAATCCACGTGAAATAATATCCGGTCCTGAAATGGCCTTTCCTTTATGCATGGTGCAAACCACAATAAAGAGACCATCCTCTGACAACCGCTTACGATCGTTAAGGACAATGTTACCAATATCACCAACCCCCAGCCCGTCGACTAAAACAGGTTCCGCCTGGGTTTTTCCGGTAATTTGTATGCCTCTTTTATCAATTTCCAAAATGGTTCCATTGTCAACAAGAAAGGTTTTATCCTTAGCTATTCCAATGGATTGAGCGAGTTCCACATGCTGCATGAGCATCCGGCTTTCACCATGAATCGGCATGAAATTTTTAGGCCTGACCAAGGTAATCATTAATTTTAATTCCTCTTGTCGTGCATGGCCTGAAACATGAATTTCCGCATAGCGCCCATAAACCACTTCAGATCCAAGAGCCACTAACTTATTAATGACTTCAGATACCGTTTTTTCATTTCCCGGAACGGCTGATGCTGAAATAATGACAAGGTCTTCTTTTTTAATGGTCAGATGGCGGTGTTCACCTAATGCCATACGTCCCAGCGCTGCCATAGGTTCTCCCTGGCTGCCTGTGGTTATGATCACTAATTCTTTATCTCGGTAATTTTTAATGTCTTTTAATTTGACTAATAAATTGGCTGGAACATTCATATATCCAAGATCCATTGCCACTTCACTGACATTTTCCATACTACGGCCACAAATAATAACCTTACGGTTATATTCGACTGCGGCGTCAATCACTTGCTGGAGCCTGTGAACATTAGATGCAAAGGTGGTGACAATGATTCTTCCTTTAGCCCCTCGAAAGAGATTAAAAATAGATGGTCCCACAGTGCTTTCTGATGCTGTGAACCCTGGACCCTCGACGTTTGTACTATCAGACATGAGCAGGTCCACTCCCTGGGTTCCTATTTTGGCGAATCGCTGCAAGTCGATTATTTCACCACCAATGGGATTATAGTCAATTTTAAAATCGCCGGTGTGTACAACAGTTGCTGCCGCACATTTAATACAAAAGCCTACCGCATCGGCAATACTATGGTTAACACGGATAAACTCCACATTAAATTCTCCAATATCAACACGTTCTTTTGGCTTTACAATGATTCTTTCTGTTTTGGTTAATAGACCATGTTCTTTGAGCTTTCGATCAATGAGTCCCATGGTGAATTTTGTTGCATAAACTGGAACGTTTATCTTTTTCAAGAGATAAACCAATCCCCCGATATGATCCTCGTGACCATGAGTAATGACGATCCCCTTTACCTTATCTTTATTTTCTAAGATATAGTTGAAGTCCGGCAATACAATATCAATCCCAAACATTTCATCATCCGGGAATTTCAGGCCACAGTCAAGAATAATAATGTCGTCTTTATATTCAAAAACGTTGATATTCTTTCCGATTTCTCCTAAGCCCCCCAGTGGTATTAACCTCAGCTTATCTTTGTTTCTTTGAGGTTGTGGCTTTTTTTTGGGTCTCGAACGATTTTCAAGTCGTTGTGGAGTTCCTACTATTAAATTGTTGTTTTCAGTCAAATTTTTCTCCTTCCATAATTTTATAACAATCAGAACAGTATCCGTATACTTTAAGTTCATGATTTATTATAATAAATCCTTTTTTTTCTTCTATTTCTTTTTCTAACGCTTCAAGGTATTCGTCTTGCATTTCGATGACCTTTCCACATTTTAAACAAATTAAATGATGATGCCAGTGTTTTTCATCCAACTCGCACAATTCGTACCTGGCAAAACCATCATCAAAATTACGTTTGGTAATGAGTCGCATTTCTTCTAAAATTTGCACCGTTCGATAAATGGTCGACATTCCTACTTCGGGGTTGCGCAGTTTTACTCCCTTGAACAAATCCTCAACACTAAAATGTTGTTGTCCCAGGGTCAGAAGAACCTCTATGGTAACAAGACGTTGGGGTGTTACTTTGTTTCCCCTTTTTCTCAGTGCATCCACAATTTGAGTTTCGTTGTTCATGGCTTCTACACCTTTCCCAAAATTTCATCTGATAATACGTTCACCGGCAATTCTCCGATAATTTCTATGTTTACTCCATCAATATCACAGGAAAGAG
>JAENWK010000017.1 GCA_016650045.1 Eubacteriaceae bacterium | reverse complement strand
TGACCAGGGAGTGGCAAAACTTTCAGTGATTGGCACAGGCATTGTCGCCAATGCTGAGATTGCCTCTAAATTCTTTGAGGCCCTCTTTGAACTTGGGATTAACATCCAAACCATCAGTACCTCGGAAATTAAGATTTCCTGCCTGATTGATAAAGAACGTGGAAAAGAAGCCATGGTCCACATCCATAAAAAATTTGATATGTAATTATTCACAATCCTTGAGACCGACTAATACCAACGGTCTCAGGATTTTTTTATTTTTTGATGTTTTATTTTGCCCCCTAAAACATGAGTATATATATTTAATGTCGATGACCAATGTTAATTATGTTTATCCAAACTTTGCCATCATCTATTTCCGCTATTTCCTATTCGAGCCATTCAATTTTTGCTATCAATCGTTTCCTTTGCCATTATTGCGTCCGCCTTTCATCAGTATCATAAATTAAGTTATGACACTATTAAACGGAATGTGAGTTTCTTTTATTGCGTTTTGATTGACGAATGAGGGAAGTTGAATTACAATTAAATTATTAAATTTCAATGACTTATTTTACTTTATCGCTTATAGAAATTCCGAATTTGATCAATTAAAATTCAATTAGCTCACTTAAATGGAGGCGTGATGAAAGAAAATAAATTAGTTCTGGAAACCCTTTTAAGGAATGAAGAAATCACACGGCAGGACATTGCACTCAGAATACCAAAAGCCCAAAAATCAGGGGTTTCGGTTTTAGATGTATTGCTCCAGGATCGGATCATTGCTTCTGAAAAATTGCTTTTGATTTTTCATAAAGAATGGGGGTTTGAAGTCTATGATCCCAATAAGGACCCCATGGATTCAAGGTTCCTTTCATTATTTACAAAAGAACAAGCCCAGGCATTTTGTATCTTCCCACTCAACCAATCGGATGGCGGAAGTTTGATTCTTTTAATGGCCGATCCAATGGATGAAGAGGCACTTCGCAGCTTACAGCAAATTGCTAAAAGGCCACTCAAAATATTGGTGACTGAGAAGCGGTGTATTCAGAGACTTATTCACAAATATTATAGCCAAAACCAAGTGTCCGAAGAAAATGCCATTTTTAAGATTGGTCAAACCAAAAGCAACAATGAAGAAACTTCGATAGTCGCCCTGGTTAACAAAATTATTGAGGAAGGTGTTTCCAGAGGTGCCAGTGATATTCACATTGAGGCCTATTCCGAAAAAATACAAATACGCCTTCGCATTGATGGAATACTCCAGCCCATGATGCGCCTGGATGAAGAAACCTGGCGCGGCTTGGTCACGCGATTAAAGATTTTAGGTGAGTGCGATATTGCAGAGCATCGCCTTCCCCAGGATGGGGCGTTCACCACCAATGTTGAAGGACGACAAATTGATTTGCGACTATCGATTTTACCGACCATTAACGGAGAAAAGATTGTTTTGCGATTATTGGATCAGCACAAATTTTTAATGAAAATTGACGATTTGGGTTTTTCAAAAGAGCAGGAAGCACTGGTAAAGGAAATTATGGAGTCCCCGCATGGAATGATTTTGGCCTCTGGCCCCACCGGCAGCGGAAAAACCACAACCCTTTATAGCTTGCTCAACGGAATGAATCGTGAGACTCAAAATATTATTACCATTGAGGATCCAGTGGAATTTCAGATGGAGGATATCAATCAGATTCAGGTCAATGAAAAAACAGGTCTGACCTTTGCTTTGGGACTCCGTTCAATTTTACGTCAGGATCCCAACATCATTATGGTAGGGGAAATTCGTGATGAAGAAACCGCAGCCATTGCAACGCGTGCGGCAATTACCGGACATTTGGTTTTGTCCACCATTCATACCAATAATGCCATCGCCTCTCTTACTCGATTAATGGATATGAAAGTTCCATTATATTTATTGTCTGCTGCAATTCGGGGAGTTATTTCTCAAAAGCTCATTAAAAGGCTTTGCCCCAATTGTCGAAAAGAAGGCTTTGCAACTATTGAAGAAAAAATACTTCTGGGAGCATCGGTTGAAGCACTTAGGCTGTATTACCCTGATGGCTGTTCGTTGTGCCATGGCACAGGGTATCTCGGGCGCATAGCCGTTCAGGAAGTGCTGAAAATGACAAGAAATATTCGTGAAGCCATCAGTCTGGGGAAAAATTATGATCTCATTCGTCAAATTGCTTTGGAGGAAGGGCTAATTCCCATTGAAGAATCCTTAAAGCAACATATTTTAAATGGTGAAACTTCTTTAGCTGAAGGAATGGAAATATTGGTATTTGAAAATGAATGGCATCATTAGTGGACAGCATGGATAAAACATATGCCTATAAAGCGAAGAATTCATTGGGAGAAATCATCCTTGGAACCCTTCGGGCAACATCAAAACGGGAAGCAGCCATTGTACTTCACGATCAAAACCTTTTGGTCATGGACATCACAGAAGAAAAGAGGGTGATGCTGTATTTAAATAAGAATCTGAATTTTAGACCCAGAGGGGTGAAAATCAAAGATTTCAGCCGGTTTTGCAGACAATTTCATATTGTCCTCAGTGCCGGAGTACCCATTGCTCGGTGTTTGGAGCTTCTCAGGGATCAAACCAAAGATCGCGGTTTTTCCGAGGATATTTTAGGAGTATGTCAACGGATACGATCTGGGAAAGGCCTTTCCCAGGCCATGGCGGCTTATCCAAAATCCTTTCCCGCCCTTTTTATTTTTATGGTTGAAGCCGGTGAAATAAGCGGGAATCTATCAGAAATTCTTTTGGAAATGGCTGAGCACTATGAAATGGAAGATAAAAATCAGCGTCAAATACTCCAGGTTCTTTTTTATCCCTGCATTCTTGTATTTGTAGCTGTAGTGGTCATTGTTTTTCTTCTCACCAGTGTTCTGCCTACCTTTGTGGCTATGTTTGAAACCATGGACGCCGAACTTCCCGAGCCAACACGGATTCTTTTGGGATTAAGCCAAACATTAATTCAGAGTTGGCCGATTATCCTGCTTTTCATAATAGGATCAATATTCCTTGCTGGAATATTACTCAAAACCCCTGGAGTGGCCATGGTCATGGATTACATCAAAATCAGATTACCAGGGGTTGGCAGTTTTAATGGAAAACGCTGTCTGGTTCTCCTGTCAAAAACCCTATCCTTGTTACTCAGAAGCGGTATAGATCTATTATCAGCCCTGAATCGATTGGAAGGGGTAACTGAAAATCGAGTGATCAAAGAAGAAGTGAAAAAGCTTGGAAAAAAGATTTCAGGTGGCTCAAGGTTAGCTCAAGCCATGGAAGAAAGCGTGATTTTTCCAAGTCTGTTTTGTCAGTTGGTTAATATTGGAGAAGTCTCGGGGTCTTTACCGGAAGTTTTAGATAAAATCAATATGATTTACGATGATGAAGTCAAGGACAGCATTAAATTAATAAGTACTGCCATAGAACCTTTGATTTTGATGGTTTTGGGCGGGGCAGTACTTTTCATATTAGCGGCAATTATGTTACCCGTTTTTGATATTTACACAGCATACTCGGCAATGTAGTTAATCAACGGTCAATAATGGCCCTTAAATAAAGAGAAAATAAAAATGACTGTCTCATTTTTGAGACAGTCATTTTTATTTTGAAGTATTTATTTGTGATTAATTCGTCCGGATAAAATAGAATGGCATTCACTGTAATATAAATTTTTTGCTGCATTAATGGAGAATTCATCAAAAAGGCGATAAAGGTTTAATGCAAGCTCCTGAATGGTCTCCTTATCAAGGTTTGAAGTTTGACAGGCTTTTAGAAAATAACCCATACAGGCTTCTTTACTCCAATCATCACCTCCTAAAAACATTCGTCGCAATTCAGCTTTAATTTCTTTTTCGCTCCAGGTTGAGCTTGCGTCAGAACTTTCGGTTGTAGTAAGATCATCTTTTTCAATCATTTTACCAGCTCCCTTCAATACAAGATAGATAGTGTAGTAAAACTATTATAACATAGGTTTTTACTAAGGGTTAATGAAATACGGGTAAAAATCAGAAATAACCACTTAATGCATTTTTATTGATTAATAAAGTAAAAAAGTAAAAAAGTACTGGATTTTTCATATGTAATCGGTTATAATGCACATATGGTGTGAAAACGTTTTAATTTCCTTTCTTAATTTTCTTAAAAAAGAGGTACATCGAGTACCTCTTTTTTACGTTGTAAATTAATTGAGTGAGGCCAAAAATGAGGCGAATCAAGTGAATAAACTTGATTTGTCTTTTTTTCTCTTGAATAATTTGGTGATAAAGGTTATATTTAGGATTGAGAAATCAATAGAAAGTGGTGAAGACGATGAATGCAGTTAAAATTAAAGATGATGTTTTTTGGGTTGGAGTCAATGATTATCAGACAACGCTTTTCGAATCAATGTGGCCCATTGATCAAGAAGGTGTTTCCTATAATGCCTATGTTATTAATGACGAAAAGGTTGCAGTTATTGACGCAGTTAAATCCATTGAAACGGATGAATATATAGAAAAGATTAAATCGATTATCGGAGATAAAAAAGTCGATTATCTTATTTTAAACCATATGGAACCGGATCATTCCAGTGGAATTACGGAATTGTTAGCCAATTATCCAGATATGAAAATTGTGGGGAATAAAAAAACCTTCCCCATTATGAAAAATTTCTATAACATTGATCAAAACCTTGTTGAAATTGTGGACGGTGAAACGCTTTCTCTAGGAAAGCATACCCTTCAGTTCTTTATGACACCAATGGTGCATTGGCCAGAATCCATGGTAACCTATGACATTACGGATAAAATCCTTTTTTCAATGGATATTTTTGGAAGTTTTAAAGCACCTGTTGGCAGTATTTTCGACGATGAAAATGATTTAGCTGACTTTGAAAACCCAATCCGACGCTATTTTGCCTGTATTGTCGGGAAGGTTGCCGGACAAGCACTCAAAGCTCTCGAAAAATTAGGGGATCTAGAAATTGGAACCATTTGTCCAGCTCACGGGCTGATCTGGCGAACGAACCCAGGATATGTCCTGGATATGTATGTGAAAATGAGTTCCAAAGAAACGGTACCCGGGGTTGTCATTGCCTATGGTTCAATGTACGGGTGCACCCAGAAATCAGCAGAAACTCTGGCAATCGCCTTAAAGAATGAAGGTGTCAAAGAGGTTAAGCTATTTGATGTCTCAAAAACGGACATTTCCTTTATTATTTCAGATATCTGGAAATATAAGGGCTTACTCATGGGGGCGCCTGCTTACTACGGTAAAATCTTCCCTAAAATGGCAAACCTTTTATACAAATTAACAGAAATCAGAGTGGACAATCACAAGGTGGGTTTTTTCACAGACTTCAGTTGGAGCGGCGGAGCAGAAAAGAATTTCAACACTTTTATCGAAGAGGCAAAGGTTGATGTGATCAGTGATATCGTTAAAGTAAAAGGAACCCCCAATGAAGAGGATGTCTTAGCCCTTAATGCGTTAGCTAAAAAAATGGCGGAAGAATTGGTTAATTAAAGAAGTGAAACCTAAAGCAGAGGAGGAGTACCAAATATGAAAATCGTTGTAGGAATGTCAGGGGGGGTCGATTCCTCGGTTGCGGCACTGCTTTTAAAAGAACGTGGATATGACGTCGTTGGCGTTTTTATGAAAAATTGGGAAGAAAAAGACGCATCAGGTTTATGTACCGCCACCGAGGATTATGATGATGTCAGGCGTGTGTGTGATACCATTGATATTCCCTACTATACCGTTAATTTTGCTAAAGAATATTATGACTCTGTTTTTTCATTTTTTCTTGAAGAATATAAGAAAGGCCGAACCCCGAACCCCGATGTCATGTGTAATCAGGAAATTAAATTTAAACGATTTTTAAATTATGCCATGAATGTGGTTGGTGGAGATTATTTGGCAACAGGGCACTATGCTCAAATTGATTTTGTCAATGAGCGATACCGTTTAAAGCGGGCATTTGATCATAATAAGGATCAAACCTATTTTCTTTGTCAGCTAGGACAAAAGGAACTGGCCGATGTGATATTCCCCATTGGCCACCTTTCAAAAAATGAGGTTCGCCGTATTGCTGTTGAGAATAATCTGGCAACGGCCAGGAAAAAGGATTCTACCGGCATCTGTTTTATTGGAGAGCGAAATTTCACTCAATTTCTAAGTCAATATCTACCGGCACAGCCTGGGAATATTATCGATTTGGCGGGAAATGTCAAAGGGACTCATCAGGGACTCATGTATTACACGCTTGGTCAACGAAAAGGTTTAGGTATTGGAGGACAGGGAACAGGAGAACCCTGGTTTGTTGTCCATAAGGATTTAGAAAAAAATGACCTGGTGGTTGTCCAGGGGGATTCTCACCCAGCCCTTTATTCAAAATCCTTAGAGGCTACCGATATGAATTGGGTGGAAGGTCAAGCTCCTGCCAATGAATTTAAATGTATGGCGAAATTCCGGTATCGTCAATCAGATCAAGGAGTTGTGGTTCATGTGACTGAGAATCGACTTTTTGTGGCGTTTGACGAACCTCAAAAAGCAGTGACCCCGGGACAAGAAGTTGTTCTTTACCAGGGGAACATCTGTCTTGGTGGAGCAACCATTGATTCTGTGGAAATGATTTAATATACATTCTTAAAAAGTTAAAGAGCAAGCTAAATTAGTTTGCTCTTTTCTGTTTTTTTTGCAAAAAAAGTGAAGTTTTATGGTAAACTATAGGGGGGGACAATTATTATAATGGGTGGAAACTGTAAAGAAGTAACCTTTCGAAACCTATTTTAATGTCGTTTTTTAGCATAACTTATTGGGAGGATTGAGAAAAATGAAAAAGCCTTGTGAAAAATGTGAAAAAACTATCGGTTTTTTTGAACGAAGTTTTAAAATAGAGAATGAAAAATTAAATATTAAATATGAATCTCTTTGCAACGATTGCCATGGGATTATCAAAAATGGCATTGGCAAAGTGGATGAGATGTATCAGTGGATGATGGCGAACCTGAATAAAAACAAAGATGTCCAGAAGAATGGCATGTCTTCAATTGATGTCGATCTTCTTATTTTATTGGCGGTGGAAGCCCTTTTTTCAGTAGAACCAAACTTTTATGAAGCGAAAACAAATTTAAATCAAACCATTATTAAAGGGGCGGATGACCGAAGCATCGACAAACAAAAAGATATCGTTCGGATTGTATATAAGATTCTTCTTTATGGCTTTGAAGCTAATTTGACAAAACTTGGTTTGCGGACAAACCGGAATTTCATGGCTTACATGATTCAAAATGAAATTTATCTGGAAGAAGTCGAAATAAATTGTGGAGAAGAAGATGAACTCGTGAAGGCCAATGTATTTATAAGCCACAGGGGTTTGATCATTGAAACCATTGAAAGTCCAAAACTTATCTATATTCCCATTCCCCGGGAAACCATCGTTGATTATCAAGTCGAGGCTTCTGAAATTATTAATGAAATCAGTTTTAAAAATGCATATTATCATTCGAATAACAAAAAAAGTGTTGTGATCACCCTTATATCAGAAAAAATTATGTTTTCCATCGCCTATGCTCTGGATCGATTTAACCAGAAAACCTTAAAGCTTCAGGATAAAAGAAAAAAGGATAGCCTGGAATATTTTAATGATCGTGTTCTGGAAGATATTCAAAAGCTGAAGCCCGGGGAATTCATTGAAGCTATTCATTTGGACTGTTTACTCCTATGTATTGTTAAAAATCTCAAAAGTGAAAAAATGTTTACTCTGGAAGCGCTGTTTGATCCAAAGGGAACCACCATTGAGCTTCTTTGGGCCTATTACCGACAAAATCTCCGAAATATGGGGATTGATAATGACGAAAAAATCGTAACCTATCTATTGAAAAATTGCTTATACACCGAAGGGTTTAGTATTAAGCATGGCAATAAGCCCAGTGACAAAGGTTGGGGATTTTTTACCACCAAGGGTTACATTATCTACTTCAAACGAAGCCAACAGGTTTTCTTTGTATATACTGAAACCTTCCCCAATGGGCTTTATCATCCCTGTAATCGGGTGGCCTATGATCATAAACAATATCTCCAATTGATAATGAACAATGGACGGAATCAGGAGGGTGATTATCGTGATCTTGATGAATTGATTTTCTATAGTGAGAAACCGGAAACCATTATTCAAATGGAACGTTTTTTTGAACGGCATAATCTTTACTATCAAATGGAAAGTTTTCTGAAAAGACAAAAAGAAATTCAGGGAAAACGGGAAAAATATTTGGAGGTTCGTCGGATCGTCAATCATATTTTTTCGGATCTGGGATACCTGCCCTACTGTATTTATGATGAGTGGTATGCGATCCAAACGGAACTTCAGAAAAGCGACCTCCTATTGAGTAAGGTCATTGAAACCGGTGGAGGCCTGCGAAAGAATTATACTCTGGGAAAAATCAATTATGCGCCTAAAATCATCGAAGCATTTAACCAGGGAGCCATTGACATTCAGGAATCCTTAGATATCAATGAAGAATCTGTGGCAAAAGCCATTCTATGGGTCGGTTGGAAAGAGGCTGTAACAGAAACCTTATCCGAAGAATGGGTTCGTATTGCAGGAAACATCGTAGCCGATGGGGACAATGCGCTTTCGGCCTTTTTCAGATATGTTAACCTGAAAACCATTGAGCCGGATAAAGTATATTATATGGGCCTTTTCATCTATCATTTGATGGAACGCGGGATTTTGCCGTCAGATAATTTTTTAGATAATTACGAAGGTGCGGTAAGAATCTTCCTGGAATGTCGTCGGGTTGTGGAAGAACCAAAATATGATGGGTCTATTCTTCCCATGGATGAACTATTAGAAGAGGTTTTTCCGGGAAATTAGACAAAAAAATTCAGTGCAGGAAAAAGGAGTTGGAAATCGATGCGTGTTCTTTTAGTTGAAGATGAAAAACCCCTGGCTGCTGCATTGGGAAAAACATTCGAAAAAAACAAAATATTAGTAGATGTGGTGAACGATGGCATAGAGGGAAAACTTTTAAGTGAAAATGATGTTTATGATGTCATTATTCTTGATATTATGTTGCCTGGAATGTCCGGGTTGGAAATTCTCAGTGCCATTAGAAAAGCTGGAAAAAATGTGCCTGTTTTGCTCTTAACCGCCATGGACAATACCCAGGATAAAGTTAATGGACTGAATATGGGTGCGGATGATTATCTGGTAAAGCCATTTAATACCGAGGAACTAATTGCCAGGATCCGAGCTTTAGGGCGGCGCCCCTGGAAAGTATACCAGGACAATGTGATCCCATTTGCAAACATATCCTTAAACATTAATACCGGCGAACTTTATGTGGAGGGCAAATTAAATAAGCTAACCGCCAAGGAAGCGCAACTTCTGGAAATGTTTATCAGAAATCCGGGAATGACCATTTCTAAAGAACAAATTCTGGATCGAATTTGGGGAATTGAAAGTCTGGCCATGGAAAACAGCGTTGAAATTTACGTACACTATTTAAGAAAAAAGCTGGATCAATCAATGGTAGCCATTAAAACAATTCGGGGTTTAGGTTATGTTCTAAAGGAGAAGGAGAATGCTAAGCCTTAATAAACTGAGAATCAGTCTTACATTAATGAACACAGGAGTCCTGATTGGACTCCTCTTATTTATTTCAATTTTTCTCTATGTGGTACTCAATATAGATATTGAAACCAATGGAAATAATAATCTAAAAATTTATTGTTCCCAGTTGGCAAATAATATTGAATACCTTGAAAGGGAACAAAATAGCCAAAATCCCACAGAAAAAGAGAAACAAGGGTATGCTGAATATACCCGAAGCCTTATTCAAAACAATATCTCCTATGCTATTTTCAATCAAAACTACACGATGTTAGATAAATCACCCTCAATTCCGGTGGAAGAAAATCAACTTATTGAGATCACAGCTCATTATTTTAATGAAAACCGTGATCGGTATTTCATCAGCAATTATGAGAGTGGGGGAACAGATTATAAAATTTGCACCTATATGGTGGTTAATAAAAATGGTGAGCTGAAAATTGTTCAAGCCATGAAAAATATGGAACCGGAACGAAACCTTCTCAGTAATGCTCTTCGAATGATTGGTGTGACTGTATTGGTTGGAGCTTCCCTATCTTTTTTAGGTGGTTATTTTTTATCGGGCCGTTCCCTGATTCCCATTAAAAAAAGTGTGATGCGTCAACAGGAATTTTTAGCAGACGCTTCCCATGAGCTTAGGACTCCAATTGCGGTTATTCAAACCAATCTTGAAGTTGTCAAAGCCTGTGGGGACGAAACCGTTGATAGCCAAAAGATTTGGATGGATAACGCCTATGACGAGGTTAAACGGATGCATCACATTGTTGAGGATCTTATGTTTTTGGCCAGAGCGGATTCCGGGGATGTGGTTGTTTTGCGGGAACCCATTGATTTGACGTATTTGATAAAGAATGTGACTGAAAAAATGGCCCCATTGGCTGGGAAAAAAGGGATTCATTTTATTAACACATTGGATGAGGATTTAATGTTTAGCGGAGATGACAAACAGATCACCCAGCTGCTGGTCATTCTTTTGGATAATGCCATTAAATACAGCAATGAGAACCAGACCATCCGAATTGTTGAAAAAAAAATAACCCAGGGTATATCCGTGGAAGTCATTGACCAGGGCATTGGCATTCCGACTAATGAAATTGACCGTGTGTTTCAACGGTTTTACCGGGTGGACAAGACCCGTTCCCGAACCGAAGGCGGTACTGGCCTGGGCTTATCCATTGCCAAGTGGATTGTGGATGAGCATCACGGGGAAATAAGCATTGAAAGCGAAGAAAATATGGGAACCAAAGTAACTTTGAATTTTAATGTTGATGTTGAAAAATAGGTGAATGAACCCAAACTTCAAAGACATCGGGCCTTGACTGGCCCAGAGGCGTTTATTTCCGATATGGCACTGAGTGGATGAAGAACTGACTTTTCATACCGGTTATTGGCAGGGCTGAATCGAGAATGGATTCGGACGCAATGAAACAAGGTTTTAGAAAGTATTGATGATGAAAAATTATATTTTATGAAAACTGTATTAGGAGAGTAGCTTTAAAAAATAAGCAAACAGGAGGATTTATGAGTTTATTAGACGAATTAAATAGTCGACAAAGAGAAGCGGCGGAAACCATTAACGGACCTTTGCTGATATTAGCAGGGGCAGGATCTGGAAAAACACGAACCATTATCCATCGTATTGCCCATATCATTGAAACAGGCCAAGCCTGGCCTTCACAAATTTTAGCCATTACCTTTACCAATAAGGCTGCCGGTGAAATGCGTGATCGTATTGCGAAAATGGATATTGAAGATAGTAAGCGGATTTGGATGTCCACATTCCATGCCATGTGTGCAAGAATTATGCGAGTTCATAGCCAGTGGCTGGGATACGACGATAATTTTGTTATTTACGATATGGATGATCAAAAGCGATTATATAAGACCCTGGTGAAAGAACTGGAATTAAATGATAAATATTATACCTACCAATATGTGGGTAGCGAAGTGTCAACGGCAAAAAATAATTTTGTGAGCCCAGAAGCCTATATCAAAGAAAATGCCGGAGAGTTTAGAAAAGAAAAAGTAGGGATTTACTATAAGCGTTATCAGGAAAGTCTTAAGGCAAATAATGCCATGGATTTTGATGATCTTATTTATAATACCCTGGTGTTATTCAAAGGCTTCCCGGAAATCCTGGAACAATATCAGAATAAATTTAAGTTTATATTGGTTGATGAATATCAGGATACCAATCACAGTCAATATGAGTTGGTTAATCTGCTGGCCGCAAAATATCATAATCTTTGTGTTTGCGGTGATGATGACCAGAGTATTTATGGTTGGCGTGGTGCGGATATTAATAATATTCTCGATTTCGAGAAGGATTATAATGGCGCAAAAATTATTAAATTAGAAGAGAACTATCGCTCAACCCAGGTGATTTTAGACGGAGCCAACAGCGTTATTTCTAAAAATACCGGACGTAAAGAAAAGGCTTTGTGGACCAAGAATCCTGGAGATGAAAAAATCATGATCTCTTCCTTTAATCAGGGCTATGATGAAGCCCGCTTTATTGTGGATGAAATTAAAAACACGGTTCTTGAAGGCAATGGGATTTATGGGGACTTTGCTATTTTATATCGTACCAATGCCCAATCCCGTTTATTTGAAGAAGCTCTGATGCGTGAAGACCTGCCTTTCCAACTCATTGGGGGCACCGGCTTTTACTCCCGAATTGAAATTAAGGATGTCATCGCCTACCTGAATGTTTTAAGCAATCCCAAAGACAATATGGGATTTTTGCGGATTGTCAATGTGCCTAAACGAGGCATTGGCGCAGCCACTATTGAAAAAATCGGAGAATATGCGGCATTTAAAAGTTTTAGTCTTATGGAGGCATTCCATCATGTGGAAGAAATACCTGAGCTAAGTCCCAGTGTTAGAAATAAGGTGAGGGCTTTTAGTGAGTTAATGACTGAGCTTTCTGAGCTGAAGACAGTTGCCAGTTTGAGTGCTCTTATTACCGGGGTTATCGAGAAATCCGGTTATATTGAAATGCTGGAACTGGGGAAAATGGATAAAGGCGAGAGCCGTTTGGAAAATCTCCAGGAACTCGTCTCTTCGGCCACTGAATTTGAAAAAAACAGTGATGATCTGAGCCTGAGTGCCTACCTTGAAACTGTTGCGTTATCATCAGAAACCGATAAGTATGATGGCGATCAGGGAAAAGTTTTATTAATGACTTTGCACAATGCCAAAGGTTTGGAATTTCCCATTGTCTTTTTACCGGGCCTTGAAGAAGGCATATTCCCCCATGGTCGAGCCATGGACTCTCCCGATGACATTGAAGAAGAACGTCGTATCTGTTATGTAGGCATTACTCGGGCCATGAAACGACTTTATATTTCCTGGGCTGCAGAACGAAATCTCTATGGCAGGAAACAGCTTCAGTCACCTTCCCGTTTTCTCAAAGAAATTCCGGAAGAGGTCTGTATTGAAAATAAGCAGCGCTATGAACGAAAACCGGAAATTGACAGCCAGGAATCGAAAAAGAAAAAAACCTTTTCCGAACGGGTGATTCAATCAAAAGTTGCCATTCGCAAGCGTTCTTCCCATGCCATCAGGCAAACAACCGAAAACAGCTTTGGATTAAGTGATAAGGTTCGTCATAAGAAATTTGGCGTCGGCACCGTGGTTGAAGTTAAAGAAAATTTGATTTCAGTGGCCTTTCCCGGGGTAGGAATTAAGAAAATGGATCCGGGCTTTGTTGAAAAAGCTTAGATAAAAAAGCTGTAAAAAGATAGGAAATAACACATGGATAATACCCGAATTAATCAGTTGAGAGAAGAAATTGAATCACATAATCGTGCCTATTATATTGAGGATGCTCCCAAAACATCAGATTATGATTATGACAAGCTTATGCAGGAACTCATTGAGCTGGAAACTTTGCATCCTGAACTGATCACACCGGATTCTCCCACCCAACGGGTTGGAGGCACACCATCAGAAGGTTTTGAAAAGGTCATCTATTCCAGACCAAAGCTCAGCCTGAGTAATGCTTTTGATCCCGTCGATCTCAGAGACTTTGACCGACGGGTGCGTCAAACCTGTCCTGATGCCGCCTATGTGGTGGAATATAAGTTTGATGGGTTAACGGTTGTTCTTAATTATGAGAATGGCTTATTTATCCAGGGGGCTACCCGTGGAGATGGGGAAGTTGGAGAAAACGTCACAACCAACCTAAAAACCATCCGAACCATTCCGCTTCGCTTAAAAGAGGCGATCACCCTGGAAGTTCGGGGTGAAGTTTTTATGGGAAAGCAAGATTTTGAAGATTTGAATCATCGCCGGTTAGCGGAAGATCATGATATTTTCGCCAACCCAAGAAATGCCGCGGCAGGATCCATTCGGCAGCTTGATCCAAAACTGGCGGCATCACGTCCTCTGGATATTTTTATCTTTAACCTGGAAACTCCGGATCAATTTGGACTGAAAACCCATACCCGGGCACTGGCTTATTTAAAAGAACAGGGATTTAAAACCAGTCAGGTCAAAGAAATAAATGATATTGAAGATATTATTAAATACACAGCCTTAATGGAAGTTGAACGCAAAAACATGGCTTTTGAAATTGATGGCCTGGTGATTAAGGTGAATAATTTGGAACAGCGGGAAATATTAGGGAATACCACCAAAAGTCCCCGTTGGGCCATTGCCTATAAATTTTCACCGGATCAGGCGGAAACCACGTTAAATGCGATTACGGTTCAGGTAGGCAGAACCGGGGCATTAACACCGGTGGCGGAGCTTGGACCGGTAACCCTGGCAGGGTCTGTGATCGCTCGTGCAACCCTTCATAATGAAGATAATATACGGGATAAAGACATTCGCATTGGCGATCACGTGATTATTCAAAAGGCGGGAGACGTTATTCCTGAAGTTGATCATGTGGTCGTTGAAAAACGCACCGGCAGTGAAGTGGCTTTTGAAATGCCCAAAACCTGTCCGGTTTGTGGACAGCCCACCTTTCGCATTGAAGGCGAGGCGGTGACTAAATGTGTCAATATGGCCTGTCCTGCCCAGGTATTTCGAAAGCTGATTCACTTTACATCACGGGACGCCATGAATATTGAAGGATTGGGTCCTGGTGTGCTGCGTTTGGTCATCAATCAAAATCTGGTGACGAATCCGGTGGATATCTATCATCTTTTTGCAAAAAAAGAGGTGCTGGTATCATTGGAAAAACTGGGCGAAAAATCTGTGGAAAAGCTTTTGGCGGCTATTGAAGATTCGAAAAATAGAGAATTATCCCGAATTATTTATGGTTTGGGGATTCCCCTGGTGGGAGCCAGAGGTGCCAAAGTATTGGCCGAGCATTTTAAATCCATGGATGCTCTAAGCCATGCGGAGGAAGAGGAACTAAACGAAATTTTTGATATTGGCGTAAAAATGGCCATTGAAATTGTTGATTTTTTTAAAACACCTAAAAATCTCGCAATTATTAATGGTCTTAAAGACTGTGGTCTGAATATGATCCAGGATAGTAAAACCCTGTCTCAAAATCTTAAAGGAAAAACTTTTGTTTTGACTGGAACTCTGCCGACTCTCGAGCGACGAGAAGCGCAGACTCTCATCGAAGCCAATGGCGGAAAAGTATCCTCCAGTGTGAGTAAAAAAACCGATTTTTTATTGGCTGGGGAAAAATCAGGATCCAAACAAACCAAAGCCCAGGAGTTGGGAATTACAATTATTGATGAAAGCCAGTTTTTAGCCCTTGTCACCCAGGGTAAGTTTGATTTATAATAAGGGGAAATTTAAAGAACTGAATGTAAGAGAGAAAGGAAACACTATGAGTTTAACACGAGAAGATGTTACCTACGTGGCAAATCTTGCCCGTTTAGAATTTTCAGACGATGAAGTAACCGCGTTGGCTGATCAACTGGGAGCGGTACTTGATTATGCCCAAACCCTTAGTGAGCTGGATACCAAAGAGGTTAAAGCCACCGAACACGTTTTGCAGTTGAAAAATGTTTTCCGGGAGGACGTGGTCAAACCATGTTTAACCAATGAACAGGCATTGGCCAATGCACCAGATAGCGAAGCCGGGTGCTTTAAAGTGCCCCGGGTTATGGAATAGGAGGCAAAAATGGAATTAAATCAGAAAACAATACACGAAATTAATGACCTCCTAAAGAAAAAAGAGGTTACCGTCACCGAAGTCACTCAGTCAGTCATCAACCGTATTGATGGCGTAGAAGGTTCAACTGATGCCTATTTAAGACTTCAATCAGAGGAAGCCTTAAATTTGGCAAGGATTGTGGATGAAAAGCTTAAAGCCAGAAAAAAAATCAGCCCATTGGAAGGGATTCCCTATGGCCTCAAAGATAACCTTTGTACCCAGGGGATTTTAACCACCTGTGCTTCAAAAATGTTATACAATTTTAATCCCCCTTACAATGCCCATGTTTATAATCTCCTCATTGAAGAAGGTGGGATTCTTTTGGGAAAAACCAATATGGATGAGTTTGCCATGGGATCGTCTACGGAAAACTCTGCCTATAAAGTCACTAAAAACCCCTGGGATTTAAATAAGGTTCCCGGCGGCTCCAGTGGGGGTTCAGCGGTTGCTGTTGCCTCGGATACCGCCTTTTTCACGCTTGGGTCAGATACCGGTGGATCCATTCGTCAACCCGCATCCTTTTGCGGTGTAGTGGGCATGAAGCCTACCTATGGTTTAGTTTCCCGCTATGGTTTAGTGGCCTTTGCATCCTCATTGGATCAAATCGGACCATTTACCAAAGATGTGGAAGATTGCGCGCTGGTTTTAAATGCCATTGTGGGTCACGATGAAAAAGATTCAACCTCATTAAACATTGAAAAAAAGGATTATACCAAAAATCTCAAACAAGGGGTCAAGGGACTGAAAATTGGCGTTGCCCAAGCCTTTTTTGGAGAAGGACTTCAGCCTGAGGTTCGAAAAAGTCTTGAAGATGCCATTGCTGTTTATAAAGCCATGGGTGCAGAAATTGTGGATGTATCCTTCCAATACCTGGACTATGCCCTATCTGCCTATTACCTGATTTCATCGGCAGAAGCCAGCTCAAACCTGGCCCGTTACGATGGGATCCGCTATGGTTTCCGAGCCGAGGAATATGATGGTTTAGTCGATCTTTACCGGAAAACCCGAAGTCAGGGCTTTGGCGAAGAAGTCAAACGCCGGATCATGTTGGGAACCCATGCCCTCAGTTCGGGCTATTATGATGCTTACTATAAAAAAGCGATGCAGGTACGAACCCTTATTAAAGATGATTTTGACCAGGTGTTTAAGGGATGCGATGTACTATTGACCCCGACGTCACCAACAACTGCTTTTGGTATTGGGGAAAAAACCAATAACCCGTTGGAAATGTACCTGACTGATATTTACACGGTTCCTGTGAACATTGCCGGAATCCCCGGGATTTCCATTCCCTGCGGCTTGGATCAGGTTGGCATGCCCATTGGTATGCAGCTCCTGGGTCCTGTTTTAAGTGAAAAAACCATTTTAAAAGCTGCCTGGGCGTTTGAAAATGAAACCAATTATAAAAATCTAAAAGCACCATTGGGAAGGGAGGTCTAAACTATGGAATATGAAATTGTCATTGGCATGGAAATCCATGTTGAGCTTGGAACACAAACAAAAATATTCTGCGCCTGCCCCACAGAGTTTGGTGCAGAAGAAAACACCCATACCTGTCCTGTTTGTTTGGGAATGCCTGGGGTTCTTCCTGTTTTAAATGAAAAAGTCGTGGAATACGCCACCAGAACAGGGTTGGCCCTGAACTGCGAAATTGCCCATTACAGTAAAATGGATCGAAAAAATTATTTTTATCCTGATTTACCCAAGGCCTATCAAACCTCCCAGTTTGACCTTCCTATTTGCACTGGAGGTGTGGTGGAAATTGACGTGGATGGGGTTACCAAAGAAATTGGAATCACCCGAATTCATATTGAAGAGGATGCCGGAAAGCTTCTCCATGAATCTTCCGAAGGCACCTTGGTGGATGTGAATCGCTGCGGAGTGCCATTGGTGGAGATTGTTACAGAGCCGGATATGCGCAGTGCCGAAGAAGCCAAAATATTTGCGGAAAAAGTCCGAAATATTTTAGAATATACCGGGGTTTCCGACTGTAAAATGCAGGAAGGATCCATGCGGTTTGATGTGAATCTTTCTATGAGAGAAAAGGGATCCTTAGTGTTAGGTACACGTACCGAAATGAAAAACCTGAACTCCTTTCGGGCTTTAGTCCGTGCGGTTCATTACGAAAGCAAGCGACAGATTTTGGAGCTTAAAAAGGGCCATCGGATTATCCAGGAAACCCGGAAATGGGATGATACCAAAGGAACTTCCTCGGCACTTCGAAGTAAAGAAGAAGCCCATGATTATCGTTACTTTCCAGAACCAGACCTGGTACCCATTATTATTGAGGAAGACTATATTGCAAAAATAAAGGCGAACCTTCCAGAACTTCCAGAGGCGAAAAAACGCCGTTATATCAAGGAATATAAACTTCCGGAATACGATGCCGGGGTATTAACAGCCACTGGTATTCTGGCCACCTTTTTTGAAGATGCGGTTGCCGTATATAATGAACCAAAACAAATATCAAACTGGTTAATGGTTGAGATTCCACCATTATTAAAAGAAAAAGAATTAGCCATGGAAAACATTTCAATTACTCCCGTCCAGTTGGTGGAATTGTTGAAATTAGTTAAAAATAATACCATTAGCGGAACCAGCGGTAAAGAGGTATTAAAAGTAATGTTTGATACCGGGAAAAATCCTGGCGATATTGTCAAAGAACAAGGTCTTGCTCAAATGAGCGACACGGTTGAATTGGAAGCCATTATTGAAAAAATTGTGGCAGCCAATCCGAAATCCGTTGAAGACATTGGCTCAGGAAGTGACAAGGCCTATGGATTCCTTACCGGACAGGTCATGAAAGCCACCAAAGGCCAGGCAAACCCACAGGTAGCCAACGAAATTATTCGTGCTGTGGTTGCAAAACACCTGGGATAGCTCCGGAGGGGCTGTTCCAAATCGAATGAACAAGAAAAGGAAATATATATGCAAAACTTACCGGAAATAAAGATTGACTATGAACGCATTGATGGACGAAAAAAAGATGAGCTTCGCCCCATTACCGTTACCCGGAATTTTATTAAACATGCCCAGGGCTCAGTGCTCATTGAAGTGGGAGACACCAAGGTTATCTGTACGGTCATGGTTGAAGAAAAGGTACCCCATTTTTTAAAGGGACAAAAACAGGGATGGATTACCGCTGAATATGAAATGCTTCCAGGATCCACCAATACCAGAAAAAGCCGGGACAGAAATCGTGGCAAAATTGATGGACGGACCATGGAAATCCAGCGCTTAATCGGTCGAAGCCTGCGATCCATCATTGATTTAAAAAAACTCGGTGAACGGACCCTATGGATTGATTGTGACGTGATCCAGGCCGATGGAGGAACCCGAACCGCTGCCATTACAGGGGCCTTTATAGCACTTCATGACGCTTTGTCAGGTTTGGTTGCCCAGGGTGTGATTAAAGAGTTGCCCATTACCAATTTTGTGGCCGCTACCAGTGTGGGAATTCATCAGGGTGAATTAATTATTGACCTGTGCTATGAAGAAGATTCAAACGCCGATGTTGATATGAATATGGTCATGACCGAAGACGGTGAAATCATTGAAATCCAAGGCACGGGAGAAGAACGTCCCTTTAAAAAAGAAGAGCTCCAAAAGCTTTTGATTCTTGGGGAAGAAGGCATTAAGAATCTCATCGCCTTTCAAAAGAAAACTTTGTCACTATAAGTTGGGAGTACCTATGAAAACAATCTTACTTGCTACAGGAAACCAGGATAAAGCCAAAGAAATAAAAGCCTTATTGGATAACGTTTTTGACGTTGTGACCATGAAAGATTTTGGCATTGATATTGATATTATTGAGGATGGACAAACCTATGAGGAGAATGCCCTTATTAAAGTTCGGGCATTAAAGCCATATGTTCAGGGAAAAGACGTTATTATTATGGGGGATGATTCAGGGTTATCTGTGGATTTTCTAGAAGGAGCACCGGGTATTTATTCAGCCCGTTATGCAGGAGAAAATGTGGATTATGATGCCAATAATCAAAAACTATTGGAAGTCATGAAAGAGGTGCCAAAGGAAAAACGCGGCGCTGCCTTTATTTCTGCCATTGCCATTATTTTTCCTGACGGCCGGGAGCTGACCTTTCGAGGTGAGGTTCCAGGAACCATCGCCTTTGATTATTGCGGCAAAAGTGGGTTTGGTTATGATCCGTTATTCATTCACCGGTCAACTGGACGATCCTATGCCGAAATGACTAAAGATGAGAAAAACAAATTAAGCCATCGTGCCGCCGCAGTGGCAAAGGCCAAAACCGTGCTTTTAGACTAAAGAGGATAAAGGGGAAAATTATGAAAGTTGGAGTGTTTAGTGACAGCCATGGAAATTTAATTACTTTAAAAAAGGCGTTAGATCAAATGGGAGCTGTGGATGTGATCATTCATCTTGGGGACGATGTTGAAGATGCGTTATATCTGCGTACTTTGACAAATATTCCCATTCATATTCTTAAAGGTAACATGGATCAGTTTACAGAAGAGGGAAGTCCATATTTATTTACTACCATTGGCGGGTTTAAATTTTTTGCCACCCATGGACATCAATATGGTGTCAAAAACAATTTAGATCAACTCTATCATGCGGCTCGAGAAAAAAATGCTGAAGTGATTATTTTCGGGCACACTCATGAGGCTTTTATTCAGGATGATGGACAGATTTTGATTATGAATCCTGGGTCCATTGGCGCGCCTCGCAGGGGCGATCCAGAAAGTTACGGACTGATTACCACCTATGAAGATGGTGATATTAATGGGGAAATATTCCCGGTTTGGGACCAAAAACAGTCATGATATAAAAAGTAAAAATATCTTTAAAATAGTCCGGAACTTTTAACTAAAAGTTGGGGACTATTTTAGAACAATGAAACAGAAATGCGAAATAGGATTGAATGGAATATTAGAAAAGGAGGCAACGTATGCTGAGTATTATTAATGTATCAAAGACCTATCAGCGAGGCAATAAAGAGGCCTTGAAAAATATAAATTTAGATATTAGGGAAGGAGAATTTACAGCCCTGCTGGGACAAAATGGTGCCGGGAAAAGCACTTTAATTAACGTGCTGGCAGGTAATGTGAAAAAGACAGAGGGGGTTGTAAAAATCGGAGGGTATAACCTTGATAAAAATGAGCTTGAAACAAAAAAAATCATTGGTATTGTACCACAGGATACCGGCTATGATTTTGTATTTACCATTGATGAAGCTCTAAAAAAACAATCCGGTTACTTCGGGATAAAGAATAATAAGGAATATATTGATGAACTTCTGGAAGCGCTGTATTTAACTGAAAAAAGGAGCGCCAGGTTACGAGATCTTTCCGGGGGTATGCGAAGACGATTTTTAATAGCCAAAGCCCTTGTTCATAAACCGAAAATCCTCATTCTGGATGAGCCTACTGCTGGCGTCGATATTGAAATGCGGCATACTTTGTATGAATTTTTAATTAAGCTGCATCAATCGGGAACGACAATCATACTCACCACCCATTATATTGAAGAGGCTGAAAAACTGTGCAATAGAATTGTTATTATCGATGGGGGCAGGATCATTGCCGATGAGCCAAAGAAAGAACTGATGGAGACTTTTTCCAAAGAAGTGATTATTGAAGTTCAATTCGATTATGAACTGAAACTTGCTGATTTTGAGTTTTTGCAAGAATATCAACCAAAGATAGAGGAAAAAACAAATCTGAAACTTAAGGTGTTAAAAAAAGATTTGTCAAAAGTCTTGCAAAAGCTATCACAGAAAAACATGGAGTTTACCAATCTTGTTGTCGAAAAACCAAAACTTGAAGATATTTATTTAAATATTATTAATCATTAGGAGATGCGTATGAATAAAAGTTTAATATTTTATAACAGAATCGGTTTTATAACGCTCTTAACCAGAGAAATTCACCGGTTTATGAAGGTTCCAGTCCAGACGGTTCTTGCTCCTCTTATTTCAAACATGCTGTATTTAGCTATTTTTGGTGGTATGCTGCAAACAAGGCAGGTTGGCATTGATGGGGTAAACTATCTTCACTTTCTGGTGCCGGGTTTAGCGACAATGGGAGCCATTTTCGCCTCTTTCCAAAATCCCGCGTTTTCAATCATCTCTCAAAAATTTCAGAATACAATTCAGGATTTGAATAGCTATCCCATATCCAATATTGAAAAAATTCTTGCATTTATTTTTGGAGGAATGTTCCGAGGCGTTTTGGTCGGGTTGCTGACCTATGCCGCAACTATGTTCTTTGTTGGTTATGAAATTGAATATCCGTTATTTTTCCTTCTGGGATTGACTGCAACATCTTTTGTTTTTGCATCAATTGGTTTAATCGCCGGCCTTGTATTAGATAATTTTGAGAAAATGAATTTTGTACTGGCAATTATCATCACGCCGCTTACCTATTTAGGCGGTGTGTTTTTCGAGGTCTCCAAGCTCCCCGGTTTATTATCCAGTATTAAATACATCAACCCAATCTATCCGCTGGTAAATATTACCAGATATGCTTATATCGGTGTTTGTGAAGGCAACATCTACATCCATATTTTTATAACAACAGCTTTGGTCATCAGTTCATTTTTAATTGCAGCATACATATTTAAGAAAGGGATTGGGATTAAAACGATGTAATCGGCGTTTACTATTTCTGTTTTCTATTAATATAAGCTGAAGAAGTTGAGCAAAGTTAAAAATGCAAGGATAAAGTAAAGAATATAGGGATAAAGCAAAGTAAAAAACATATGAAGAAAGACTAAATAAAAAAAACACCTTGACAATAATTGTCATTTCAAGTATACTAACACTTGTCTCTAAGTGAGGCAATGCGGGTGTAGCTCAGTGGTAGAGCCCTAGCCTTCCAAGCTTGTCGCGAGGGTCCGATTCCCTTCACCCGCTCCATTTTTTTTTGTAAAGAACATTGAGCGCCTGTAGCTCAGTTGGATAGAGCAACGGCTTTCTAAGCCGTGTGCCAGAGGTTCGAATCCTCTCAGGCGCACCATTTCAACCTATGGTTTGCATTGTGGTGGGTATAGTTCAATCGGTTAGAGCGCCAGATTGTGATTCTGGATGTTGTGGGTTCGAGTCCCATTATCCACCCCATTTTATACTATGATTTGTCTTAGGGGTATGGCCAAGTCGGTAAGGCACAAGATTTTGATTCTTGCATGCGTAGGTTCGAGTCCTGCTACCCCTGCCAATTTCAATTAATCGAAGTCAGGCAAACTTGAGTATTACATAATCTTTTGAAGACACATGACAACTTAATAATTTATTCGACCCATTAGCTCAGTTGGTAGAGCATCTGACTTTTAATCAGGGTGTCGGGCGTTCGAGCCGCCCATGGGTCACCATTTTAAGTATAATAACCGCACATTGTTGTGGTTTTTTTCTTTTTTTTGCATAAGGAAAGAAACGCGTAAAGAGTTGAAACCAGAAATGGCCACCATGCTTAATTTTAAGCATGGGATAAAGATAAATAGTAGATTATTAATGAAAACGTTGGGGAACAGGATCTGTCATATTAAATATTTTGTAGATATTTATCTTCGGATGGGGGACTGGCCGCCGGAGTGGCGATTTTAGGAGTTCTATATTGTATTGCTATTATCGGAATTTCATTTGGTCTACAGTGGTTTAAGTTTGCAAAACTCGCTTTATTCCCCTTTGGTGCCGAAATCATTGATATTCCAAAGTAGATCTGGTTTAATAAGCTTGACAATAAAACAATATCAAGAATATAATCATACAATGGGCTGTCACAGCACCTACTGTTTTTTAATTGAATTTTTATGAGGAGGGTGACAAACATCGATAATAATAGGTCACAACAACCCATCATTGAAATAAAAGACCTGGTAAAAACCTTTCATCCCAAAAGTGGTGAGGTTAAAGCCCTGGATGGCATTAATCTAAGTGTAAACCAGGGAGACATTTATGGAATTATTGGTATGAGCGGGGCCGGGAAAAGTACCCTGGTTCGCTGTATCAATCTTCTGGAAAAGCCGTCTTCCGGTCATATTTTCATTGATGGACAGGATATTTCAACGTTGACTGAAAAGGAACTGAGAATCACACGCTATTCGGTGGGAATGATTTTCCAACAATTTAATTTACTGATGCAACGCACTGCGGAAAAGAACATTCTGTTTCCCCTGGAAATTGCCGGGGTAGATAAAGAAACCGCAAAAAAAAGAACCTCGGAGCTTTTGGAGTTAGTGAGTCTGCCGGATAAGGCAAAGGCATATCCGACCCAGTTGTCGGGAGGCCAAATGCAACGCATCGCCATTGCGAGAGCCCTTGCCAATAATCCCAAGATTTTATTGTGTGATGAGGCGACTTCGGCACTGGATCCATCAACCACCCGGTCAATTCTCAATTTATTAAAAGAGATCAACCGGAAATTGGGCATTACCATTGTGATCATCACCCATGAAATGAGTGTGGTGGAAGAAATCTGCAGCCATGTGGCAATCATAGACGAAAGTAAGATTGCTGAATATGGAAGGGTCGAGGATATTTTCAGAAACCCTAAAACCGAGATTGCAAAGAAGATGATTTACTCTGAAAGGGAACTCAGTCCGGTTGCCATGGGAAAAAACTTATATCGAATTGTGTTTGATGAAAAGTCTTCCAGCGATTCGGTGATAGCAAAAATGATTTTGGAAACAAAAGCCATGGTTAATATTATTTATGCAGATATGAAAAACATTGAAGGCTTTACCTATGGGCAAATGGTGATTCAGCTGCCGGAAGATGAATTAAGCGCGTCCCGGGCTATTAATTATCTTAGGTCACACCAAATTACCGTAGAGGAGGTGGGAAGTAATGTGGGATAGCGCAATGACGACTCTGATTATCCAGGGAACATTTGAAACCCTATATATGACGATTGCATCAACTTTTCTCGCCTATGTTATTGGGCTGCCAATGGGGGTCCTATTGGTGACCAGCGATTCAGAGGGAATTGTCCCGATGAAGCTGTCTAACAAGGTTCTTAATATTATTGTGAATATTACACGGTCTATTCCGTTTTTGATTCTCCTGATTGCAGTCATTCCACTGACACGATTGATTACTGGAACGAGTATTGGATCAACGGCAACCATAGTGCCATTGGTTATTGCGGCGGCACCTTTTGTTGCACGATTGGTTGAATCTTCCATTAAAGAAGTGGATCAGGGGATTATTGAAGCATCACTTTCGATGGGGGCAAGCCCGATCCAGATCGTGACCAAGGTCATGATTCCCGAAGCGAAGCCGTCGCTGATTATTGGAGCTGCCATTGCAACCACCACGATTTTAGGATACTCGGCTATGGCAGGAATTGTCGGCGGCGGCGGACTTGGTGATATTGCCATCCGCTTTGGTTACTATCGCTATGAAACCGGGGTGATGGTTGTCACGGTCATACTTTTGGTTTTAGTGGTTCAGATTTTCCAGGAAGCTGGAATGAAAATTGCACAAAAGCAGGATCGCAGAAAATAGTTTGGGTAAAAATCAAAAAGGTAAACTGGCGATTATGATTAAAAAATTCATTTTTGAATTGATAGCGAATAGTCACCGTGCTATATTACATATTATATTACTAGGAATTATATGGAATAGCAAAGAAGCTATCCAAAAGAAAAGGAGAAAAAATGAAAAAGTTATTATCAGTATTATTGGTTGGGGTCATTGGCCTAAGCCTGTTTACAGGGTGTGCCGCTAAGGGAACTGACGACAAGACCATTGTTGTAGGGGCAAGTCCTACACCTCACGCCGAGATTCTAAAAGTAGCCGGGGAGGTTCTGAAGGAAGAGGGATATACCCTTGAGATTAAGGAATTCACAGATTATGTTCAGCCAAACCTGACCCTTGGAAGCAAAGAGTTGGATGCGAATTTTTTCCAACATCTTCCTTATTTAGAAGACTTTAATGTAAAAAATGGCACAAAACTTGTCAGTGCGGGAGCCATTCATTATGAACCATTGGGTGTATACCCAGGGAAAATCAAAACCTTAGATGCCATTGTTGATGGTACAACCATTGCAATTCCAAATGATACCACCAATGAAGCCCGTGCATTATTGTTACTGGAAACCCTTGGTTTAATCAAGCTCGATCCTAATGCAGGGTTAGCCGCAACACCAAAGGACATTATTGAAAACCCGAAAAATATTTCCATAAAAGAACTGGAAGCCGCTCAGCTGGCACGTTCACTTCCCGATGTGGATTTGGCTGTGATCAATGGTAATTTTGCTCTTCAGGCAGGCCTGAATGTAGACAAAGATGCCATTGCCAAGGAAGAAAAAGATTCTTTAGCTGCCAAGACCTATGCCAATATCATTGCAGTTCGTGCGGGAGATGAAAACAGTCCTAAAACACTTGCCCTCATGAAAGCACTCAAAAGCGACAAGGTTAAAACTTACATTGAACAAACCTACCAGGGTGCCGTTGTACCAATGTTCTAAATCCTAAACAAACAGAAAAACGTCTCCTTTCGGAGGCGTTTTTCTGTTTGTTGACAAACTCGTCCTGGGGACAGTGGACAATCGTTGTCTGCTGCATGCTCATACAGGCTAGCGCCTGTTCATCATGATGCAGTACACCTGATATTACGATTGTCCCCAGGACTTGTTTTTCTAATTTCGCTACAGTCTGAAACCTCTCCATTTAGAGCCGATTTTATTTGTCAAACTAAAGGATCAATTAGACTATTCGTCCGCCATGGTGCATGCCGCTGCCATCCTGTGGATGGGTTCCGCCGCCGATGTCACAAACGCCGTCGCCATTTTCGTCGACAAAATTTGCTCCGCCAGTTCCGGCATTATCACAAACGCCATCGCCATTGGCATCAACCCAGTTTGCACTGCCATCGCCATTACCCATACCTGTTCCAACAGGATTTCCAGTGGCATCACAAATGCCATCGCCATCAGCATCCAGAATCCCCTGGTAAGCCATGTGTTGTCCGGTGCCTTGTCCCGTACCCATGCCGTTACCTGCACCTTGACCAATACCGGAAGCTGCCATGGCACTTCCTGCGGTTGCTAACATTAACGCCAGGGATGTTACGAGAATCAATTTTTTGTTCATTTTCATTTCCTCCATTTTTTATATTTTTGTGTTTCGGTTGATAGTTGTATTATAGGATAGGACTATGTCATTTCTGTGTCAGAAATAGAAAATAAACGACAGAGGTTAATCGAGTATGATAAAATGTCGCTATAAAAAAGAAACGATCATTATTTTGACACAGAATTGTCATTAACCGGTGATAAACTAATATAATTAATGATGGAGGTAATATGACCTATGAAAGGCATTCGTATTCTTGTAGCAGAAGATGAAGATAAATTACGAGAAATTATTTTAAAATATTTAAAAAAAGAAGGCTATGAAGCATTCGGGGCAGCCAATGGAGAGGAAGCCCTGGATCTTTGGGCGGAAAAGCAACCCGATTGCATTATTCTTGATGTCACCATGCCAATCTTGGATGGTTTTGAAGTTTTGGAAGAAATCCGGGAAATAGATAATGTTCCAGTGATTATGTTGACAGCACGCAGAGAAGAAAATGATAAGATCCAGGGGTTTGAGGTCGGGGCTGATGATTATGTGACCAAACCTTTTAGTCCCAGGGAGCTCATGGTACGCATAAAGGCGTTGTTAAAGCGCAGTGGCGTTACAACAACAGTGAATGACCTTAAAGTTTATGGAATCAGTCTTAAACCGGGAGATCGGATGATGACCATTAATAGTCAAGAAATCAGTCTTACCCAAAAAGAATATGAGGTTTTGCTTTTTTTTGTGAATCATCAAAAAATGGTTCTGTCTCGCGAACAAATGCTTGATCGTATTTGGGGATTTGATTACGAAGGAGATATGCGGGTGGTGGATACTACCATTAAACGATTAAGAAAGAAAATGGAAGAAAAGGGGGAATGTATCCAAACGGTTCGTGGCGTTGGGTATAAATTTCAAGAATGAAAGCTTCGATTTTTTCCAGACTCATGCTTTATTTAGGAATTTTTTTCCTTGTTTTATGTGGGTTGACCTATTTTGCGTTAAGTACCTACTTTGAGATTTATTACACCCAGACCAGAACGGATGCCTTAAAGGCTAACACTGAGGAAATTTTGGAAATTTATAAACAGGAAGGATTAACCTCAGAGCTCCAGTCCCTTATTAACACCAAGGGTGAAGAAGGCACCGTCATACAAATTATTCCCAATAACACGACTTCAGGAGAAGGTTCAACATCTGAAGGGATGGGGACCATGGGAGGCAGCGGTCAGGGTCAGGGACGAGGTCAGGGACAAGGCAACGGTTCGGGACAGCAAAACAGCTTTGAAACCCAGATGGCGGAACACCAGGATGGTCAAAGTTTTATGATGGTTTCAGGAAATAATGATCATACCGTGGAATGGCTGAGTTACAAAAAAGTAGCTGAAGATGGTGCCCAAATCGTTGGACGGATTCCTTTTTACTCGGTTCATGATGTTGTTCATATTGTCCAGAACTTTTTGCTGGTCTTTTTGTTTATCATTTTTGGATGTTCATTGATTTTTGCTTATTTTTTTGCCAAGGGTATTTCAAAGCCCATTATCAATTTAAACCGTATTTCAAAGGAAATGGGAAGCTTGAATTTTACCCAAAAGTATAAAGGACACCGTCAGGATGAAATTGGTCAGTTGGGAGAAACCTTAAACCATATTTCAGATAAGCTGGAAACTACCATCGATCAGCTGCAGATTGAATTAAATAAGGAACGTACCCTGGAAAAAATGCGACAGCGTTTTACCGCCCAGGTATCTCACGAAATTCAGACACCGTTAGCGATTATCAAAAGCTATGCTGAGGCCTTAGAGGACGAAATTTTGGATACCAGGGAAGAGGAACGGGAATATTTTATTACCATCGAAAAAGAAGCAGACAAAATCAGTGGTATTGCCAGCGATTTACTTGATTTGTCTCAAATTGAATCCGGCGCTTATCGACTTAAGAAAGAAAAAGTTCTGGGAGCAGAGGTTTTAGGGTCAGTGGTTGAGCGTTTTGAAAACACCTACCCCGAAAAAAACATTCGCTTTGAAAACAATTGCGACCCAGAGCTTATGATCAATATGGATCGGAAACGAATGGAACAGGTGATTTATAACCTTTTGGATAATGCCATAAAACATGTTACTCCAGAGAATGGCGTCATTGAGGTAAAAAGTGAAGCGCGATCCGGGAACTGGGCAGTTTCTATTTATAATGATGGAAATCGCATTTCTGAAAATGAACTCGATCAGATCTGGGGATATTTTTATAAAGCAAAGTCAGACAAAAAAGGCACTGGCCTGGGTTTGGCTATTGTTAAGGGAATTATTCAGTGTCATGGAGGGCAGATGGCCGTTGAAAACAGGGAAAGCGGTGTTTGGTTTGAAGTGACCCTGCCATTAAAATAATACAAATTATGGATTTCCAAAAACAAAGATTGTGATATAATGGCATTACTTAAAAACTTAGATTTCAAGGAGAGAAAATGAGCTTATTAAACGAAATATTAGAAAAAATTAAACCTTTAAATGAAGAAATGATGAAGATTTCCAAGGAACGCGTGGATTTTCTTTTAAAACCCGTAGGAAGCCTGGGTGTATTAGAAGAAATTGCTGTACAATTATCAGGGATTACCGGGGAAATGTATCCGGATGTCAGTAAAAAAGCAGTGCTGGTTTTTGTTGGAGATCATGGTGTTTTTGAAGAAGGCGTAGCGGCAGCACCTCAGGAAGTAACCGGATTAATGGCCAATATGACAGTTGCGGGAAAAAGCGGGGTTGGCGCACTGAGCAAACAAGCTGGAGCCGATGTTTTTGTTTGCGATGTGGGGATGGTCAGTGATGTCGATCCAAAGTCAGGTATTTTAATGAAAAAAATACGAAAAGGGACTTCTAACATGCGAAAGGGTCCGGCCATGACCTATGAAGAAGCAAAGCTTTCCATTGAGGTTGGCATTGATTTTGCAGAAAGAGCCATCAAAAACGGATATAATATCCTGGGTACCGGCGAAGTGGGCATTTCCAATACAACTCCCAGCGCTGCTATTTTTGCAGTGCTTGGTGACGTTGATCCCGGAGAACTCACTGGCGCCGGAGCCAACTTATCTGAAGAAAAAATGGTTCATAAAGCACAAGTCATCCGAGATGCCATCGCAGTGAACAAACCGGATAAAAAGGATGCCATCGATGTTTTGGCAAAGGTCGGCGGATTTGAGATCGGCGCAATGGCCGGTGCCATGCTTGCCGGAGCGGCAAGCAAGATACCCGTTGTCATTGACGGTTTTATTTCCACGGCGGCTGCGGCCATTGCCATTGGATTAAAACCGGAAGTAAAAGGTTATCTCATTTGTTCTCATGCATCCGCAGAAAAAGGGGCGGCCTTTGGTTCTGCGTTTATTGGCGCGACACCATTCCTGAATATGGGAATGCGATTGGGAGAAGGCAGCGGAGCGGCCATTGCTTTTAATATCATTGAAGGTGCTTTGTATATGAATCGAGAAATGGCGACCTATGGGGATGTCGGTTTGGGTGTTGTATAAAAAGGATTTAGAGACCAGATATTAATTGTAAAAAAATAAATAGTTCAAAAAATACTCATGAGATGAAAATTCTTATGGGTGTTTTTTATTTGCAGTTTTATTCTTAAATAGAAGTGCCAAAAAATATGACGGTGCAAAAAATATGGCATGAAAAAAATCCGGGGAGTTTTATGAGTTAATAAGAAGACGGATTTAAACTCTTTTTTAGATGATTTGAGAAGCCAAAAGTCTGTAAAAAACGAGAAATGAAAGAAGATGTTTATAAAAACTCTTAAAAAAGGATTTGTTAAAAATAATGTAATCATTTCTTGTTTATGGCACAAAATTTGCTTTAATATAGTGAGTAGCTGAAAAAAGAAGGACAATGATAATTAAAGGGAAGTGTTATTAATGGAAAGTCAAATGGGAAAAAAGTATTTAATGGATAAGGCAGCAATTATTTTTGCCTTGATTGTTTTATGGACGGTGTTAATCTTTGTAATGCTAAATATTGAAGGTATAACACCCACCAAAAGTTTGAAATTGACAATTTTTGCCATAGGAATACTGATGGGTATTTTTGCAACAGCTGCTTCAATAGCAGTGCTGATTCATTTAAAGAAAAATAAAAAAATCTTGTACATCACTGAAATGAATGCAAAGAAATGAAAGAAATGAAAGAAATGAAAGAAATGAAAGAAATGAAAGAAATGAAAGAAATGAAAGAAATGAAAGAAATGAAAGAAATGAAAGAAATGAAAGAAATGAAAGAAATGAAAGAAATGAAAGAAATGA
>JAENWK010000080.1 GCA_016650045.1 Eubacteriaceae bacterium | reverse complement strand
GTGAAAAAATGAACGATCTTGGAATCTATTGTCATATTCCTTTTTGTATAAAGAAATGTGCCTATTGTGATTTCCCTTCGGTTAGTATTACCGGGGATAATGAAATCAAAGGCTATTTTGATGCGCTTCACAAAGAAATAAAGGCTTTTGCCATGAATAATAAAGGATCCACAATGCCCCGGGTAGATACCATATACTTTGGTGGAGGAACCCCTTCGGCGGTGTCTCCTGAATACATCAGTGAAACCATGGCGCTTCTTCACAAGGTTTTTACAATTTCCCCGGATGTTGAACAAACCATTGAGATTAACCCGGGAACCTTAAGTGCCGAAAAAGCCCGGATTTATCGGGAATCTGGTTTTAATCGGGTGAGTATGGGATTACAGGCATGGCAGGATGACCTGTTGAAAAGCCTGGGACGGATTCACCGGCAAGCGGATTTCATTAACAGTATGAACCTTTTAAAAGCGGCAGGCTTCGAAAATATCAGTGTGGATGTGATGTACGGTCTTCCAGGCCAAAGTTTGAAAGACGTCATTGACACGCTGAAAGCCCTGATGAACTTTTCGCCAACACATTTGTCCTGTTATAGCCTGATTCTTGAAGAGGGAACACTAATGACACAAAGAGAAGTCCGGGGTGACATCAGTTTGCCTGATGAGGATGCCGAACGTGAAATGCATTGGAAAATTCATGAATTTTTGGAGTCCAGGGGCTATGATCACTATGAGATTTCCAGTTATGGTCAACCGGGGTATGAAAGCCGGCATAACCTTAAGTATTGGGAGGTCATTCCTTACTGCGGATTTGGATGCGGAGCGCATGGATTTTACAATGGCAGCCGTTATGGTAATACCAGAAATCTAGCTGAGTATATAATGGCCATTAACGAAGGTGAAAATCCGGGAGCCAATGAAGGTATTTTAACCAAGGATCAAATGATGAGTGAGTGGATGTTTTTAGGTCTTAGGAAGCTGAAAGGCATTGATGATGAGGCTTTCCAAAGACGTTTTGGCCAAAGCTTTTTCAGCATTTATAAAGATGCCGTTCATTCTTTAATTAAAAAGGGGATGTTGGTTCGTGACGGGTCGATTATTCGCCTCACAGATCGGGGTCAGGATTTTGGAAATCAGGTTTTTATGGCATTTATATAGACCGGTGGTCTCGTTGAAACTAACCTTAAGAAAACTTTAAAACTTGAGTAGAGTCTTATAGAAATCAATTGACAAAGTCGGGGTAGGGTGGTATATTTAATTCAGATGTTAGCACTCGATTATCGTGAGTGCTAATAACGAGGTGAAACATGGAACTCAATGCTCGAAAAAAGAAAATATTAGAGGTAATCATCCGTGATTACATTAACACCGCTGAACCGGTGGGGTCCCGGACCCTTTCAAAAAGGTGTAACCTGGGCATTAGTCCGGCGACCATCCGAAATGAAATGGCAGACTTGGAGGATTTGGGCTTTTTAATGCAGCCCCATACTTCTTCTGGTCGGATTCCAACCCAGCAGGCTTATCGCTATTATGTTGATGAGATTATGGAAATTAAAAAACTTGAAAAAATGATCCGGACGGACATTCATCGTGGCTTTTTAAATTATACCACTGAGTTGGGTAACACCATGGACCATACCGCACGGGTTTTATCCCAGCTAACTAATTATACGGCTGTGGTATTGGCACCTCGTTTCACAAATTTTAATTGTAAGCATGTTCAAATTGTTTCATTGATTAAAAATCGGGTACTAATGATAGTAGTTACTCAAGAGGGTATGGCAAAGAATATTGAAATGTGCCTTTCTCAAGAGGTAGACCCACTGCTTTCTTTAAAGCTCACCAATGTTTTGAATAGTTTTCTTAAGAATAGTTTTTTAAGGGATATGAGCTCAGAATTCATTGACCAGATACAAGAGCTAACCAGTGAGGAAACCCATCTTATTCATGAGATACTTCCCCATTTGAAGAGGGCTCTGATGGAAGGGGAATCTGAAATTCATTCCATGGGGCTAACCAATCTTTTTAATTATCCTGAATTCAGCGATGTTGAAAAGATCAAAAAATTAGTCAACATTATTCAAGAAAAGCAAGTGCTTTCAGATATGATGGTTACAAATGATGGCAATCGGGTAATTCACATTAAAATAGGGAGTGAGAATGACAATGAAAGTTTAAAGGATTTTAGCATTATTACCTCAACCTATGAGTTGGAAGGTGAAATGATGGGAGCTTTTGGAGTGATCGGACCCACCCGAATGAACTATGACAATGTGTCATCGGTACTGAATTACATACGCAATGAGTTGAATTTACATATCTCAAATTTATTAATGAAATAGGTGATTATATGACAAAAGAAAAGAAAAAAACGTCGGAAGTTATAAAAAAAGAAGTTTTGGAAGAAGAACCTTTAGAGGAAAACACCGCCAAAACTGAGGAACCGGCTGCATCAGCTGATGAAAAAATTGCTGAAGAAGCTCCGGACAAAATTTTAAAGGAGATTGTGAAAGAAGATGAAGAGATATTAAATCGCTTAATACGCCTTCAGGCTGATTTTGAAAACTTCAAAAAACGGACAGCAAAAGAAAAAGCGGAGATTTACAACTTTGCTTTGGAAAACCTGGCAACTAAACTAATTCCGGTGATGGATAATCTGGAACGAGCCGAGGCATCATTTAGCGGAGCTGAAGAAGCTGAAGGACAAACCTATGTCAACGGTGTCCAAATGGTATTTAAGCAACTTAAAGATGTTCTTAAAGAAGAGGGTCTAGAAGAAATTAATTCAACGATACCCTTTGATCCCAATTTTCATCACGGCGTTGCTGTCGGCGAGGATGCTGAAAAAGAGGATCAGGCAATTCTGGAGGTTTTTCAGAAAGGCTACAGTTTTAAAGGCAAGGTTATACGGCCAGCCATGGTTAAGATAAACCAAATATAAAATAAAATAAATTTCAGGAGGAAATAGATATGGGAAAAGAAAAAATTATCGGAATTGATTTAGGTACTACCAATTCATGTGTAGCAGTATTAGAAGGTGGAGAAGCTGTTGTTATTCCTAATGCGGAAGGCAATCGAACCACACCATCCGTTGTCGCTTTTACGAAAGATGGCGAACGTTTAGTTGGACAAGTTGCAAAACGTCAGGCTGTAACAAATCCTGATCGTACCATTGCATCAATCAAAAGAGATATGGGTACCGATCGTAAAGTAACCATTGATGACAAAACATATACCCCACAGGAAATTTCAGCAATGATTCTTCAAAAGCTAAAAGCGGATGCTGAAGCTTATTTAGGAGAACCAGTAACCAAAGCTGTTATTACCACACCGGCCTATTTCAGTGATGCCCAAAGACAGGCAACCAAAGATGCGGGACGTATTGCGGGCTTGGAAGTTTTAAGAATTATTAATGAGCCAACCGCAGCTGCTTTAGCCTATGGCTTAGATAAAGGCCAGAACCAAAAAATCATGGTTTATGACCTTGGCGGCGGAACCTTTGATGTCTCTGTTCTTGAATTAGGTGACGGAGTCTTCGAAGTTAAGTCCACTAATGGTAACAATCACCTCGGTGGGGATGACTTTGACCAGAAGATCATTGATTGGATGGCAATTGAATTTAAAAAAACACATGGCATCGATCTTCACAAAGATAAGATGGCACTTCAACGACTTAAAGAAGCTGCTGAAAAAGCGAAAATTGAATTATCAAGCGTTATTAAATCTGATATTAATTTACCTTTTATTACGGCTACAGCCGAAGGTCCTCAGCATTTAGAATTATCCTTAACCCGTGCAAAATTTGACGAGTTAACCAAGGATCTTGTAAAAAACACGGTAGGGCCTGTTGAAAAAGCCATGAAGGATGCTGGTATCGGCAAACATGATATGGATAAAGTTATTCTTGTTGGGGGATCCACACGAACTCCTGCAGTTCAGGAAGCCGTCAAAAATTTAACCGGTGAAGATGCCTATAAAGGAATTAACCCGGATGAATGTGTTGCCATTGGTGCAGCTATTCAGGCTGGCGTATTGGCCGGTGAAGTTCACGATGTATTACTCCTTGATGTTACACCATTATCACTGGGAATCGAAACCTTAGGCGGCGTATTTACTCGATTAATCGACAGAAATACAACCATTCCTACTAAGAAAAGCCAAACATTTTCAACCGCGGCAGATAGTCAAACCTCTGTTGATATCCATGTTTTACAGGGTGAACGAGAAATGTCCAAGGATAATAAAACTCTGGGACGTTTCCAGTTAACTGGGATACCTTCCGCACGACGTGGTATTCCACAAATCGAAGTGACCTTCGATATTGATGCCAATGGTATTGTTAATGTATCGGCTAAAGATATTGGCACCGGAAAAAGTCAAAATGTTGTTATTAAATCAACCACTAACATGAGTGATGCTGAAATTGACAAGGCAGTCAAAGAAGCTGAACAACACGCTGAAGATGATAAGAAATTAAAAGCTGTTATTGAAGCTAAAAATATTGCGGACTCCACTATTTACTCAACCGAACAATCCTTAAATGATATGGGAGACAAGGTATCGGCTGATGAAAAAGTCAAAGTTGAAGAAGCCATCGCCAAGTTAAGAACTGCCAGCGAAGGCGATGATGTTGAAGCCATTACCAAAGCAACTGAAGAATTAAACGAAGCATTCTACCCATTGGCTCAAAAAATGTATGAAGAAGCAGCTGCACAGAAAACACCTGACGAGCAGGAAGCTGCTGCTGAAGGCGAAGAAGATGTTGTGGATGCAGAATATGAAGAAGTAAAAGAATAAGCCTTGGTGTAAGCTAAGTACACAAGTGGCAGCCGAGGCTGCCACTCTTTTTATTTTAGATACAGGGTTTCAAATATAAAAAAAAACTTCCACTCTTAAGTTATAAAGGGTATAATTTATAGTTGTGACTAATTACAGAAGGATTCAAAAGAGGTGAGATAGATTTATGAGTGAAAAAAGAGATTATTATGAGGTGCTTGGTGTTAATAAAGACTCAAGCCCGGACGAGATAAAAAAAGCCTATCGAAAAAAGGCCATGCAATACCATCCGGATAAAAATCCGGGTGATGATGCTGCTGAAGAAAAGTTCAAAGAAGCCAATGAAGCCTACGAGATTTTAAGCGATGCTGACAAAAAAGCCGGCTATGATCAATTTGGTCATGAAGGTCCTGCCACCGGCCCTGGTGGCTATACTTATAGCAACGGTGGCGGCCGTGGTGGGTTTGAGGATATCTTTAGCGATATTTTCAGTTCATTTGGCGGTGGCTTTGGCGGCGGCCAGAGAGCTCGTACACGATCAAACCGTGGTTCAGATATGAAAATCAGTCTGACATTAACATTTAATGAGGCTGTTTTTGGTATTGAGAAAAAGATTAAAATTAAACGTAAAGAAGAATGTTCGGTTTGTCATGGTTCTGGGGCTCAAAAAGGTTCGGATGTTCGAACCTGTGACCAATGCGGCGGTGCGGGACAGGTTTATGTAAGACAGCAAACCCCATTCGGCACTATTCAACAGGTTCAAGAGTGTGATAAATGTCATGGTGAAGGTAAGGTCATTGATCGGCCTTGCGCAACTTGTCATGGGTCAGGCCTTGAAACTAAAGAACGTACCATTAATATTAAGATACCGGCAGGAGTGGATAACGGCTCTGTTTTACCACTGCGAGGCGAAGGCAACGCTGGACCTAACAATGGCCAAACCGGGGATCTCTTTGTTTACATCACGGTAAGAGAAGATCTCATCTTTAAACGTAATAATGATGATGTTTACTATGATTTACCGATTACTTATGCTCAGGCAGCCATGGGTGACAACATTGTGGTTCCTACCATTGATACTAAGATTAAGCTGAAAATTCCAGAGGGAACTCAGAATGGCAAAGTCTTTAGATTAAAAGGCAAAGGAATTCCAAATGTCAACGGTCATGGCAGAGGTGATCAGTATATTACGATTAAGGTTGAAGTACCTCGTAAACTTACTCATGAACAAAGACAAATTCTTCAGAAATTTGCTGAAGCCACAGGCATGGATGCCCATCCTGAAGGCAAGCGTTTTTGGGCTCAGATTCATGCAGAAGAAAAAGAACCTACAAAAGACGTATAATAAATAAAAAGAATACCAGAGTACTCTGGTATTCTTTTTTTGGCTTAAATAGGTTATAATTGAAATGATTCTTGATTTTTTATTGACAAAAAAAAGCCCTGGGTTTATAATAAAATCAAGTTATTCATATCGACTTAATATGGATTAAATATCATGAAAGAACCGAGGTAATATTATGTCAAAAATTGCAAAAAGTTTAACTGATTTAGTTGGGAACACCCCATTATTAGAATTATCAAATTATGAAAAGAGCCTGAATCTAAAAGCGACGATTTTAGCCAAACTTGAATATTTTAATCCGTTATCATCTGTTAAGGATCGTATTGGTCTTGCTATGATTGAAGCTGGGGAAAAGTCCGGTAAGATTAAAGAAGGTACTGTGATTATCGAACCAACCAGTGGTAATACTGGGATTGGTCTTGCTTTTGTGGCAGCTGCCAGAGGATATCGGCTGATTTTAACCATGCCGGAAACCATGAGTATGGAGCGTCGTAATCTTTTAACAGCACTGGGTGCTGAACTTGTACTCACTCCAGGTTCCGATGGCATGAAAGGCGCCATTGCCAAAGCCAAAGAATTAGGCGAGGAAATTCAAAATTCTTATATTCCACAGCAGTTTGAAAACTCTGCCAACCCTGAGATTCACAGAAAGACAACTGCCATCGAAGTTTGGAATGATACTGATGGAAAAGTGGATTTTTTTGTTGCCGGGATTGGCACAGGTGGTACGATTACCGGTGTTGGAGAAGTGCTTAAAGAAAAAAATCCGGGAGTGAAAATTGTGGCTGTTGAGCCTAAGGATTCTCCAGTGCTTTCCGGTGGAAAACCAGGTCCTCATAAGATTCAGGGGCTTGGCGCAGGATTTGTTCCAGGGGTTTTAAACACCAATATATATGATGAGATTATTACAGTCAGTAATGATGATTCTTTTCAAACTTCACGGTTAATAGCAAAAAAAGAAGGACTTTTAATAGGAATTTCTTCGGG
>JAENWK010000064.1 GCA_016650045.1 Eubacteriaceae bacterium | reverse complement strand
TCTTGTCGTTGATATTAAATCCTATTGCGCTTTTGGATTATCTCATCATATTTCGAAGAACTAATTCCTGCAATACATCACAAACTCGCATTTCCTCGTATTTTACTTTTGGGTGGTTATTCATATAGTAGTAATCAGAGATCGGACGATAATCATTCGATTTAGTTTTTCTTTTGCGAACGACTTTTAAATGATCATTCGCAGTGATAATTCCTGCATCTATGTCTTCAGTGATACCCTGGATTAAATTTTCGTATTCCGAAAAAAAAGACATTTTCTCGTCACCTCGACCTTTTTACCTCATCTGTGGTTATCATTTTGCGACAGGCTTGAATTTTACAATAGTTTCAGATTTTACTGATGTTCAAATACTTAATATATCAAACGAAACGACCCAAATCTTCTAAGTCAATTTTATTTACAATTTTTTTTACTCAATCTATATTCTTATCTATGTATTTCTTTATAATCTTAATGAATTTATTCCAGCCTGGCGGATATTCATTACTGCCACACTTACTGATCTTATTACTATCTGGTAATCTTATCACAATCTTCCACTGTGTTCCATCGCATATATCATTATCATAATAGCGGTCTTTCCAACAGGCTATTTCTAAGGAAGTTAGTTCTTCTATAAAAGCAAGCCACTTTTTTGATGTCAGAGGTATTTCTTTAAATACCATATGTGGATTCAGATTCAGTTCATTCTTAGGCTGCTTCAAATCAACATGCAGTCCACCCGGAGTTGTTGCATACCGGACTACTTTATTTTTTTGTTTTGCATCAATGTAAATAGAGTCAGACGTGCCGGAAAAGCCTCCTATGGAAAATTCAAAAGAAATCATATCGACTAAAGAAAACCGATTTCCTCCACCAAAGTCCTTTCCACAAGCTTTGCAGTGTCTCGTAGGATTAATGTCCGAGATGCAGCCCCCACCTAATACACCTTTTCCTCGTTCTGCTGCCTCAGAGGATTCCGGTGTTGGCATGGCATATAAAATTTCTACTGTGTCCGTTGACCCACAAGCTGGGCATAACCTCATCATCCTTTGTAATGCACCATTTGGTATCGGGAGGCTGTCAATATCCACTTTTTTAATCCTGCAATAATATTCCAGAAATTCTTTGGAAAGCGTTTCTTCTGCCGTTCCCTTTTTTATTTCACAAATCTTTTTAAGCACCTGAGCTGCCTGAATATCAGTCATATAGCGATGAAGTCCACTCCCGAAGATAATCTTTTCCGGCTTATTTTCATTGAAATAATAGTCCCAAAACTTCAATTCTCTGGCTTCATCAAGAGACAGCTGTATTCTGTATTTAGAGTTTGCTCCTACATGACCCGTTTCTCTGGTATCACCTTCATAGTTTTCATTAATTAGAAACACAGCGAAGATAAATCGATCCTTATCTTCGGCATACGGAAGTTTGCTTGTCAGTAAGGATAAGCTATTTGCTTTTACATTTCTCAAAGTCATGGGTTTTCCTTTTTTATAACCCTTTTGAGTAATGCCAGCCCCAGCCGTCCATATTTCCAGCATTTGGCTTTCATAGCAGACCGATTCACTAAACTCAGATTTTGTGCGTTCATAAAATTCGCACAGCTCTGCTCGTGATATTTCCCCATTGAGATATTGACAGCACATAGTATCCGGCTGACTGCACCAAATATGCTTAGCCGTTTTGATATTAAATTTTATTGTTTCGTCACTGCAGACACCCCTATAACCGACAACTTCCTTACTTTCTCCGCCATCACAATAATTACACTTAAAAGCAATATTATTCTTATCCGGTGATTTTCCAGCAGTGCCGGTTGTATTTTTCCCTCTGTCATCGTGAGCTTTTGCGTCTATTTCCGCCTGCACGCGTTCTTCTTTAAGCCGTTTAAGCTCCGCTTCCTTTGCAGCAATGACATTTTTATCTTCTTCAATTTGTTTTAGGAAAGAATTATTTTCTAATTCCAAATATGATCCAAAGACAGCTGGATAAGCAAACTTCTTTTCTGTTTTAATCTCATCAAATAACACCGTTACATAATGATTATCAAATCCTACGATCTGTCCTCGCCCAAAAGCTATATGTCTCACTATTTCGCCATATAGTTCCACGACTCCACCTCCTATAATAATCTTATCAAATCAACTGCCTCTTAAGAATCCTACAATGTGTGTTTTTTGAAAAAATAAATGGATCTATTCCATTATATTTAGCCTGTCAACGGCAATCGATCGCTTTCAGACGCTTCAGCCACTTCAACATATAACCATCCTTGAAAAATCTAAGCAGAGCACCATCACAAAATCGTTCCGCACGGATGGCACCCATCATTAAAGCAAGAACACCCAGGTCATTCAAATGCTCAACATCGGCACCCCTCATCGGTTCATCTTCCCATTTGATACCGTTTCTCTCCAGAATATCACCATAGCTCTGAAGCTGATATTCAGGATGACTTTCTGAAAATTGATAGAACTCATCCACAAAAGCATCAACCAGCTCATTGAAATCAACAAAAGGTATTTGAATCGGATGCTCCAAAGAACCATCATTTTTGGAATCGAATATCCATTCTCCATAAGATTCAGTATCCGATATATTGCTGATATACTTAGTCAGACCAGCAAAGCGTTCACTTGATTCGCTGCTGACGTTTCTTTTTTCAATATTTCTTTTCATTTTATCCGCTTTCTTGAGGTAACGCATTTGCCACCTGCCTGCCGCCACTTTTATAGCCGACTTCTTTTCACTATTCTTTACGCCACCACCAGATGCATGGTAGGGTTATCCGGGATCAGTAACACAAGTGTCGGTTCTTGCGTTTTCTGAGAAACGAAACATTTTCCTTAATACCGCACTGTCTTTCTCAATATCCGGATTCTTAATATCGATACAACCAATGACCAGTTTCGTATTCATATGATAATCTTTCAAATCCACCAGCATTGTCGCTGAAGCGACTTTGTCAAACTGAGGATAGATTAACGCCACCGTGTCGACGCCATAGATCTTGGCATAGGCAAAAACCTGATAAATATCAGCCTGGCTGACATGCACATATTTTCCATTCTGATAACCGGGATTTTTATATTTAGCATCTGCGATCAGAATCGTTTGGTCCAGATGCTTGACAAGAATATCCGGGCGCACCGTCTTGCTGAAGTCCGCCTTTTGAGATCTTGCAAATGCACGGCTGTTCTGATAGCTTGCTTTATACTCCTCGCCGAAAGCATCAAAGAGTTTGAAAAGATAGAACTCAAACAATTCATTTAAAGGAATTAAAAATGAACACACCGTATCATCGCCCTGATAACTTTGTGGTGTCAAATTATAAAAAAACATTTTCGCCATATCAAATACCGGTTTAAATGACATGTTCAGCCGGGTGAATTTTACGGCATCAAACAAATCTTTGGTTAGCCCGACTTCTCTGGCATCGTCTAAAAAAAGCAGGGCTATTTTGAGTTTCTTCTTATTATTCGGCTCTTTGGTCAATTTTATTAACTTGATACAAACACTTTTAATAATATTATTGATCACATTGTCATGTTCATAGCTTTGATACGAAACCATATGCCGATCCCGTCTGATAGGATTGGTACGCAGGTTGGCAGCAAAATCAATGCGTCCTTTAATAAAGGTGCTGTTTTCACTGATCGTAATATATTCCCGGTTCATCTGCCGGGAATATACCTGGAATACTTTATCAGCGTATATCGAAATAAAAATTTCCATGATGTCCATTTGTTCTGCCTTACTGGATTGTTCCGTTAACCCAAGTATTTTATTGAATTCTGACACCCGGAGCAATTTCAGCATAACACCCATTGCCTCTTGCTGCTCTGCTTCGTCAGACAGACCGGTGTTTTCATAAATTTTTGGCAAAATCTGCAATCGGGTTTTCCCCTTTGAGATAAAACCCACAAAATGACGAACATGAAGAACACCATCCCAGGAAAGCGAAAGGCGATTTTCACCCAATATGTGGCGAAGTGCCAGAATATCATTCATTTGCCCCGGGGTGAGTTCGCATTTCTGCCGGCGGTCTTCAAAAACGGTGATAACGGATTGTTCCACCTTTATTCTCCGCTTTCATATATGCCAATAAGGGCTGCTTCAAATCCCGATACACCGTTTTCATCAGGTTTTAGACTGAATTGAATAATCTCGCCGGTCTGTTTATCAAAGAATGCATTTCCAATAATTTCGCCAACCTGTTTGACATCGTTGTAAAAATATTCCATCAGCAACGGAATGATCTTATAGTACCAGACATTAAATAAATCAAATTTAGAAACAAGGTCTTCCCCCAGGAAATAACTGTGACCGATGCGGTGGTCACGGTCAATTTTTTCGGTAATGCGGTTATTCAATATCTGCAGTAATTTGCTCGGCGAAACATTGCCGCCGATTGAGGGATGGGCCCGTTCCACAAGCGATGCATCCGGATTGATTTCGACAAAGGCAAAACGCCGTCGCAAAGCGGTGTCCAGGAGGGCGATGCTGCGGTCGCTGGTATTCATGGTTCCGATCAGGTATAAATTACAGGGGATTTCAAATTCATCCCGGGAATACGGCAGCACGCAGGAAAGCTGTTCCCGCTTATCTTTTTCGATTAAGGTAATCAGTTCCCCGAATATTTTTGCAATATTACCGCGGTTGATCTCATCAATAATCAGGTAGTATGGTTTTGAAGAAGGTTCTTTGGTATCCTCCTTTTCTAGTAACGACAACGCATCCATGACCGGGATTTTCAGCCTATAGATTGCACCTTGGACCAATCGCTTGCCCCGGTTAAGAGCAATAATATTCTTGGGTTCATCTTCGTAATTGGCAAGCCATTTTACTTCCCGGCGATGGCAATAGCCAAAACTATCACTGTCATCATAGAAGTAATCACTGGTAATTACGCCCATCAAACGGATGGTCTTATGATCGTTGAATACCATGACAATATCGCCAATGTTTGCCCGGCTGTGAAACCATTTCAGGGTTCCGGTTGGATCAGTCTCATCCAACTGAGTTTCACTCCAGTCACTGACATCCTCTTTTGGACCATAACCAACAGCGATCACATTCTTGTCCCGTAATGTTGTATAAATATGATGCTCTTTTTTGAGACCCAGGGACACCTTCCAAACTTGATTGCTTGCTGTCGTATCGTTCAACGCTTCATTTTTAATATTCTTCTTTTTGGACTGCATTCTGCAGGCATCGGCAAACTCGCGCAAAACACCGGGCTGCACCGGATACGACATATTCCCATCGTCATCAATTTCCGGGCGGATCCCTTCAACAAATTCTTCATAGGAAAAAGCCTGGTGAAAGGTAATAAAGCGAGCACGTTTCTCTTGTACCACCTGTTTAAATGTAGCCTCATTGCCGCTTTCTTTCTCAAAAGCTTCAATAATACGCATGGCACCATAGGTTTTGCCTGTGCCCGGAGGCCCATATAATATTACATTGGGATTAAAGGCCATGAGTTTGGCATATTGTTCATAATCGGTGAGCTCTTCATCGTCCGGTAGATCGATTGGAACTATTGAACCAGATTTCTTACGCCCGACAATGACATTGTCATACAAGGCCACCGGACTATCCACTGGGAAGAAGGAATCTGCAGCTAATTCACTGAGGACAGATGCGAGGTATTTATGTTTTTTTGGTGCATCGTCATTTTTCTTACCAGCAAACTCCAGTAATTCCCCCAGGGAGTACTTTGTCCGACCCATATCTGTCTTTTCCTGATAAAGATCCCACAGCACATCTTTTCTGCTGAAAGACTGACCGTTGAATTCAAGAATATCTTCGATGCTGCCTTTTTCGGCATTCGTCACCACCAGGCAAATATCCGATGGTTTAAAAAAAGCAACTTCTTCTAATTTGCTTTTCAGGCAAATGAAGCATCTTCTTTTTGATTTCTGAAAATCGATCTCTGGAATATCAGGACTATTTTCTTCCAAAGCAATCTGTGTAAAACCAATGCCTTTTGTGGATTTAATGGCTTTATTCAATAGGTTCAGATCGGGTTGAAAATATTTACAGCAGACAATATTGCCAGTTAGTGCCAACTTCGGATCGAAAACTGATACCACATTAAATTTCGCTTCTATGAAGGTATCACTTTTTTCGAATCTGTCAAAAACAAAAAGCTTTTCAATGCTACCTTCTTTTACAGGCAGAACATAATCACCTTTTTTTAAACCGTTAAAATAATGATCGCGAAATTCTTCATCCGTAGTATCAATACGATGATAGTTCTTATCCAATTGATCGCCATGTTTGAATTTACCAACAAATAATTTACTCATACCTGTTCTTACCATCCTCTTCTGCTGTTATTAAATTGCCTAAATTTTTACTCCGGCTGTTTTAAATCATTATTTCCCCAACTGGCTTTATTACTCAAATATTTTTGAAGTTGAACGTGCAACAGCTTTACAGAATATCTCCCAATTATCAGGGAACTTATTGTCGCCATGTTTTTTTATAGCGCTTCTATCAATTATGATTTCAACGCTCCATTGAGCGCCATCACAAACTCCTGGTTCTATGTACTTTGCTTTCCAGTTTAGCAGATCAGCCATTTTTATCTGTTCAATAAACTTGACAACCGTAGATTTCCTGATTGTTTTATGGACTGTCGACTCTGCCTCTCCTCCGCCCCTATGACTCCAGATGGTTTTGAGATTAACTAGATCGATTTCCACATTATAATAACCGCCAAAGTATCCCCCCACCGATGCTTTTACAGTTTTAATCTTGCTGTATGCGCCATCAATAGCTTGCTCACGGTTCCATTCATACTTGCAGTCATTACAAAAGTATTCCGGTGCACCTTCAATTATGCAACAGCCGCCAAGCTTAACCTTCCCAGCATCAGCTTCCTGAAAAAGTTCAGGCCCAGGCATTCCATCAATGATTCTTAGTGAGTTCTTTGATCCGCACTTTGAACATTGTTTATAATTTATTCCCATATCTAAGGCCCCAATCTTCAATTCAATGTTCTCCATCGCTGATAATGGCATGGATACAACGTCAATACACAATGAGACCAGCTAATAAAAGTTAAGGAACAGGTCCCGCCAGCTTAGTAGAACCGTCCCCCCTTTGCACACTATTAAGTTAAGTCAATAAGCTAAATGAGTTAAGTGTGCCTGGCACCAGCACCCAGGGGCCTTCGGAGCCTTCAGTTGACCTAGCCCCGAGGGTGACATTCTATACAGCATTACTATTTCAATTTAGAAATTATCTTTGCAATATCCTTCCCCTTCGTCAGTACAACAGTGCTGGCAGTTAATAATGCTCCACCGATACTACCAACCACCTTCACGACATTGTCATTACGATCTTGTCGTACAGCAAGGCATCTCACACAATATTTCTCTGAGGTATCCTCCAGCGGTGTGTAACATTTTTTGCATACATAAGAAAGCTTATCCCCACATTTCGAACAGTAATCATCTGATTCTTTATAAGTTGTTTTTTTCTTGTGTGCTGCACATTTTTCAGTAACGCATCCTTTGACTCGGTCCATCATTCATTCTCCTTTGAAACACCCAGATATAAAGTTTTTTCAGGTGCATTTATTTTTTTTGTAAAATCAGATACATCCAATTTAAGTCTTGCTCTCGATTTCCACACGCCTTCTTCTGTGCCACTATCTGAGGTATCGCACTCTGCCAACAAAGCAGCGTGCTTTGTAACTGTTCCATCAATGAAATGCGAGTATTCTTCAAAAACGGTTGACATCGCTGCCAATTCACCTTCATTGCAATAAATACCAGCTCTTAACATAGTCGCTTGATGAATGAATGTAAATGACTGATTAATACTACGCACATGGCTGTCAATCAACTCAGTTTGTTTTCCTCTGGCATTTTCATATTTTTTATTCACAAGATACTGTATATCTGATTGCATCGTAAGGGTGAGTTGAAATGTGGCCTCGGATAACGCTCTAAGCGATTGTGCCATCAATGCCTTCTTCATTTCTTTATCAATAATATTCCTTGCTTCAAGAAACAAAGCCCTCCCGCTATAATACAGTCCAATTCTATCATTTTGCTGTCCCTGCAAAACATTCTTAACATTGTGGTCAATGATGCATATTTGGTCAGCTATTGTTTGTACTTGATCTTGTAGTGCTTTCATTTGCAGGGAATTTGTCATTTGAACTGGATCGACGCCTTTGCGAAAGTCTTCTCTCTTTATAGGCAATTTAGAACCATAATTACCATTAGCCTCTCTAATCTGTGCAAACATTTCCCCGGACTTCTCAGTTGTAAGTTTTATCTTTCCACTTTCGAGGGCCTCAAGTGTACTCTCCGTTGCATCAACCACATACCGATAACCCTTAATTGCAGATTGCTGTGCCTGTGCAAGTATCGGTGCCTCCTTTGCAACCACCTTATATATTTCTTTAACAGCAGTTTCAGCCTGTTCCAATCTGATCTTCAATCCGTTTGAAAGAAATATAATAGGATAGGCAGCATCATAAGGCGATAATTCTTCGGTAATTGGGCTCGTTAAATCCATATATAAATCTTTGCTTAAAACTACATCCTTCATGTTGTAACCTCCATCTATCTATTACAAAATATTTTGACAACACACCCCCGAATATCTCGGACTGGCTGGTATATTCACCAGCATAGTAATACCATAAATTAAGTGTACCTATCACTAAGGCAATAAACACTTAACTTTATTGTTTAAATACAATGCCTTTGTACCTCACAACCAGAGAACAGATCAGCTCAAAAACGTCCAGCCCTTTGATGGGGTTACTTGAAAAGCTGATGGCTTCTCCGTTTAAAAATGAGTCCAACTCACTCTGATCTTTGACCGCTATGACCAAATGAACGGCCTCCCCCAGCAACCGGGATCAACCTGACATATCCCAACCATCCTGCTACACCTGATACTTTCCTTTTTTTCTGCAGCCTGGTCATACCAAACCTTTTCCTCAACCACTTTTTCAACCACTTCAAATCCACCCCTTAGGATGAAATCTCTTAGGAGGTCATAAATTTTTATGTTTATTTTAAAATCGGGGATTGCTGTTCCGCCGTCACCTTTGCCGCCAAACAATTCCTTAGCGTGCACAAAACCTCCGTCCCCATGATCGTTTCTATGAAGCACAGGATCTGGACGAAGCCAGACAACTGCTGAAGGATACCCTTGACACTTTTGAAACGACAGCGCCAAAAGCAATGGAGACACTGGAATCCGGTTTTGATGATGTTATGGCAGTCATGGAACTTCCCGAAAAATATCGAAAACGGCTGCGAACCTCAAATAGTATTGAACGCCTCAACGAGGAAATACGTCGCAGAGAACGTGTGATTCGGATTTTTCCGAATGAGGATTCCGCCATCAGACTGATTGGCGCTTTACTGGTTGAACAGGATGAACGCTGGGCATCCGGCAAAAAATACTTTGATATGACAGAT
>JAENWK010000010.1 GCA_016650045.1 Eubacteriaceae bacterium | reverse complement strand
ACCATGAGGCCGGAGGTTCAAATCCTCTCACTCCGACCATTAATCATTAATAACGGCTGTCGTAATTTCATTTTTGAGATTAGGGCAGTTTTTTAATCATTATATTCCTATTATATTAAAACTAAGGAAGCTATACAATCAGAAAATACTAGGTTAAGATATTTTTAAAAATCTTAAACTATATACAATCATTAAAGAAAATTGATTTTCGAATAAAATTTTATTTGAATTGTGATTTTGAAGCAGGGATCGTATTGTTAATTGCTTAAAAAGAAAAGGGAATTAGAAAAGATTATAGCGACTCATTATGTGGTATAATACAGAAAAATTTCAGTACAGTATACAACACAGTAATCAACATTTCCTCTGTACATTAAGAGAAAGGCCGACCAGAATGATTGAAATATTAAAACATAAAATGACACCTGAGGATATTTTAAGCGCCGGATTTGGTATTGAAAGAGAAGGACTTCGGGTTACACCACAAGGAAAACTCGCCTTAACACCGCACCCACCAATTTTCGGAGATAAACTTGAAAATCCATATATCACCACTGACTTTTCAGAAAGTCAGGTGGAAATTGTAACATCGGTTTTCACATCTGTTAAAGAAACCTATGAAAACTTAGAAGCATTGACCAATATTGTTATTTCTGAAATAGAAGAAAATGACGAATGTTTTTGGCCGCAATCGATGCCCTGTGATATACCTGATGACTCTGTTATTCCCATTGCTGAGTATCAGGGAAAAGCCGGCGAGAAACCACGAAAATATCGTGAAAAACTCATGGCTAAATACGGTGGCAAACGTCAACTCATTTCAGGAATCCATTATAATTTTTCGTTTAGCGATGATTTTATTGAAACGCTTTGGAAAGAATCGAAAAGTGATGCAACTCTAAAGGATTTCAAAGACAAGCTTTACCTGAAAGTCACTAGAAATTTTTTGCGCTATCGATGGCTGATTATTTATCTCATGGGGTGCACCCCGGCTTTACATGATTCCTATTTACAGGATTGTTTGGATTGTATGAATGATATCGGAAAGAATACTTTTTTAACCGAAAATCTTATTTCTTCACGAAATGGGAGTTGCAGTGGGTATAAAAACACAGTTGACCTTTACCCGAACTATTATTCAGTGAGTGAGTTTGTTGAAAGCGTTAATGCATTTATTGAAAGAGGGGATATTTCCGAAGCCAAGGAGCTTTATGCCCAGATCCGTTTAAAACCAAAAAATTTCGAAAATTTATTAGAATCCCTGGAAAAGGATGGCATCCAATATGTTGAAATTCGTACCATTGACCTGAATGTTTTTGACAAATGCGGTATTGCTGAAATCGACCTTGATTTTTTACATGTTTTTATGTTGTTTTTATTGTTGGAAGGCGAGGAATATTATGAAACCTGGCAACAGGAAGCCCTGCTTAACGAGAAATATGTGGCTGAACATGGACTAAATCCTGAGTTAGAGCTGTTGGATCATCAGCATTGGACCTTAAAAACTGCCTGGGCAGAAGATGTTTTAGGGAAAATAGCTGAAATTAATGACTATTTGAATTTGGGCCAGGGCCAGTGTATCGAAGAAATGTTAAACCGCGCAAAAAATCCTAAGCTGACCTACGCTCATCGTCTAAAAATGTTAATTTCAGAAAAAGGATATATAGCTGCGAATTTGGATCTTGCTAAAAAATATAATGCCGAATGTAAAAAAGATCACTATCAACTCAAGGGCTTTGAGGATTGGGAAATGTCCACGCAAATTTTGATTAAAGAAGCCATGACACGCGGCGTTAAAGTCACAGTCATGGATCCCGTTGAAAACATCATTGCTTTAAAAAATGGTGATCATATAGAATATGTAAAACAGGCCACAAAAACAAGTGCGGATACTTACATTACAGCATTATTAATGGAGAATAAAGTTGTCACAAAGATGATTCTAGAAGATAATGGAGTTCCAGTGCCCAAAGGCGAAGAATTTTTTTCTTTTGATGAGGCAAGCCGGAAACTCCATAAATATGTTGGGAAAAAGGTTGTGATTAAGCCAAAATCTACGAATTTCGGGTTGGGGATTTTTATTTTCAACCAGGGAGGAACCATGGAAGAGCTGTTAGAAGGTGCTCGGATTGCATTCGAGCATGATACAGCGATTCTCATTGAAACCTTTATACCGGGTTTGGAATTTCGCTTTCTCACCATGGGTGATGATGTAGTGGCAGTGCTCCATCGACGACCAGCCAATGTTGTCGGAGACGGAGAGACAACCATTGAAGGATTAATTAAAAAGAAAAATGAACATCCCTACCGGGGTGACGGACAAACCAGTCCACTTAAAAAAATTGAGTTGGATGAGCAGTCCATCATGTTTTTAAAACAGCAAGAACTGACTGATCAGACAATCCCTTCCAATGGAGAAATGATCTTTCTTCGGGGAAACTCAAATATCAGTACCGGGGGAGATAGTATTGATTATACAGACAAAATGCACCCGTATTTTAGCGACATTGCTTTGGCTGCCGCCAAAGCCTTTAATGCAAAATTTTGTGGTGTGGATATGATCATTGAAGACTACGAAAATCCTCAATCCCCCTATGGTATTATCGAACTGAATTTTAACCCTATGATAGTTATGCATGCGTACCCTTTAGAAGGAAAAGAACGACGACTTGGTTATAATATTTTAAAAACAATTGGCTTGGCGAAATAGAATGAAAAGAGGTGGTGTATTCACCTTTTTTTTATTGGAAAATTTATTTGTTAAACCTACAAATAGCTGCGTTTGTTTATATTTTCAAATTCAGTATAAATAACCGGATTTCATAAATGTATCGATAATATCACCTAAAAATTTAAATTTGCATTAAATTAGAAAAAATATATTGTAAAAAATGCCGGAATTATGTATGATGATAGTGGTTACAAATAAATAAAATTTAGGAGGCGTACGAAATGTTTGGTTACATGGGAAAAATATTGCGCATCAATTTGACAACCGGTGTTATTACAAAAGAGGATTTAGATTTTGAACTGGCCAAGAAATTTATTGGCGGTCGAGGTTTGGGAACAAAGATTTTTTCAGATGAGGTTGATCCGAAAGTCGATCCTTTTGCTTCCGAAAACAAGATTATTTTTATTAATGGACCTTTAACTGGAACAGCTACCCCAACCGGTGGACGTTACATGGTCGTTACTAAATCACCATTAACAGGTACCATTGCTTCTTCCAACTCTGGTGGAGAATGGGGAGCATACCTGAAATATGCCGGTTACGATGCCGTCATTGTTGAAGGAAAAGCGAACTTGCCAGTTTACATTAACATTGAAAATGATAAAGTTGAAATTTTACCCGCATTGGATATATGGGGCAAATATACGTCTATAACCAGTGCTATGCTAAAAGAAAAACATCCGGATTCCAAGGTATTAACCATTGGACCAGCCGGTGAAAAATTATCTCAAATGGCTGCCATCATGAACGAAAATGATCGTACTGCCGGTCGTTCCGGAGTTGGGGCTGTTATGGGTTCTAAAAACCTGAAAGCCATTACGGTTTCAGGAAATCAAAAACCTGTTATTGCAAAACCAGACGGATTAAAAGCAGTGACCAAGGAATGTCGGTCATTAATTAAAGAAAACGGTGTTACCGGCGAAGGACTTCCAACCTACGGCACCGCTGTTCTTGTCAATATTATTAACGAACATGGTGTTTACCCTGTGAATAACTTCCAAACAGGCGGTGATCCTAATGCGGAAGCTGTCAGCGGTGAAACTTTAACAGAAAAATATTTACTGAAACGCAACCCTTGTCATCACTGCCCCATTGGCTGCGGCCGTTGGGTAAAGAGCGAGAAACATCCGGATGGTATCGGCGGACCTGAATATGAAACTCTTTGGGTATTTGCAGGCGATTTAGGAATAAACGATATGGAAATCGTTATCGATGCCAATTTCTGGTGTAATGAACTTGGTATAGATACAATCTCAGCCGGTGCTACATTAGCCGCCGCCATGGAATTATACCAAAGAGGATACATTACCGACGAAATGTTGGATGATGATGTTATCTTGAAATTCGGCAATGCTGATTCTGTTATTCATTGGCTTAAGAAAATGGGGAATAGAGAAGGCTTTGGCGATATGTTGGCTCGGGGCTCTTACCGATTAGCCGACTTTTATGGTGTTCCGGAATACTCGATGTCTGTTAAAAAACAGGATTTACCTGCCTATGATCCACGTGGGATTCAAGGCATGGGACTTCAATATGCAACCTCTAACCGTGGCGGATGTCATGTTCGTGGTTACTTGATTTCGCCTGAAATTCTTGGCTTGCCAGAAAAACTGGACCGTTTTGAACTGGCAGGAAAACCAACCTGGGTTAAAATATTCCAGGATCTCACAGCCGTTATTGACTCTTCCGGATTATGTCTCTTTACTTCCTTTGCATTGGGAGCGCAACAATATGCGGACATGCTCAATGAAACATTGGGTACCGACTGGTCAGCCGAAGAGTTGCTCCTGGCTGGGGAACGTATCTGGAATCTTGAAAAACTCTTCAATCTTGAAGCTGGTATTTTACCGGAAGAAGATACATTGCCACCACGATTTTTAGAAGAAGAAATGCCGGATGGACCTACTAAAGGTTGGGTTCATAAGCTGGATGAAATGCTGCCACTTTACTACGCTGAACGTGGTTGGGACGAAGATGGTATACCTACTGAAGAACGATTAATTGCCCTTGGATTACTATGAAAATTTAAGAAAACAGAAAGGGACGATCTTTGATCGTCCCTTAAACGTTAAAGGAGAAAAGATGGGGATTAAGATAAAATTATTTGCAACGTTTAGGGAAGGCCGAGGGAAAGTTGTCGAGATGGACTATATTCCAGGAATGACTGGCCAGGACGTCATTGATCATTTAGGTATTACAGCTTCTGAAATCGCAGCCATAATTGTTGATGGCGTTGATGGTAAAGTCGATGCAATGCTCACGGTTCACATAAAAAAAGATGGTTATTTAGCTATTTTTCCTCCAGTTGCCGGAGGCTGAAAGAAAATAAAAAACAGTCAAATAAAACCAGAGTCAGTTGGTTAGGCCGACTATGGAGTGTGAAATAGACGTCCAAGTTCTTGTGGGAAAGAATAAAATATTCTGGTTAAATAAATTCAAGGACGTTAGGAAAAATAAAAAGACCACTCCAATTGGAATGGTCTTTTTATTTCACACTAAAAGATGTGAAACTCACAAGGAATGTTACCTTATTTAAGCTCTTTTCACTCTGGATGGTGTAACCGTTTCCATCCATGCTCCTTACCTGCCTAGTTTTATAGTCCAAATATTAGGGGTCTTAGAAACGTAAAACTTTGATAGGTTTAGTTATCATGAACCAGTGTATTGTAAACAAAAATATTTAAACGTGGCTAAAAAAAAACAGCAGATCCGGATGACCTACTGCTTTTTATATTAGGAATGAAAAGAAAAAGAGGAGATGCTCATCTCTTGTTACTATAATAGCACTTGAACCTTTAGAGAAACTTTGAATCATGTTAAGCTTAAGTTAAATTAAGTTTATTTCCATTGTGAAAAACAGAAATCCTGGATGTTAAGAAAAAACAGTGGAAAATAAAAAAAGAGAGATATTGGCCTTTCGTATTTATCAACCAGATTGGTGAAAAAGTCAGATAATGTTGTATTATTTGTGGCGTTTGGTTAATTCTTTAAAAATCTCTTCTAAATCCACGTTTTGGTTATTTAAAAGAACCAGAAGATGATAGATTAAATCAGAGGCTTCACTGGCCAGCTCCTGGGGATCATTATTTTTTGCGGCAATAATAGTTTCAGCAGATTCTTCTCCAATTTTTTTACAGATTTTATCAACACCTTTTTCAAAAAGATAGTTGGTGTAAGACCCTTCGACAGGGTTGATCTTTCGGTCTGCAATAAGATTGGTTAGATTTCTGAGAATTTCCATATTACCAGAATCTAAATCCGCATTGGTTAAAAGGTTGCGATAAAAGCAGGTGGTGTTTCCTGTATGACAGGCAGGCCCGGCGGGGATGACCTGAAGCAGTAAAGTATCACCATCACAATCGTAATCCACAGTCACAACAGACTGAGTATTTCCAGAACTTTCACCTTTGATCCAAAGACTTTGACGACTGCGACTATAAAAAGTCGCTTTTTTAGTATCCAGGGTCAGAGTGAGTGCTTCTTTATTCATCCAAGCCATCATGAGAACCTGGCGGGTTTTATAATCCTGGACAATGGCAGGAACGAGTCCGGCTTCATTATATTTTATATTTGAAAAATCCATGGTTAACCTTCTATATCTTTCTTATGGGTATTTTTTGATTGAATAAATAATTTTTTAAATCACGTATGGGTATTTGTTTGTAGTGAAATACCGAAGCCGCTAAGGCGGCATCAGCACCGACGTTTAAAACATCTGCAAAATCTTTCATTGTTCCGGCACCGCCAGAAGCGATGATGGGAATGGTAAGTGACTCGGATAACAGTTTATTCAGTTCAAGGTCATAGCCTTTCTTAACACCATCTGCGTCAATGGAATTAATACAGATTTCTCCGGCTCCAAGATCCTGGCCGCGTTTTGCCCATTCAATGGCATCAATAAAGGTATTTTCACGACCGCCTTTGACATACACATCCCAGGAGCCATGACCATTGCGTTTGGCATCAATGGAAAGCACCACACATTGGGCGCCGAATTTTAAAGCGGCATCACGAATGAGTTGGGGATTATTAACAGCTGAAGAGTTGACAGAAACCTTATCGGCACCGGCCATCAGCACACGGCGAAAATCTTCAACTTTACTTATGCCTCCGCCAATAGTAAAAGGAATGCGAATGGCCTCAGCCACCTTTTCAACAATATCAATGAAAATATCACGGTTTTCATAGGTGGCAGTAATATCGTAAAAAACCAACTCATCAGCACCTTGGTCTGAGTAATAACGACCCAGTTCCACAGGGTCAGCAACATCCTGGATATTCATGAATTTTTTACCTTTGACGACCCTGCCATTATCCACATCAAGACAGGGGATAATCCGTTTGGTTAACATATTTTCAGTTCCTCTTTGATAAGCTTTTCGAGATCAATGGTGCCTTCATAAAGGGCTTTTCCCGTAATGGCGCCATAAAGTCCCATTGATTCTAATCGTTTCATGTCTGCAACACTGGAAACCCCACCTGAGGCAATAATATCCATGTTCAAATGATCATTCAGGACACCAAGCATTTCAAAATTCGGTCCGGACATCATGCCATCCCTGGAAATATCGGTATATACTAAGGTCGTCAGGCCAAGACTTTCTAATTTACTGGCAAGCTCCAGGGCTTCCATATTGCTGCTTTCAACCCAGCCTTCGATGCAGACAATGCCGTTTTTCGCATCAATGGAGACACAAACCTTTTCGTCGTAAAGGGATAAGAGTTTTTCAATGAAATCAAAATCCTTTACAGCCTGGGTACCAATAATGATTCGGGCAACACCGATATCAATATAATTTTTGGCTATCTCTAAATTCCGAATGCCTCCCCCAAGCTCTACGGGAATGTTTAAAGTTTCAACAATTTCTTTTACCACCGACAGATTTTTTGGTTGTCCCTCAAAAGCACCGTCTAAATCCACCAAATGCAAAAATTGTGCGCCTTTGGATTCCCACATTTGTGCAACCTCGACAGGATTGTCAAAATAGATCGTTTCAGAATCTTTTTTTCCTTGTAAAAGTCGGACACATTTGCCGTTTTTTAAGTCAATTGCAGGAAATACAATCATGATAAAATCTCCTTAATGTTTTTTAATAATTGAAGCCCAACATTTGAGCTTTTTTCAGGATGAAATTGCATACCGATAACATTATCCCGTTGAACGATGCCAGGTACTTTAACGCTGTAATCCGCATAGGCAACGACATCATCAAAATTTTCAGGATTGGCATAATAGGAATGAACAAAATAAACATAATCCTCACTGCCAATATTATGAACTAAGGGACTGTCCCTGTTGATGATAAGATTATTCCAACCCATATGGGGGATTTTAAGTCCCGGGGCGGAAAACTTGACAATTTCACCGGGTATATAGCCAAGACCCTGGAATTCACCATCTTCATAGCTTTTATCAAATAATAGCTGCATACCAAGACAAATTCCCAAAAGTGTTTTGCCTTTTTTTATATTGGATTCCAGGGAATCGATGAGATCGTATTTTCTCAGGTTTTCCATGGCATCGGAAAAAGCACCGACCCCAGGGAGGATAATGGCGTCGGCATTATCCAGAACTTTCTTATCACGGGTAATAACACCTTCTAAGCCAACATCACCCAGAGTAGTATAGACATTTTTTAAATTTCCAACATCATAGTCGACAATTGCAATCAAAAGCGTTCCTCCTTATTGTTTTATTATAAATAATTGTAAAATATATAAACACATAACCTTTAGCCCTTGCTGTCTGTTTATATAAACAATTGTGTAACGTCTTAGGCGAACAGTTCAAAGAACTGTCCGACGTAGAGTGGAAAAATTGTTTCATATAAACAGACAGTGAGGATCAGCTTACTTTTGCAATTTTTTTATTCTATTATTCCTTTAGTTGAAGGAATGTTTTTATTATCGGGATTAATGGCACAGGCTTCCTTCAGAGTTCTCCCAAAAGATTTAAAGATTCCTTCCACAATATGATGGTTGTTAGTGCCATAAAGGGAAGCCACGTGAAGGGTCATTTTACTGTTGCTGGCAAAGGCAATAAAAAACTCTTCCAACATTTCGGTTTCAAAATCCCCAATGAATTCACGGGTGAGCGAAACATCATAAACCAAAGTGCTTCGGCCACTGATATCCACACAGACCCGACAAAGGGCTTCATCCATGGGAGTAAACTGAAAAGCATAGCGGTTAATGCCTGCTTTATCTCCCAGGGCTTCATAAAAAGCTTTGCCGAGAACGATTCCGATATCTTCTATGGCGTGGTGATTATCGGCGGTGTCTCCAGTGGCTTTAACGGTTAAATCAAAACCGCTGTGTTTCGTGAAAAGTGTGAGCATATGATCTAAAAATCCCACCTCGGTAGTCACATTACACTGTCCCGACCCGTCGAGGTTTAGAGATAATTGGATATCCGTTTCAGCGGTGGTTCGGCTGAGGGTTACTTTACGCTCCATTGTATACGACCTCCTTTATAATTGCCAGAATCTTTTGGTTGTCCTGTGGTTTGCCCAGGGAAAAACGAATGCTTCCAGGTTGTCGATCAACCTCTTTAAAATATTTGATGAGGATATTGTTTTTTAAAAGCGCTTCATAGATTTCTTCAGCCTGGGGGGATTCAAAATAAATGAAATTCGAACCTGAAGGATAAATCTTAAAAGCATTGAGTTCTTCGAGAAAAGCCATGGCCTTTTCTCGTTCAGCTTTTACTATTTCAAGATTGCGTAAAATACTCGCCCGATTTTTAAGCGCAATCACCGCCAGCTTCTGGGTGAGAACATTGAGATTATAAGGTCCTTTGACTTTGTAGAGAATATCAATGATTTCTTTATTTCCAAGGGCATAACCACATCGTATTCCAGCTAGGCCAAAAGCCTTAGACAGAGTTCTCAGAATTAATAGTTTTGGATACTGTGTCAGTAAATCGACTCCGGATTCACCGAAAAATTCAATATAGGCTTCATCCAAAATGACCAGGGAAGGAACAGCATCCAATATTTTCAGAATATCTTCTCTTGAAAAAGTATGGCCGGTAGGGTTGTTGGGGTTACATAAATAGACTAGCTTGGCATTGTTTTCACAGGCTTTACTGATCATGGTATCAATGTCCGGCAGGTGTTCTGGCAAATCTTCAACACGAATATGTCTGGCATCTGAAATGGTTGCCCAAATATCATACATTGCAAATGAGGGAGAATGTGAAACAATAACATCCCCGGCATTGACAAAAGACTGATTGATCATGGCAATGACCTCATCGGATCCAGATCCGCAAATAATGCCTTCCTCAGGAACACCGGTATAATCACTGAGCTCCTTTAATAATTCTGGAAAACAAGCCTCAGGGTAGCGGTTTAAATCGGTATTGCATATTTCATCGCAAAATTGTCGTTTTAAAATCATGGGAAAGTCATAGGGGCTTTCATTGGCATTAACGATGATTTCATATTGAGGGGCATCAACTTTATAGGCATTGAGATTTTTTATATTTTCTCTTACTAGGCTTTTCATTAATTTTCAAACCGCCTTTCAACTGCTTTCGCATGGGCATCCAAACCCTCACATCGCGCAAAGGTCGCCACCTTCTCATAAACATTTTCCAGGGCATCCTTGGAATAGGAAAGAATACTGGATTTTTTAATAAAATCATAAACTCCCAACGGTGACGAAAACTTTGCGGTTCCCGAGGTCGGAAGGGTGTGGTTAGGACCTGCGAAATAATCACCCAAAGGCTCGGGGGTATAGGCTCCCATAAAAATAGCACCGGCATTTCTTACTTTTTCAAGCGAATCCATAGGATTGGCAATAAGAAGTTCTAAATGCTCAGGAGCGACTTTGTTGGATAGTTCAAAGGCTTCGTCAAGATTTTTTACAATAAAGACGAAACCGAAATCATCCACTGATTTTTTTGCAATCGCTTTACGGTTTAAATCTGCATCAATTTGACGATAAACCTCATCAATCACTTGGTTTGCAAAGGTTTCAGAAGTGGTCACTAAAATAGGCATGGCCATTTCATCGTGTTCAGCCTGGGAAAGAAGATCAGCTGCAGCATAAACAGGGTTGGCATTTTCATCAGCAATAATGAGAATTTCACTGGGGCCGGCAATCATATCAATGTCGACTTTCCCAAAAACCTCTTTTTTGGCTGTGGCCACATAAATATTTCCTGGGCCTACAATTTTATTTACTGGTTTAATGGTTTCAGTGCCGTAGGCCAGGGCAGCAATTGCCTGGGCACCACCGAGTTTATAAATTTCATGAACCCTGGCAATTTTGGCGGCAGCTAAAATATTAGGATTGATTTTTCCATCCGGACCCGGAGGGGTAACCATTACCAGAGAGTCAACACCAGCAACTAAAGCAGGAATGGCATCCATTAAGACGGTTGAAGGATAGGTGGCCTTTCCACCGGGGACATAAAGTCCTACCCGTTCAATGGGGGTAATGTGCTGTCCCAGAATCACGCCGGATTTTGGGGCATAGGTCCAGGTTTTTTCCAATTGTTTTTCATGAAAAGCGCGAATATTAGCAGCCGATTCTCTGATAATATCCAGCATGGCATCAGGAACAGAATCATAAGCTTCCTGAATTTCTTCCTCAGTCACCTGGAGATGAGTGAGTTCGCATTTATCTAAAACTTTGGTATAATATAAAAGTGCAGCATTGCCCTCGTTTTTTACGCCTTTAATAATTTCTAATACTGCGTTTCGGATATCATCCCGTTCATCTTCATTACGTTTGAGAATAGTATCCAAATTCGTATGTTTGTTATAATTAATAAGTTTCATATCGATTCCTTTCCTAAAGCTGGGTTTTAAACTCCTGAATAATGGGGTCAATGAGTTCCCGCTTGGTTTTTAAGCTCACTTGATTCACAATAAGGCATGAACTAATGTCACAGATTTCTTCAAGTACGGAAAGTCCGTTTTCTTTAAGGGTATTTCCGCTTTCCACAATGTCTACGATACAATCAGACAAACCGATGATTGGAGCCAACTCCACAGAACCATTGATTTTTATAATATCAACTAATTGATTTTTTGCATTAAAATATGTTTTTGCTATCAGAGGATATTTAGTACCGACCACCATTTTTTTACCATAGGGAAGTGGACGGTCTTCGTAGCCGGCAACACACATTTTACAACGGCCAATATTTAAATTCAGCAGTTCATATACCTGAGCCGGATGTTCCAGTAAAACATCCTTACCAACAATACCAATGTCCGCAGCACCCTTTTCAACATAGGTGGGTACATCTGGTGATTTTACCAAAAAAAATTCAATGGTACCAGTGGTATCGGTGAAAATAAGTTTCCGGCTTTTTTCCGAATAATCATCAAAAACATAGCCAAGTTCTGTTAATAATTCAATGGCTTTTTTAGCAACACGGCCTTTGGCAAGAGCAAATCGAATCACCATTTAGTCCACCGCTCTTTTTATTTCATTGAATTTCAGGGAAAGATATTGATCACCCTCGGCAATACAAAGGTTACCTTTAGATAAAAAGTAGATTTTTGCATTTTTATATAAAGGATTCTCCCGAAGTGATTGGATATGAAATCCCCAGTCGGATTTAATCATAAAGACCTCGGAAATTTCATTCTGAGTTCTTAAATCATTGGCGATGGTGTAGGCCATCGCTTTATCAGCATCATCATAAAAGATGACATGCTTGCTTTGAGTATCTATCGGTAATAAATTTTCCTGTTCCATATAATCAATAACTTTCATTAGGTCAATGGCAAAGCCACAGGCTGGTCTGGGAATGCCGAATTTTTCAGAGAGGTTATTATATCGGCCGCCACTGATCACTGGTTCGCCCCAGTTATTAATATAACCCTTAAAGTTGATGTCGGAATAATAGTTCATTTGATTGGTAAAGCCAAGATCGAAACTAATATAGTTTGCGAGACCCATGACTTCAAGATGACTGTAAATTTCAGAAATCTTTTCAACGACCCCTTCCATTTTTTCATTCAGACATAGAGCCTTCATTTCTTTTAACACTGTTTTGGGTTCCCCATAAAGAGTGGGAAGCTTGACAATAATTTCTTTTGCAGCAGTACTTAAATTAAGAGGCTTAAGAAAACAGGCAATGTCGCCGATGTTTTTATTTTCAATATATTGGAACAATGTTTCTCTTTCAAAAGATGATAATGTCAATTCCTCAAAAAGGTAATTTATGAAGCCAACATGGCCAAGATCAATGTGAATATCCTTAATGCCAATTTCCAGCAAAGAAAGAATAGCAAGTCCAATAACTTCGCCATCGCATTCCGGGCTATCGTTACCAAAATATTCAATACCGATTTGAGTAATTTCTTTTTTTATCATTTCCGGGCTGGAAAAATTTCGATAGATATTGGTTTGATAAGAGAATTTGATGATTTCATCCGGATTTGGATGGTTCATGGCAGCCATTCGCGTGACCGGCAATGTGGCATCGGGTTTCAATACTAGGACCTTTCCCTGGTGATTCACAAGCTTAAACAGGTCATCGCAAGGAATCGAATCCTCATGAACATAAAGGTCATAGGTTTCAAAGGTTGGGGTTGAAATTTGATGATAACCATAGAGTCGATAGAGATTGGTTAATTTATTAATGATTTTTTGAAGTGAGTAATAATCTTGATGTTGAATATTTTCAAAGCCATCAATGGTATAGTTTAAAAGCATGAGAACCTCCTGCGCTTCATTACGTTAGTTTAGTAAAGTGTTAATCATATTTTACCACGTATTCTTGATTTGTCAAAGCTTTTAATTGGGTTTTAATCTTTATTAATTATAGTACACTTATGATTTCAAGGCAAATCACACCTGACATCATCTGATATATTGTTTAAACGAAAAGATTATGTATTTTATAAATAAAGGCGGTTATGGCTAGATGATGATGGCAGTTTGATTATTTAACAAAATAAACCTATTTGTCTTGTTGATTTTATAGTATACTGGTACACAGATAGTGGGAAATTGGGTCAAATCCAGGCCATATTTTTTGAATGGCCTAGGAAGACATGGAGAATAAAATGCATGAAAAACTTAAGGGTTCTAAGAATAATCCCTAAAAAATAAAAGAGGAGTCATCTATGACCTATAAATGTGTGGTTTTTGATTTTGACGGCACCCTTGCCGATACAGAAGAAAAGGCCTTTAATATATATAATAAGCTCGCATCAAAATATAAATACAGCCCGGTAACCATGGAAGAGCTGCAACACATAAAAAATCTTCATATGAAAGAAATCCTGGAGATTGTCGATATTCCTTTTTATCGATTGCCAAGGGCTCTGAGTGAAGGGCAAAAGCTTATGCGAGAAGAATCCAGTGAGATTCGGGCTTTTTCGCCAGATATTCATTCCTTTTTTACAGAACTCAAAAAAGATACCAACCATGTTGGGATATTAACTTCTAATATAAAAAAAACAGTGGCTGAATTTTTGGATACTTACAATCTTAAAAAAGAAATTGAATTTATTATGTGTTCAGCCTTAATGTCTAAAAGTAAAAAAATAAAGAAGGTTTTGCGAAAATTTGATCTTGATCCTTCAGAAATGCTGTACATTGGTGATGAAACCCGGGATATCGATGCTTGTCATAAAGTAGGTGTGGATGTTGTCGCTGTTAGATGGGGATATAATACAGCCCTTGCCTTGGAACGTTGTCATCCAACCTATATGATTGACAACCTATGGGATGTCATTGATATTGTGAAAAATAAAAACGCCTATTTAGAACTAAAAAAGAATGCATCGACTTAGAGAGTTAAACAGAGAGACATTTGTTGAATCGATGGATGTCTTTTTTTATTTGTGCCTATGTCAAATTTTGCAGGACCAATAAATATGATTGCTGAGTTGAAATCAGAGTCGGGAAATTTACAAATGAATTACAAACTATGAAGATATTCTAAACTAAAAGACTTCACGAGTCAGAAAATAAAGGGTATAATGACTAAATTGTCGCGAATGTTCTTGTTAGCATTAACTTCAAAAATGAAAGGAAACTTATGGAAAAATTAACATCGCCACGGGTGATTGACACCATATTAAGAAAATATGATTTGCATTTTAATAAACGTTTTGGACAAAACTTTCTCACCGATGAAAATATTGTAAGAAAAATTGTTGAGGCTGCAGAGGTTGGGGAAGAGGACCTTATTTTTGAAATTGGATCCGGTATTGGAACCATGACCCAAGTGCTTAGTGAATGTGCGAAAAAAGTGGTTAGTATCGAAATTGATAGAAAACTGATACCGGTGCTAAAAGAAACTCTGGCTGATTGTACTAATGTTGAAATTATTCAGGGAGATATACTTAAAACAAATATTCGGGAAATCCTTGGAGATGATTTAGGAAAGATGCCCCTTAAAATCGTGGCAAACCTGCCCTATTATGTAACAACTCCAATTATTATGGGTTTCCTGGAGTCAGATCTTTGTTTTGAAAGAATGACTTTTATGATACAGAAAGAAGTAGGGGAACGACTTTGCGGAAAACCGGGAACCAAAGCCTATGGCTCGCTGAGTATCGCTGCTCAGTTTTATTCAGATGTTACCATTGATTTTAACGTTCCTTCCCATGTTTTTATGCCGAAACCAAAAGTTGATTCCATTGTGGTTTCATTTAAAAAACTTACTGAACCCAGAATCCATTTAGAAAGTCAAAAGTTGTTTTTTAAAGTTGTTAAAGCGAGCTTTCTTAACCGGCGAAAAACCTTGATTAACGGACTGACAATGAATACTGATTTTGAAAAAGAAACCATTCTCAAAGTTTTAGAAGAATGCGGAATTGCTCCTGGAATTCGAGGAGAAATGTTAACCGGATCTGAGTTTGCAAAAATAGCCAATGGTCTTTATGCTTTTGAAGCGTCTATGGACGTTTAATAATAAAATAATGTGCTTTTAAAATCAAGTAGAATCAGGAAAATAAATAGTCCGAAAATTGAATTTTGATTTAAAAAGGAGAGAATAGAATGATTGCAGTGAAGGATGCCACTCTTAAATATTCTAATGGGAAAGGAATATTTGACTTAAATTTTAAGGTTCAAAAAGGAGAGGTTTTTGGTTGTATGGGCCCAGAAAGCGCAGGCAAAACCACAACCATCAGTATGCTTATGGGATTTAGCCGTTTAAACAAAGGTGTTGCGACCATTGCAGGGTTAAATTGTGCAAAAAAAGCGGCGACAATAAAGAAAAACCTTGGCTATATTCCCGGTGAACTAGCTTTTTTTGAAAATATGCGGGTCAACGAGTTTCTTAATTTTATGGCACATATGCGTGGAAAAACCCAGAAAAATCAAAAAATTAGAGAGGCCTTAATTGAGCGTTTTGAATTAGAGACCCGAGGAAAAATTGAACGATTGTCAATAGAAATGAAGCAAAAGTTAGCCATTGTAACGGCTTTTATGCACGACCCCGAAGTATTGCTTCTTGATGAGCCTACCAGCAACCTTGATCCAAGGATGCAAACCCGTTTTGTGGATTTAATTTTAGAAGAGAAAAAACGGGGAAAAACAATTTTAATCGCATCACAGAAGTTTGGAGAAATTGAACGAACCTGTGATCGTGTGGCGGTTATTAAAGAAGGGCATATTGTAGAGCAGAATGAGGCCATTAAATTGAAATCAGCTGAAACCAAGTCCTACCTGGTGAAATTTGGAGCACCGCCAAATCTTGAAGAGCTAAAAAGGTATGGGTTCGGTTTTAAAAAATTGGCGGAAAATAATTATGAAATCACTGCTGCCGGAGATCATATTGATCTTTTGGTAAAAGTGCTTTCCAAAGAAAAGGTTATAGTTTTTAATTCAAATGCTCAAACTTTGGAAGAAATATTTTTGAAATATTACGGCAAGGAGATGCAAAAAGCATGAGTTTACCATTACTATTAAAGGATTTAAAAAATAATATTATTTTGTTGCTTGTTTTTGTGGTGATGATGTCGATCTATCTTTCGGTCATCATTTTTATGTATGATCCAAGTGGTATTGGTGCTTTTATGGACATGATGTCACTGCTTCCAGTATCGCTTGTCAATGCTTTGGGTTTTAGCACAGTGGATGCAGGGCTAACCGGTTTTATTGCCAGTTTGTATTATGGATTCTTAATTTATCTCTTCCCCATGGTATATTGCATTATTCTAGGGAATCGGCTAGTTGTAAAATGGGTTGATGACGGATCTTTCGCCTGTTTATTATCCACTCCCAATAGCCGAATTAAAATCATTTTCACCCAGGGACTGTATATGCTTCTTTCGATTATGTTTTTATTTATTATTCTCTATATTGTCGGGATTGGCGTAAGTGCATCTCTTTTTAAAGGGGTTTTGGATGTTTTGATTTTTTCAAAACTGAATCTTTCTGCATGTCTCATGACAATGACCATTGGTATGATTTGCTTTTTCTTTTCCTGCGTTTTTAATAACACAAATTTATCATTGTTATTTGGAGCAGGGATTCCCATTCTTTTCTTTTTGTTCGACATGTTTGGAGGGATGGCACAAAGTTTGGCATTTCTAAAAAAATATTCATTATACAGTCTCTTTAATGGTCTTGCCATTATCAAAGGTGAGGCGAATATTACTATGATTTCAACAGTCTTTGCAGTGACTATTCTGCTTCTCTTTGCTGGATCCATAGCCATTTTTCAATATAAACGTCTCCCAATTCAAGGGTAAAGTAATAAATCGTCTTAGAAATGCAATGCATCTCTGAGACGATTTTTCTATGCCGCTGAGGCCAAATTAATCAATGATGTTTTTTAGAAGTCCGATTTTTTCAATTTCGGACTCAAGAACATCCCCCTGTTTTAAAAACTCCGGCGGATTTCTGGCAAAACCAACGCCAGCAGGTGTTCCCGTGAGAATGATGTCTCCGGGAAGCAAGGTCAATCCCTGGGATAAATCGCTTATAATGGTTGGAATATCAAATATCATGTTTCCGGTAGTGGAATGCTGTCGAACCTCACCATTCACACGACAGGTCAATGCAATATCGAAGGGAATGGGCAAGGATTCCTTATGGAGAATCCAAGGCCCAAGGGGGCAGAAGGTATCCAGACTTTTGCTTTTAAACCATTGAGAATGCTTTTTTTGCAGATCTCTGGCAGAAATATCATTGGCAATGGTGTATCCAAAAATATATTCTTCAGCGTCGATCTTAGAAATATTTGTTCCTTTTTTCCCGATGATGACGGCTAATTCAACTTCATAATCAATTTTTTCAGTTGTATCGGCATGGGAAAGAATAGCAGTATCAGGTCCAGTAATTGAAGTCGGGAGTTTTGAAAAATATATAGGATATTCAGGAATTTCTCCCATTGATGGAATGTTTTTTATTTCTTTTGCATGGTCAGCATAGTTTTTCCCAATACAGAAAATATTTCTTGGTGGTTCAGGAATGGGCGCCAAAAGCGTGATATGACTGAGATCAATGCCTAAACCTGAGTTTTCAGTCATGAATTTACGAATATCCAATAATAATTCCTTGGTGGCCAGGGGAATAAAATCAATTAGAGCTACAGGAAGATCGCATCCCATTAGTTTGCCAAGAGCTGTAATGGGAATTACTTTTTTAGAATTTTCAGTGAGCAGTCCAGCTTCACTAAGTCCGTTGTATTGATAGGTTACGAAATACATCATTTAACCCTCCTTTTTTATAAATCATATCATTTAATGAAGTTTACTTCTATAAATATTATCTGAAGTTCACCTTTACGTTCCATTAAAGAGCATTGACAATTTCTTTGATTTAAATTATCATTACTATAAGTAAGTATGCTTAAAATTAAAGTGCGTTGTTTAAAAGGTATGAAATAAACGTTACATTAAGGTAGGAATAAATGCCTGTTGCAAAGTATGCCGCTATTATTTTTAGGCGGCTTGTTTTTTGCCCATAACCGAGAAAATGAAGGAGGAACACCATGTTAAAAGGAAGACATCTCATTGAACCTGGCGACTTTCAAATAGAAGAAATTGAATCAATAATGGAGCTGGCTGATAATATTATTACAAACCCAAAGGGTTATTCTTTAGTTTGTAAGGGGAAATTATTGGCCAGCCTTTTTTATGAGCCATCCACGCGAACACGTTTTAGCTTTGAGGCGGCAATGTTACGCCTGGGTGGGGAGATCATTGGATTTGATGATCCCAACAATTCATCGGTATCCAAAGGAGAAAGTCTGGGTGACACCATCCGCACCATTGAATGCTATTCTGATATTGCTGTGATTCGTCACCCCAGAGAAGGTACCGCCCGGCTGGTATCAAAGTTTGCTAAAGAAATGCCCATTATCAATGCAGGGGATGGCGGACATGAGCATCCGACCCAGACATTAACGGATTTACTGACCATTCGAAAATATAAGGGTGGTTGTGATAATCATGTGGTTGGTGTTTGCGGGGACCTCCTTTTTGGCAGAACCATTCACTCGTTGGTCAAGACATTGAACCGTTATCATGGAATTACCTTTATTTTTATTTCTCCTAAAGAATTGAAAATGCCTGAAAATATTCTCAGTCAATTGAATCCTGAGTGCTATCAGGAGACTACGAACCTTGATGAAGTCATTGGAGATCTTGATATTCTCTATATGTCCAGAGTCCAACGGGAACGTTTTGTCAGTGAAGAAGAATATCTTCGGTTAAAAGATTATTATATTTTAGATAAAAAGAAAATGAGAAAAGCCAAAACAGATATGATTGTGATGCATCCCTTGCCGCGGGTGAATGAAATTGCTACTGAGGTGGATGATGACCCCAGAGCGGTTTACTTTAAGCAGGCTAAGTGCGGAATGTACGTACGGATGGCTCTCATTGCAAAACTATTAGGCGTGGAGGAAGACAATGATTAATGTATCGAAGTTGAAAAAGGGTATTATTATTGACCATATTGAAGCGGGACACGGCTTTGAAATATATAAGGAACTCCACCTCAATGATATTGATGATGTGGTCGTGCTTTTGAAAAATATTCCCAGTAAGAAAATGAAAAAAAAAGATTTGATTAAAATTGAAACAGACATACAAATTGATATGAATGTATTGGGTTTGATTGATCCCAATGTCACCATTAACTTTGTTAAAGATGGCGAAATGTACAAGAAAATTACGCTGAACTTACCGAAAGTTGTTGAAGGGATTATGAAATGCAAAAATCCCCGGTGCATTACCCAGCACGAAGATGTTAAAGAAATAAAATTTTTTCTGGTAAATGAAGAGAAAAAACAATATCGCTGTGAGTATTGTGATGCCTATACCACCTTTATGGAAAAAGAATAACAAGAATGAGGGTCAAATGAAAACACTGATTACAAATATTGAAATTATTGATGCGGCTGGACGGCGACCTGGAAAAATTTTAATTGAAGATGGAAAAATCAAAAAAGTTTACAAGGAAAAAGGCTTGGTTCGGGTAGAATTTGATGAGGAAATTGATGGTGGAGGATATGCACTTCTGCCAGGCTTTATTGATATGCACTGCCATCTCAGAGATCCTGGTTTTGAATATAAGGAAACCATGGAAACGGGCATGAAAGCTGCTCTAAAAGGTGGGTTTACTTCACTGGTTGCCATGGCCAATACTAAGCCCATTATTGATAACCCCGGTGATCTTAAAAAAAACCGAATGAAGGCTTCTGAATTAGACCTTTGTCAATTAATTCAAGTATCAGCGTTAACCAGGAATTTTGGAGAAGATGACATGGTGGATTTCGATTCACTGCGCCCATTTACCAACGTTTTTTCAAACGATGGTGTTTCTATTTTAAGAGAAGATATTATGATAAAAGGCCTGGAAGCTTCAACGGTTTATGATTTTATTCTTTTAACCCATTGCCAACCAGAAACCTCATTGGTGAAACGGGATATTGAACTGCTGGAAAAGGTTGGGGGACACCTGCATGTGTGCCACATTAGTAAGAAAGATACGTTAGAAGCCATTGGTTTAGCAAAAGATAAGGGTTTAGACATTACCTGTGAGGTAACCCCCCACCATCTTTTTGCATCGGCCATGGAATATAAGGTAAACCCACCCTTTAGAACCTATCCTGATCGTCGTGCCCTCATTGAAGGCATTAAGGATGGGGTGATTGATATGTTCGGTACCGATCATGCCCCTCATTCGGAAGAAGACAAGAAAAAGGGTGCGCCGGGAATCGATAATTTTGAAATTGCTTTTTCCATGTATTATACGGTGTTTGAACAAAATGGGATCAAGCTTGAAAAACTCAGTGAAATGTTAAGTGAGGGCCCAGCCAAACGTTTGGGTCTAAAGGCAGGTCTTATTAAAGAACGTTATCCAGCGGATTTAGTCCTGGTTGATTTAAATTGGGAAGGAAAAATAAATCCCAAAGAGTTCATATCTAAAAGCAAAAACAACCCCTTTGGCGGAGAGACTCTTAAGGGCAAAATATTAATGACCATTGTGAAGGGAAACGTAAAATATGATGATTATCGATCGACTATATAAAGAGACTATTGAGAAGGGCCCAATTTGTGTGGGCCTTGACACAACCCTTAAATTTTTACCAAAATATTTACTTGCAAAAGACTGGTCGGATGGTGAAAAGATCGTTGAGTTTAATAAAAAAATTATTGATGCCACCGCAGATCTGGCAGCCACCTACAAGGTCCAAATCGCATGCTATGAAGCTCTGGGTCTGGATGGATTAAAGGCCTATAGTGAAACCGTGAGCTATGCCCGAAATAAAGGAAAAATTGTGATTGGTGATGTGAAACGCGGAGATATTTCTTCCACCGGAGATCAATATGCCAAAGGCCATTTTACCGGGGACTTTGAAGTGGATATTATGACGATTAACGCCTATATGGGAGAAGATGCGGTTGCTCCCTATTATCCTTATATAAAGAATCACAATAAAGGAATTTTTATTCTCCAGCGGACATCAAACCCGTCAGCAGTGGATTTGCAAAATCTGATGGTCAATGGCCAATCGGTTTATCAAATCATCGGGGATAAAATAGAAAAATGGGGAAAAGCTTTTATGGGTGAAAGCGGATTCAGTGCCATTGGTGCGGTGGTTGGTTTAACCCGACCAGAAGAATTTGAAGCCATTCAGGATCAATGTCCACATACCTTTTTCTTAGTGCCAGGTTACGGTGCCCAGGGTGGCACGGGCCAGGACATTGCTAAAATATTAAAAAAATCCCGTTGTGCGGTTGTCAATTCATCCCGTGGTCTTATTACCGCCCATCAAAAAGGCGGCTGTGAGGATGAAGGCTTTGCACAACATGTGCGAAAGGCTACCATTGCCATGAAGGAGGATATTCTAAAGTGGCTATAATTCAAAGTAATGATTGCCTGATCCCATTAATTTATAAAATGAGCGTTGATTTTACCGGAGCGGTGTTACCGGGACAGTTTTTTATGCTGCGGGCCTGGGATAAAGATCCCCTATTATCCAGACCGATCAGCGTTCATGATTATGAGACCGGACAACTCACATTTCTGTATCAGGTGGTAGGCAAAGGCACCGAAATTTTATCACGACTAAAACCCGGCGATAACGTGGAAATCCAAGGTCCCTATGGCAATGGCTTTCCCGAAGTGAGCGAAGACCTCTGTGTGGTTGGCGGAGGTATCGGAGTGGCACCACTTCATTATCTGGTCAAGAAATATAAAGAAAAAAATCCCCAGGGAACCTGTCGCGTTTATTTAGGGTTTCGAGAAAATTCATACGGGGTTGAAGCCTTTGAGTCCATGGCTGATGAGGTGATTCTGGATATTGGCGGAATCATTACTAATCGTTTAAAGGTAAACCCCGGCGAGGTTGTGATGACCTGCGGGCCCGAAATGCTGATGGCGGCTGTTGCCAATATGGTGCCACCAGAAAATAAGGTCTATGTTTCCATGGAAGCGCATATGGCCTGTGGCATCGGTGCCTGTTTAGGGTGCACCTGTGAAACCAAATCAGGGAATAAAAAAGTATGTAAGGATGGCCCGGTATTTTTAAGAGAAGAGGTATTTTATGAGTAAATGCTTAGAAACCATGTTTAATGAAATCCTCTTTAAAAATCCGGTCATTTCCGCATCCGGCACCTTTGGTTTTGGTCGGGAATATGAAGCTTTTTATGATTTGGAAAAATTAGGCGGGCTTTGCACCAAGGGACTAACCTTAGAGCCAAAAGCTGGAAATAAGGGCATACGCCTCTGGGAAACACCGGCAGGGCTGATGAACAGCATCGGTCTGGAAAACCCGGGGATTGATGCGTTTATCAAAAATGAATGGCCTCATCTCAAAGATGTTAACACGGTCACCATTATTAATGTGGGAGGAAAGGATGAAGAATCCTACCTCAAGGCTATTGAAAAATTAAATGCCGTTGATGCCCAGCTCATTGAATTAAATATTTCCTGCCCCAATGTTAAGGCCGGCGGCATGGCCTATGGAATCAAGGCCACCACCGCAGGTGATATCACAAAAAAAGTGGTTGAACTTTCTAAACATCCTGTGATGGTGAAATTATCTCCCAATGGTGATGCGATTTCAGAGATCGCCCTAGCCTGTGAAATTGCCGGAGCAAAAGGAATTTCTTTAATTAACACCCTTCAGGGAATGGCCATTGATTATAAAAAGAAATCGGCCGTTTTTAATAACCTCTATGCAGGTTTATCAGGTCCTGCTGTAAAGCCCATTGCTTTACGAATGACCCATCAGGTCTGTCAGGCAGTAACAATTCCTGTCATGGCCATGGGAGGAATCAGTACCTGGGAGGATGCTCTGGAATTTATTATGGCCGGGGCCACGTGTATCCAGATGGGTACCATGAATTTTAATAATCCAATGGCTCCCGTTGAAATGATAGAAGGACTGGAAATCTATTGTCAAAAAGAAGGTTTATCCAATATTTCAGAAATCCGTGGTATTATATAGCCAATTAAATAAAATACGAAATGAGGAATGGTATGAGTAAGCAAGTATTAGACGTATTAAAATCAACCGATGCCTTTTTAGAAGGACATTTTTTACTATCCTCCGGGAAACACAGCGACCAATATGTACAGTGTGCAAAGGTATTGCGTTTTCCTGATGAAGCAGCGAAGGTACTGGCTCCAGTGGTTGAGCAATTAAAAGCCTTGGAAATTGACAAGGTGGTTGGTCCAGCCATGGGTGGTGTCATTGTATCCTATGAAATTGGTCGTCAATTAGGAAAAGAATCTATTTTCACCGAAAGAAAAGATGGGGAAATGGAGTTGCGCCGAGGTTTTGAAATTAAACCCGGAGAAAAAGTAATTATTACCGAAGATGTTGTAACGACTGGAAAATCCACCATTGAAACAAAGAAAGTATTGGAAGCAATGGGGGCTGAAGTATTAGGGGTTGCCTGTATTGCCGATCGACGTGCGGCCGGTGTTGAAATTAACATGCCGATTTATGCGGCGATTAAGCTTGAAATTACCGCATGGGAACCTGATGAATGCCCAATATGCAAAGCCGGAAAAATTGCAGTTGTAAAGCCAGGCTCAAGAGGAAACGCTTAAAAGTTTAGTTTAACGATTTTTGAAGAGTTATTGTACCCTTGTTACCTTGTTGTCTGCTTATACAAACAATTTAGTAACGTCTTAGGCGGACATCTCGTAGAGTGTCCGACGTAGAGTGGAAAAATTGTTTAGTATAAGCAGACAGCGAGGAGTATCCGTTTTGCTATGCTAGATGAATTTTAATTAACAGGAGGAAAAAATAATGAAAAATACAAAGATAATCGCACTGATCAGTAATGATTTTGAAGATCTTGAATTATGGTATCCTGTTCTTCGCCTGCGTGAAGAAGGCATTACCATTCATATTGTCGGAGAAGAAGCTGGAAAAAAATATATTGGAAAATATGGGGTTCCCTGTATTTCTGATTTTGCCTTCACTGACATTAACCCTGATGACTATGATGGGTTATTGGTCCCGGGAGGTTGGGCTCCGGATGCGTTAAGACGTTTCCCGGTGGTACTTGACATGGTTCGCAATATGAACACCCGTAAACGTGTCATTGGAGAGATTTGTCATGCTGGTTGGGTTCTGATTTCAGCAGGCATTCTTAAAGGCATTCATGTTACCAGCACCCCTGGAATTAGGGATGATATGACCAATGCAGGAGCAATCTGGCATGATACCCCGTCCATTATTGATGGCCACATTGTTTCCAGTCGCCGTCCCCCAGATTTGCCTGAGTACATGAAGGATTATATTAAGGTTTTAAGACAACAGAAATAAGCTGGAATAAAAAGAAACCATCACAACTGATTTGTTGTGATGGTTTCTTTTAGATAAGACACTTTTGTTTAGTTGGAACAATAAACTCCAATAGCGGCGCTCATAAATGCTGCAAGTCCCTGACCTCGTTGATCAATGTTTTGGGTAAAACGTTCATCGATAAAGAGAATGTGTTGAAGTCTATGAAGATTAATTTCATCATAAAAGTGATAGCTCTTCGGGCTTAATTTCAATTAAAATATATTAAATCAGAAATTATGCGTAGATTAAGGAGTATAAGGGTATAATCAAAAATATTAGATATTGTCGTAAGGCAAAACAGAAAATAGAATACAGGAGGAAAAAAATGTATAGTCATGAAAAAAAAGAAGAAGGTCAATGTTGCTTAGCTAATCATAAACATATGGTTATGGGATGTTTAGCGGCTATGGCATTGGTTAAAATTGTTTTTATTGGTGGGATTATTTGTGCCCATAAATGCCATCACCAGGAATGCTGTAAAAAAGAGAAACAAATAGAAGAATAAGAAAATAGAAAAAGAGACGGAGATTAATCTCCGCCTTTTTTTATAAACCGTTTTGAATTTCAACCTTGTATTTTTTCTTAAGGTCTTCGACCTTGCCGATAAATGCAATATTTTGTTTTTGCCGTAACAGGAAGCTTCCGGCATTATCTTTTATTTCGTCATAGGGAATGGTTTGCGATTCTTTTCGATCAGTCAATTTGATCACATGAAAACCAAACTGGGTTTTTACAGGAACTTCAGTCATTTGACCCACTTCTAGAGCAAAGGCAGCCGCTTCAAATTCTGGAACCATTTGTCCTTTGGAGAAATAGCTTAAATCTCCGCCATTGTCTTTTGATGGACAAACAGAATATTCTTTAGCAGCATCTTCAAAGGTTTTACCTGCTTTAATTTCTGCAATAATGTCGATGGCCTGTTGCTCAGCAGGTAAGAGAATATGGCTTGCACGAATACTGTCCGGGGCTATGAATTGATCAGGATTTTCACTGTAAAACTTCTGAATGTCTTCTTCCGGAATGGTAATATCTTTCATAAATTGTGCGATCATATGTGTTTTTAAAAGTTTTTCTTCTGCATTTTTAACCATTTTTTTAAATTCTTCGGTTTCCTCAGCTTTTGCTTCCTTGCCTTCTAAATAAAAAAGCTCCTGGGCGATGAGCTCTTCTAATAGCTGACGACGTCCTTCACGAGTTAAAAACTGGTTTGCCTGTTCTTGAGGTAATTGTTTAATTAAGATATCTAAATCCGAGCTGTAAATTGTTTTACCTTCAACGGTTGCCATAACGGTTTTTTCCATAATAATCTCCTTTAACATTGTAAATAATTTTATTCTCTAAAGATCATAGCCTGACTGTCAATTTTTGTCAATATCTACAGTGAAAAGATTGAAAATTTATGGTTAATCAAGGATTGTCTTAAGGCAAGATATCGTGTTGAATTAAAAAAATACGGATTTACAAGCAGAATTAGACACTCACAAAGGAATCTATTTGAATTTTTTATAAAATAGATGAGATAAGAGTCTTTAACTATAAAAATAATTATGATACAATCAGGCATACAGATATGTACGTAAGAGTTAAGGGGAAAAGATGAAGGAAAAACTAAAAGAATTCATTGTCGATTTAAAGTTAGATGAAGCAGAGGCTTGTGCAGACCAATTAATTCGCAACGGGATTGATTCCCAAAGTCTTTATGATGTGGTCATGGATGGTTTGGCGGAAATTGGTAATAAGTATGAAAATGGCGAATGTTTTATCGCAGATCTTATCGTCTCGGGAATGATGGCTAAAAACATATTTGAAGCGGCAAATATTTCCAAGGATAGCCAAAAGCCTTCAGAACCACTGGGAACGGTTATTATTGGAACAATTTATGATGACATCCATGACATCGGTAAGGATTTAATGGTGGATGCCCTTGAAAACAAAGGAATCAAAGTCATAGACCTGGGGGTTGATGTTAAAGTTGAAAAATTTATTGAAGCCGTTAAACAACATAATCCGGATATTATTGCGGTCAGTTGCGTAATGATTAATTCCATTGGCTTTATTGAAGAATTGGGAATTGCCTTGGAAAAAGAAAAACTTCTGAAAAATCGTCGTTTTTTATTAGGCGGTGCCGTTGTCAATAATGAGTATGTTAGAATTCCGCAAATTGATTTTATGACCAATAATTTTTACGAAGGTATCAAATATTGTGAAGTTTATCTCCGGAAAAAAATAGAAGGAGAAAAAGGTGAATGAGTGATGTTTTATATTTAGCGATTGTAACAAGTTTAAAAGAAAAGATTCTAAAAAGTAAGCTTAAACCGGGTGATATGCTGAATTCTGAAACCTCATTAATGAATGAGTATTCAGCAAGCCGAATGACCATACGCAAGAGTTTATCCCTTTTGTCCAATGAAGGTTATATTTATTCGGTGCCGGGTAAAGGGAATTTTGTTTGCAAACCCGAGGTGGATATTTTCCAATTTAAGTTTAATAAATATGACGGGTTGAATACCCATATTGATCGCGTAAAATTATTATCGGTTAAAGTGATGTTTCCACCAAAACAGATTGATCGCATCCTTAATCTTGACGATAATCAGAAGGCCGTAGAAGTCGTTAGAGTATTGTGTTCGGATAAAAAAGAAATTGCCATGGAAATCATTTATCTACCCTATGTTCATAATCAGCCTGTGATTGAAGATATGCTTAAATTTGCCAATTATCTTAAGCCTGTTGAAGAAAAGCTGGCATTCGTTTTGGATAAATCGCTTAATATCTCGGTCACGATGCCATCTGAAGAAATTTGTGAAAGACTTAATATAAAGATCAATGAACCGATTTTTGAGATCACAGAAATTATTAAAAATGAAGCCACCAATAAAATCCTCGAATATGCCTGGTTTTATGTAAGTCCCAAATATTTAAGCATCAAAGCGTCAACCCCAAAAGACAGTAAAGATAAGAGAATATTTTAGAGTCGAATGAATTTTGTTCATTCGACTTTTTTTATTTAACCATTGACAAAACGTTTACAGAGGGTTATATTGTATTTATACTTACTTGTACGTATAAGTGGGAAGGCGGTTGGAATTGAAATATCCACAATTAATATTGTTTACCGGTTTTCTGGGATCCGGAAAAACATCATTGCTATTAAAGTGTGCCCAGGTTTTATCTGAAAGTTCCAAGAAATGTGGCATTATTGTTAATGAAGTCGGCGAAATTGGCATTGATAATTTGCAGATGAAAAAAATGGGATTTAATGTTTGGGAAATATTTGGAGGCTGTATATGTTGTACACTGGCCATAAGTCTAGAAGAAACCATTCATCAATTATTAAATAATTACGATCTTGACTTTATTTTATTAGAGCCTTCAGGAGCATCGGATCCATCAGCTCTTTATAAACCACTGGAACACAGTGGGTATTCGGCCCAAAAAATTAAAAATATTTTCATTATGGATCCTTTGCGAGTAGACATGTTTGAAGCCGTGCTGGAACCATACCTGGAATCATCCATTCCACTGGCCAATGCGGTGATCATTAATAAAATTGACGTTGCCACAGCATTCGAAATGGAAGAATCGGTAAGAGTCATTCGCAAATATAATAAAGATGTTTCGATTTTTAGAATAAATGTAAACGATGGTGACTCTGGAATAATTAAAAAAATTCTAGAAGGTTAATATAGGAGGCATCGAATGTATCAGAATGAATTCGAAACATTGGCACTTGAGGTAACATTCATTTCAAGAAAAAAGATGCCAGATAAAAGATGGCAGGAAATGAGTTCCTATTTTATCGAGAAATATGTTGAACAATTAGAAAAAGCTGAAAAGGTTGTGATCGGCCATATCAAAGGTTTACTGGAACTTGAGAATAATAATTTTATTAAACTCAGTTGTATCCGTTATGACTTGCCTATCAATTCCGAAATATTGAAAACAGGGGGATCCAGTTTAGAAGGGCATTTGACTTTTAATGCCATTATTAGCGGATTAAACAAAGAAAAGAGTATTCAATATTTTCAAATGGCTTTAGAGAGAACCTGCAGTGTATATGAACTGATGACCGATTATAACGAGCATGCTCATAGCAATACAAAAGACCCTGGTTATCATGGGGAAAAGTGTCCGGTTTGCCATGAACATCATACAGAAGAAAAATGTGAACATTCTCATTAAATGATAATACCCAATGAATCGTTTAGAGACATTGGTATTAATAAATTAAGGTGTGGAGGAAGAAAAAATGGCGAAAATAAGTGAATTATTAGCAAATCTGGAAATGGATGAGTTAATGGAAGTTGTTCAAAAAGAATTGGATGCGGGAACAGAGCCTCTGAGTATCCTTAAAGAATGTGAAGCTGGAATGGTCGATGTTGGGGAGAGATTTTCCAATGGAGACTACTTTGTATCAGACTTAATGATGTCCGGAGCGATGTTTAAGGAAGTCGGCGAAATGCTGGAACCCTATTTAGATGGAAAAACCGGGGATATTCTGGCCAAGGTAGTGTTGGGAACGGTTGAAGGGGATATCCACGATATAGGCAAAGATCTGGTTTATGTCATGCTTAAATCAGGAGGCTTTGATGTTATTGATGTTGGGGTTGATGCCAAACCGGAAGCATTTGTTGAAGCGCTTAAAGAATCCGGAGCTCCCATTCTGGCATTATCCTGTTTATTGACTACCTGTTATGATTCGATTTTAAATACTATTAATGCAGTTAAAGATGCCGGTTTAAGGGATCAGGTTAAGATTATTATTGGCGGCGGACCTACTGATGAAACAGTAGTGAGATACACCGGTGCTGACGCATTTGGGAACGATGCCCAATCGGCAGTTAGCTTATGTAAGGAGATGTTGTAATATGGCAACTTATGAAAAATTTAATTCCAATTTAGATATGGTTTATAAAACAATTCATTGTGAAAATGATCGACCCGTTAGTTGCTACATGGGGATAGCACCAGCTCCCATTCAAATGGGAATGACACTGGCTGAGTATATTGCGGATCCTGTTAAAGGAGCCTATGCCCAATATGATTATGTAAAAAGACTGGAGGAAGAAGCAGGCCCGGTTGGATGCATTGATAATAATCCAATGGGTTTCAACATGGCAGCATATCTGACACTCCTTTGGTTGTCAAAGATTCAGCGACCTGGTATTGAGTTATCTGATACATCGTTATGGCAAGTTCTGGAAACAAAAATTATGGAAAAAGAGGATTACGATTTGCTGTTAACTCAGGGCTATGAAACCTGGTTTAACACAATGCTTCCAAAAGTGATCGATTTGGAGTATTTTGGAAAATATTTGCAAGTTTTCGGTGAAAATGTAGATGCTATTAGAGAAAAAGGAAAAGAATTAGGGATTGTGAGCATCAATTCTCCAGACATTCAACCAGCCCAAATTCCTTTTGAGCTCTTATGCGGAGTTCGATCCATGAGTGCATTTTATATGGATTGTTATAAAATGCCCGATAAATTGGTAGAGGTATCAAATATTATTTTTGAAGCAAATAAATCTGCAGCGGCTAAAACTTTGGAAGCTAATAAAGATAATCCAGATATAGTGAGTGGTTGGATTGGTGGATGGCGCACAGCTTCAGCAATGCTGTCTCCTAAAATTTGGAATAAACTGGTATGGCCTTATATAAAAGCATCCGGGGATCAAGTATTGTCCTATGGAAAAAATCCGACATTTCATTTAGATCAGTGTTGGGATCGCGATATTGAACATTTTTCAGAATTCCCAGAAAAATCAATTATCCTGAATCTTGACGGCATGACGGATATGCGGGAAGCACGAAAAAAATTGGGAGACAACTATTGCTTAATGGGCGATGTACCAGCACCATTATTGGCAACAGGATCACCAGAAGAAGTACGAGACTATGTAACAAAATTAATTGACGATCTCGGACCAAAAGGTTTGTTTATTACAGCAGGATGTGATGCACCGGGAAACACCAAACACGAAAATATGGTTGCCATGTTTAAAGCAACCAATGATTGGAAATAATACAGGGAGACATTCATGATATTTATCGGAGAAAAAATTAATGGCACACGAAAAATCATCCAGCAGGCAATCATTGACCGGGATGCAGAGCTGATTAAAAAAACAGCTTTGGACCAGGCCCAGGCAGGGGCGGATTATTTGGACGTCAATGCCGGTACTGATCCTTCCAGGGAAAAAGAAGATATGCTGTGGCTGATTGATGTGGTGCAATCAGTAACTGATATACCCATCTGCATTGACAGTTCTACCCCAGAAGTCATTAAAGAAGCCATTCATGCAGTGAAAGCTACACCATTGATCAATTCCATTAATGGTGATCCCAAACGACTGGAAAGTTTCATTCCGTTTATTAAAGAACGTGACTGTAATGTGATTGCGTTAGCATTGGATGAATCTAAGTCCGGGATGCCAAAAACGGTGGAAGAGCGGATGATTGTACTTGAAAATATTTTCAAGGCCACACGTGCGGCTGGGATTACAGACAGTAAAGTGTTTATCGACCCACTGATTATGGCGGTTGCAACGGATCAGAAGGCAGGACTCATTGCCTTTGAATCCATTCGAGCCATTCGAAAGACCTATCCGGAAGCCCATATTACCGGGGGGCTGAGTAATATTTCCTTTGGTCTGCCAAACCGGGCATTAGTCAACAGAACCTTTCTCACCCTGGCGGTTGAAGCAGGCATGGATTCAGCAGTGGTTAATCCGGATAATGTACCTTTGATTGAATCTTTAAAAGCGACTGAATTGCTTTTGGGCAAGGACCGGTTTTGCCGCAAATATACCACTGGAGCAAAAAATGCGTTTATAAAAAAATAAATAATCACGATGATTACAAACAAATCCTGTCATTGCGAAATGGCGGGATTTGTTTTCGAGTATTGAAAAATCAGCCATAACCATTTATTAAGAGGTTTACAACACCCCTTTCATTTGTTACAATGTGGCTATTAAATTTATTAAGAAGGGAAGTAGAAATGAAAGAATTGCTTATTGCCGAAAAATTTTTCGAAGTGGTTGATATTGATCTGAATTCAATTCAAATTACCCAGGAAATAAGAGATCGTTGTGCGGATAATTATTGTGGGTTTTATGGTAAAAATCATATGTGCCCACCATCTGTAGGTGATTTGGATGCGTATAAAGATATTATACTGAGCTATAAAAAGGGATTGCTTTTCTCAAACGTTTACGAAGTTGAAGATAAGTATGACTATGAAGGTATGGTTGATGGTGGGCTTAAATTTCGAGAAAAAATTCAAGAAATAATGAAAGAAGAAAAATCAAAGGGAATTGATTGTCTCTTTTTTTCAGCCGGAACCTGTTCCATTTGTAAAGAGTGCGCCATTTTAACTGATGAACCCTGTCGATTTCCAACTGAAGCAATTCCATCCCTGGAAGCGGCGGGAATTGATGTGGTCCAGTTGTCACGTGCGTATAATATGACTTATAATAATGGTCCAAATAAAGTTACTTATTTTGGACTGATGCTATACACTGAGTAAAGCACCCAGCTAGAAGTTCGTGAGATTTCAAATCAGTTTAAATAATTCTTAATAAATAATTTACCAATAGCCCTTTTCTTGACAATTGTCAGGGAGAGGGCTATAATAATTTTAAGTAGTTAGGTTAAAGCTAACTAATAAAGTTTGGTTAGGTGATGTTATGGTATGTAAGAAAATTGAGTTATATAAGGCCTATCATAAGTTGCTTCAGATTGAAGCGGATCTTCTTAAAAATGAGGATTGCGAATGTCAGGCACAAGATATGACATTAAAACAGGTTTATTACCTGAGAATTATCGATCAAAAGGATAAGGTGACTTTTAGCCAATTGGCTCAGGAAACCTGTAATTCAAAGCCAACGATTACTGAATTGATCAGTAAGTTTATTTCAATGGACTGTGTTTACCGGGAGCGTTCCGCAGAAGATCGTCGAGTCTATTATATATATCTGACCCCTAAAGGCAAATTAATTGCCAGAGCTCAGGAAAGAATGCAAATACGTTTCATAGACCATATTAGAAATAGTCTTACCGATGCTGAACTGAATCAATTGATCACACTATTAAACAAAATCCTTTAGCAATAAAAAAAATGAGAGCGAGAGGATAAGGAGAAAAAAATGAATAATAATTTAGAAATTAAAAATGCACCACTGATCCCTATTACGGAAACCGTGATTTATCCTGGCATTGCCAATCGGATTTTTGTTAACGAGGAAATTGGGAAAAACATTAAAGAACTCATCGTAAAAAACAATACCCTGGCCATTGGATTATCAACCAAGGATTATAAAGGGCTTCTACAATTAACCGCTGATTCTTTCTATCGTATTGGCGTACTGATGAAGTTTGATAATATACAAAAATCAGATAATGGTTTTATCATTGATATTACCACCATAAATCGAGTAAAGGTTTTGGATTTTACTTTTGAGGAAAAACAAATCACTGCATCCTACACCGTCCAGGAAGATATTTTGGATGTGAATGCGGATGAAGAACAGGAAATGATCCTTTATATTAAGGGATTAATGAAGGAACTAAGCCATAACTTTAAAGGGGCAAAATATTTTATCAGCATTCTTGATGGTTTATTATCCTTAGAAGAAATTATGGGATATACTGTGCCTATGATGGGTCTTCCTTTAAAAACAAAACAAATGTTGCTTGAAATTGATTCTTTAAAGGAACGTACCCTCAGCTTTATTGATTATATTATTCGTGAAAAAGATTCAGTTCATTTGCAACTGGAAATCAGCAAGAAATACTCACAACGAAAAGATAAAACCTATCGAGAAGCCATGCTTCGCGAACAGATGAAAAATATTCAGGCGGAGCTAGGAGAATTAGAAGGCGATCTTGAAGAGGAAATTGATTACCGTAAGCGTGTCCAGGAAGCGGATATGCCTGCAGACGTCAAAAAAATTGCCCTTAAAGAAGTTCGGAAAATGGAAAACGCACAACCCAACAGCGGAGAGAGTAATGTGATCATGAATTATCTTGATCAATTGTTAGAGCTTCCCTGGGTAAGTGAAATCAAAGAAATTGATATTGATCACGCTCGTAAAGTACTGGATGCACATCATTTCGGTATTGACGATGTTAAGAAAAGAATCATTGAACATTTAGCTGTTATGAAACTCAAAGAAGACAAACAAGGCTCCATTCTTCTATTGGTGGGGCCTCCGGGCACCGGAAAGACCAGTCTTGGTAAGAGTATCGCCGAAGCTCTCAACCGAAAATATGTGAGAGTCAGCCTAGGCGGCGTTCGAGACGAAGCTGAAATCCGTGGTCATCGAAAAACCTATTTGGGAGCCATGGCAGGACGAATCATTAAAGGAATCGGTAATGCTGATGCCAAAAACCCAGTGTTTATTCTGGATGAAATTGATAAAATGGGAATGTCCTATAATGGAGATCCCGGATCAGCGTTACTGGAAGTACTGGATCCTGAACAAAATTGCACTTTCACAGATCATTATCTGGAAGTACCCTATGATTTGTCAGAAGTCTTCTTTGTTGCCACAGCCAATGATTTAAGCACCATTCCCGCACCTTTGCTTGATCGTGCAGAAATCATTCAGCTTTCCAGCTATACCAACGGCGAAAAGAAACGTATTGCCATCGATCATTTATTGCCAAAAGTTTTAAAGGATCATGGTCTTACCGATCAAATGCTGCAAATTGAAGAAACGGCCATTGAAGCCATCGTAGAAAATTATACTGCCGAAGCCGGTGTCCGTGGATTAACCAAACAATTGGCTAAAATTGCGCGCGTACTTTCAGCAAAAATTGTGTCAAAAACTGTTGAGCTGCCTTTCGTCGTAACCATAAAGAATATCGGGGATGTTTTAGGAAATAAAACCCGTCGACATGAAAAAGCAGGAGAAAATAACAAACCTGGCGTGGTTACCGGTATGGCATGGACAGCTGTTGGCGGAGAAATTCTCTTTACCGAAGCAAGTTTAATGCCTGGAAGCGGCAAGCTTACCCTTACCGGACAACTGGGTGATGTTATGAAGGAAAGTGCAACCATCGCTATGAGTCTTATTCGATCACGATTAGGAGAACTCACCAATGGTTTTGATTTCTTTTCCTATGACACTCACATACATGTACCTTCAGGTTCCACACCAAAGGATGGTCCATCCGCCGGTGTAACCCTGACAACAGCTTTAGCCTCTTTGATTTTAGGTAAAGCTGTTGATTCTAAGCTATCCATGACCGGTGAAATTACCCTAAGTGGACAAGTGCTTCCAGTTGGTGGGATTAAAGAAAAAGTAATTGCTGCTCAACGTAGCGGTATTACAAAAATACTCTTGCCAAAGGAAAATGAAAAGGATGTTATGGACATTCCAGAAGAAGTACGTAACGCACTGACCATTATCCATGTGTCAACCATTGAAGATGTTTTACGTGAAGCCCTTGGGGTTGAACTTCCTGAATGCAAGCTTGTCTTCAACCAACCCGGTGGAGGATCAAAGGTTCAATTAAATTTAAAAAACAGTTAATTAAAAAGAATAACAATAAAAACAGGAGTTTGTCTTAGGACAGCTCCTGTTTTTAAGTTTAAAAAAAGTGAAAGGATAAAAACAATAAACCATTCAATCAAAAAGATTGATTAATTTTTTTAATGAAATTTTTGTTTGAAGTGTTATAATATTGATTATGAAAATTAAAATGTTGAACATGGATACAATTAATAAAATAGCTGCAGGTGAGGTGATAATTCGTCCGGTTTCTGTCATTAAGGAATTGGTAGAAAATGCCATTGATGCCGGGGCAACGCGAATCACCGTAGACATTGAAGCCGGTGGAAAAAATAAAATGATCGTTAGGGATAATGGCTGCGGCATTGCATATCATGAGGTGCCCCTGGCGTTTAAACGTCATGCCACCAGTAAACTGACCTCAATTGATGATTTAGAGACCATTGAATCCCTGGGGTTTCGCGGAGAAGCCCTCTCCAGTGTTTCGGCTGTGGCTCGGGTCCAGGTAACTACCTGTAATGATAGCGAAGAGGTTGGCAGCATTACTCTCTTTGAAGGTGGCACACTGGTTGACCAGCGGGTGTGTTCTTACAGTCATGGCACCGAAATGAAAGTTTGGGATCTTTTTTATAATACCCCAGCCAGGAGAAAACATTTAGAAAAGGATAAAAAAGAAGAAGACTTGATTCGGGATTTATTGGAAAAACTGGCATTATCAAACCCAAAGGTTGCGTTTCATGTAATTTCTAATGGACGAAGTGTTCTCAATACTCCAGGCTCTGGAAATTTTTCGGATGTGATCAGTACGCTATACGGAGAGAAAGTTGCATCACAACTCATTCCCATCCAATTTGAAAATAGCCCCATGAAACTTACCGGTTTTATCGGTGAGTTAACCACTATGAGAAGTCATCGAGAGGATCAGATTTTTTTTATTAACGGTCGTTATGTAAAAAATAGTCATTTATCCCAGGCACTTGACAGTGCCTATGAAGGGTACACCATGAAGCATCAGCATCCCTTTGGGATAGTGTTTATTGAGCTTCCGGGAAGAATGCTGGATGTCAATATTCATCCGGCCAAAACTGAGATTAAAATTTTAAATGAAAGCCTGGTCATGCTTTTGTTTAAACAGGGAATCCGAGAAACATTGCGGGATGCAAACCTAGTGGTGGATATTGGCGGTTGGGAAAATCAAAAGTCAAAAGTAAAAAATGTTCCTTCTGAACATAATAATGAGCCAAAAGAATTGCCAAAGGGAATATCAAACCCTGATAGGTTTGATTTAGAGAAAAATCAAACCTTGAATAACTTAAAAGTCAACAAAGATAATTCTGAAGGTCAGAACTTTTCGCAGACCACCCTATTTGAAGAAAAAGGGTTGGAAAAAATTGCTGAAAACCCAGGAGCATTTAGAATAAAGGATAAGGTTTCATCACCTCAAATCAAGGCGGCACGTCCAGATTTTACAAAAATGAAAATTATTGGACAGCTTTTTAATACCTATATTCTTTTGGAAGGGCTTAAAGAAATTTATTTAATTGATCAGCACGCCGCACATGAAGCTTTTTTAACCCGGGAGTTGGAAGACGTTTTTGATTGCGGAGCTGTTATTCCCAGCCAGGGTCTGATGGCACCAATCACCTTAAAAATACGTCCTAAAGATATTGAAAAGATTTTGAATACCCTGGAGACCTATAAAAAATTAGGTTATGATTGTGATGTTTTTGGAGAAGATAGTTTGATTATTCGGAGTGTCCCGGTATTTTTGGGAGAACCCCAAAGCAGTGATCTGCTGAAAAACCTGATTAACGAAGACCTTTCAGAAATTGAAGCGGTTCATCAAGAAGGTCAATGGCTTTATTCTTCAAAAATAAAAGATAAAATTATTCTTATGGCCTGTAAAGCCGCTGTCAAAGGCGGACAAACACTGACCAATCAGGAAATGCATGGACTTTTAGAAGGTCTGATGAGGTTGGATAATCCCTTTACCTGTCCCCATGGACGGCCGATTATTACTCGGCTCAGAGAATATGAATTAATGAAATTATTTAAACGGGTGGTGTGAAATGACGAAAATAAAAAAGCCCCGGGTTCTGGTCTTGATTGGACCAACAGCCAGTGGCAAAACGGCTCTTGGGGTGGCGCTGGCAAAAGCGCTGAACGGAGAAATTATTTCAGCCGATTCCATGCAAATTTATAAATACATGAGTATTGGAACAGCTAAGGTAACACCCAGTGAAATGGAAGGGATTCCCCATCATTTGGTGGATTGTATTTTACCTAGTGCGGAATACAGTGTGGCAAAATTCAAGGAAGCGGCATTAAAGTTCATTGCTGACATTGTATCCCAGGGAAAACTTCCCATTGTTGTCGGGGGAACCGGGTTATATATTAATGCTTTAACCCTTCCGTGGGGTTTTCGGGAAAAGGATGAGAGTGAAGAGGTCCGATGGCGATTATCTGCTGAAGCTGAAATGCTCGGGAGTGAGGCTCTGCATCAGCGCTTGAAAGATGTTGATCCTCTAACAGCTCAAACAGTACACCCAAATAACGTAAAGCGAGTCATACGCGCCCTTGAAATTTATGAGGTTACCGGGAAACCCAAATCCTATTTTGATGAAAAAGCAAGCACCGAGGAGTTGCCCTATGACTATGAGCTCATTGGTTTGAAATGGCCCCGGGAAGATTTATATTATCGGATTAATCATCGGGTGGATAAAATGGTAGAGAAGGGCTTAATTAATGAAACTAAGTCCCTTTTAGATCGTGGCTATGATTGGGATTTAACATCTCTTCAAGCCATTGGGTATAAGGAATTAAGGCCCTTTTTAAATGGCGATGCAACTTTGGAAGAAGTTCTGACCGTTTTAAAACAGAATACCCGACATTTTGCCAAACGCCAAATGACATGGTTTCGAAAGGATGAGCGTATTCATTGGATTGAAATGAATGAAAAACGCAGCCTTGACGAGTTTGTGAAAGAATGCTTGGATATATTATCGAATTTTCGTTTTATGGATTGAAAATGAGGTTAAAGGATATTGCCCTGGATTTGTAGGCCCTTAAAAATATATAAAAACCGTAATCAAAAGAAAGAGAGCAGCATTTTTGAATAAGAAGAAAGACATAAAAGATTATCTGGAAAAAGAATTTAATATTGATCCAACGATTATTGATTTTGTGGAATCAATTGAAGGCGAAATCCTCGATTCACTTGAAGCCCTGGATTTGATGGGAGAACTCCACCAGTATCGGGTTATAAAAGCAATGCAAAAAGCAGGATTAAGCGATCGTCATTTTGCAGTGGCAACAGGCTATGGCTATGATGACATCGGGCGGGAAATTATTGAAAAGATTTATGCTGATGTTTTTGGTGCAGAGGATGCTTTGGTGCGCCCTCATATTTCATCAGGAACCCATGCCATTTCCTTAGCCCTCTATGGTGTTCTCAGGCCAGGAGATCATCTTTTGGCCATTTCTGGTTCCCCCTATGATACCATTCGAACAGTGATTGGATTAGGAGGAAAAAGCCAGGGAGAAGGAACCCTCAAGGATTTTGGGGTTTCCTATGGCCAAATCGAATTACTTGAAAATGGTGGTTTTGACGAGTGCGCAATTCTAAAAGCTATGACACCAAAAACGAAAATGATTTATCTGCAACGATCCACCGGATATAGCTGGCGTAAGGCCTTAACCATGGATGCCATAAAGAAAATCATCCTAAAGATCCGTTTAGTAAATAAAGATGTGATCATTTTTGTTGATAATTGCTATGGTGAATTTTTGGATTCTGTGGAGCCAGTGGCAATTGGAGCAGATCTTATGGCAGGTTCTCTAATTAAAAACCCTGGTGGGGGATTAGCACCTACCGGTGGTTATGTGGCAGGAAGATCTGACCTTGTCCACCTGGCTGCTTGTCGCCTCGCAGCACCTGGGGTAGCCAGGGAAACTGGTGCGACGCTGGGGATTAATCGTACTTTCCTGCAGGGATTGTTTTTAGCTCCCACGATCGTTGCTCAGGCCCTTAAATCCGCAGTGCTTTTGGCTGCTTGTTATAAAAAATTAGGGTATGCCGTTTGTCCTGATGCCATGGATTATCGAAGTGATATTATCCAAAGCGTTCGTTTAGGAACTCCTGAGGGAGTAAAGGTATTTTGCAAGGCCATTCAGGAGGCGGCACCAGTGGATAGCCGTGTAACACCTGAGCCATGGGCCATGCCGGGTTATGATGACCCCATCATTATGGCTGCCGGAGCATTTATTCAGGGTTCTTCCATTGAGCTTTCGGCAGATGCGCCCATGCGGGAACCCTATATTGTTTATTTTCAGGGTGGACTAACCCATTATCATGGAAAGCTGGGGCTTATTCTAAGTCTGCAGCGATTGTTAGAAAAAGACATGATTCAATTATAATTTTATGGGTGAATAATCGCAGTATATAGAAAATTAACAGAAAGAAGTATTGATTTTATCTATCATTTTTTTTCTAATAGTATATAATACTAGGTAAGGAAGTTTAAACGAAAGGGGATTTTTATGATAACGAAGGAAAAAATAAGGCGTATTAACGAATTGGCTAATAAAAAAAAGGTAATGCCATTAAGTGCGGTTGAGCTCGAGGAGCAACGAGCCCTTCGAGCTGAGTATCTTAAAGCTATTAGAAAAAGCTGTCGGGAACAGCTGGATTTAATTGAAATTGTAGATGAGCCACAATGCCAAAATAAAAAAAACAAAGGAGATAATGAAATGGAAAACAATGGAACCTATAACAAAGCTGAAGAATTAGCAATGGAAACTCAGAATGAAGCTGGCGGAGAAAAATCGAGTTATCGTAAGGCAGAAGGTCTGGCTCAGGGAACCAAAAGTGAAGCTGGCGGAGAAGATTCAACCTATTATGAAGCTGAAGAATTATCGATGGAAACCAAAAATGAAGGTGGCGGGGTAATTTCAGAAGATCCTACAAAAAAAGCTGATGTCAACAAACGTGCGAATCCTCTTAATCTTAACGTATCAAAGGGCACTGACGAAGGTACTTATGACCAGGCAGAAGAATTTGCTAAGGAAAACCTAAAAGAAGCTGGTAATGACGAAGGTACCTATGGCGATGCAGAAGAATTTGCTAAGGAAAACCTAAAAAAAGCTGACACTGACAAAGGTGCTTATGGCAAAGCTGAAGAATTAGCTAAAAAAACAAAAGGTTAAGTTGCAAAGAGCAAACTTTAAAAATGAAAAGCAAGACTAAAAAAGGAGCAATATAGCATATGATGATTGAGGAGAAAGAAAAAAGTCCGGGAGTCTTATTACAGGATCAGTTAACTAAAAAATGGGAGAGTGCCTGGAAAGACTTGGACAGTGAAGACACTCTTGCCATTAAAATGATTAACGATGACTATATAGATTTCATTAGCCGTGGGAAAACGGAACGCAAGTGTGCAGAAATCAGCGTTAAAATGGCAGAAGATGCTGGCTTTAAATCACTGGAGGACTACCTTAAGGTTGGTAAGATTGTTCCTGGAAATAAAATTTACATGATTCACAAGAAAAAAGCGGTTGTATTATTCATTGCCGGATCAGACTCTATTGAAAATGGCATGGCCATTGTCGGAGCTCACATTGATGCACCACGATTAGATTTAAAACCATCACCGCTGTATGAATGTGATGATATGGCTTTCTTTAAGACTCATTATTATGGAGGGATTAAAAAATACCATTGGGTAACCATTCCACTTGCGCTGCATGGAGCTGTGGTAAAAAAAGACGGCGAAATCATAGATATTTCTATTGGTGAAGCAGCAGATGAACCTGTTTTTTGCATCACTGATCTTTTACCACATCTTTCACAAGAGCAAAATACAAAAAAAATGAGCGAAGGCATTACGGGAGAAGGATTAAACCTTATTGTAGGCAGTCAGCCTTTTAATGAAAAAGACATTAAAGAAGGGGTAAAACTCAACATACTAAAATTGCTTTCTGAAAAGTATGGGTTGAGGGAAGAAGACTTTGCTACTGCTGAATTGGAAGTCGTGCCAGCAGGTCCTGGTCGCAATGTTGGTTTTGATGAAAGTCTTGTAGGCGGCTACGGTCAAGATGATCGTGTATGTGCTTACACTGCCCTTAAGGCCATTTTAGACCAGGAAAATCCAAAACGCACACTTTGTGTTATTTTAGCGGATAAGGAAGAAATTGGCAGCTATGGCAATACAGGTATGCAATCTCATTTTTTTGAAAATTCCGTGGCTGAAGTTATTGATCTTATGGGTATTACTAAGCCAGAATTAGCATTACGACGTTGTTTTATGCATTCTGAAATGCTTTCAGCAGATGTCACTGCTGGGGTGGATCCGAATTACACAGGAACACACGATAAACTCAATGCGCCATATATTGGAAAAGGGATAGTCCTTTCCAAATACGGTGGTTCCAGAGGAAAGTCAGGGTCCAATGACGCCCATGCTGAATTTATGGGAAAAATGAGAAAAACCTTAGATGATGCCGGAGTGGTGTGGCAAATGGGAGAATTAGGCCGAGTTGATCTTGGCGGCGGCGGTACCATTGCCCATATCCTGGCAGAATACGGCATGGACGTACTCGATTGCGGCCCGGCACTATTAAGTATGCATTCACCCTTCGAATTGGTATCTAAGGTGGATGTTTACATGTGCTTCAAAGGTTACAAAGCCTTTTTAAATTAGAATAAATCATATCTTTGCCTAACAATAAAATAGCTTCTTGATTTTAAAAAAATAAGAATAACCTGGAAATGGTAATATCATTACTAAAAGATATCTTTTAGTAATGATATTTTACCATTTTTTTTAGTTGATCAATTCAGAAGAGTATTATTTTAATAAATTTATCAAATCGTGTAGAAAAAAAATAAAATTTATGTTATGATACACCTCATATATACAAGTATATCTATT
>JAENWK010000037.1 GCA_016650045.1 Eubacteriaceae bacterium | reverse complement strand
TGAGGTTATTCAGTACTCTACCATTTTCTTACCTTATCAAAAAGGAAACCCCATTGTTGAGGATGTCATTAATTTTGCGAATTTTCATGGGATCATGGAAACAGGAAAAATGCAATTCCAATTAAAAAAGATCATTAACATCGATTTGGTGCACCCACCCCTGGAAGTTCGGGAGAGTTTGAAAATTGATAATGACGAAAGTTGCTTTTTAGTTGCCCAGAATATCATCTCGCTTGAAGATAATATGCCGATTAGTTATAATGAGTTTTATATTAAAAAGAACTTTTTCACATTAACTGCAGAAACCACCTTATAAAAAAGACTTTACTTTTTGTCTTTATTATTGTAATATGAGCAAGCAGCAAAAGTGATCTCGTAGCTCAGCTGGAAGAGCACTACCTTGACATGGTAGGGGTCGCTGGTTCAAGTCCAGTCGGGATCACCACTTTTAGTATAATAAAGCCATTTGTAAGAGCTGCAGCAATGGCAAAGTTAGAGAATTAACCAAAAATTAACCAATAGAAACGATATTTAATAGCGGCTTTATATCATAAATGGCATCAATGAGTGATGCTGTTTTTATTTTTTGGGTTTTTAAAGAATCCGAACATCACAAGGTTCTTCAAGGAAATCGGCCTATTTGATGAATTGGGATGCGGCGTCAGAAACATTTATAAGTACAATAAAATTTATTCCGGGATGGAGCCTGTTTTTATGGAAGAGGATGTTTTAAGAACGATTATTGCATTGACCCACTAAGGTACCCTCCAAGATAGTAACCATGCCATAAATACGATTATATTTTCATCAAGCCTTTGACTTCACGTCCGAGGCTTTTTTCATGCACACTAAATAAAACACAATAGAAGTGACTAATCTGAAAGACTATTAAAACCAACAAACGGGGCCTAAATGAAAAAGGCCCCGTTTGTTGGAAATGTAAAATCGGAGATGAGACAAAAATGAGCGATAAATTAGAAATTGATGAAGTAAGAAAATCCTTTGGGAATAAGCCATTTACAAGCGATGAACTCTATCGATTCTATTTGGAAGAAGAGCCGAATTTAAAAGAAATGACTTTTAGGGGGCGGGTTCACTGCTTGAAAGTTGAAACGAGAGAAGATATCAGCATTCCAAGGATTGAAAAAATAATGGTCGACCTGTTTGTGGAAGATCAATTGTACGTTACCTATCAGGGTGGGGAATTAAAAAATATTTATGAAGCATTTTTTGAGACTTTTAGCATCACTCAGTCTAAACGTAAAAAAATTCATACTATTATATCCAGTCAACAGGGGTGAAACTAATTGGATAGCAACCCTCGGGAATTAAAGTTTGGAAATACATAGAATTCAATGATTAATCCTCTTCCCACGCCTCCGGCTAACGCCCGAGGCTTTTTTCGTATTTAGCAATACTGACTACATGTCTTGCGCCCTAGCCTGTGCTGTCGCTTCCGGCCAAGGCACTGCAAACGGTAGGGTCATGTACAAGTTTGCAAAACAAAAAGAAAGAGATCAATTCATCATTTTTATAAAATTGAATAAAAGGAATAACCGTGGCGGAAAAAGTGTAATTAGAAATAGTCATTTCATCATCGAAAGCGTATAATGGTAACATATGTTACGTAAAAATCGAGAATGTAATGTTTAAAATGAAGCGGTCTGTCCAGTAAACTGATGAAAAATGGGGAGAAAATGACATGGAACTGATTGATAATGTAAGCAAAACGTTAAAAGATGATCTGGTTGTTGAAATAAATAAAGACAGCAAGCTGTCAATTGCTGCTGCCTGCTTTTCGATTTACGCTTTTCAGGAACTGAAAACAAAGTTGAAAAGCATAGATGAGCTGCGCTTTATCTTTACGTCACCCACATTTACGACCGAAAAAGCCAGAAAAGAAAAACGGGAGTTTTACATTCCCCGTCTATCCCGGGAACGCAGCCTTTACGGAACAGAATTTGAAGTGAAACTCCGTAATGAGCTGACACAAAAAGCCATTGCCAAAGAATGCGCCGAATGGATACGAAAGAAAGTTGTTTTCAAATCAAATAAAACAAACGAAACCATGATGGGTTTTATGAATGTTGATGATAAGAACTATATGCCCATTAATGGATTTACAACCGTTGATCTAGGCTGCGAACGCGGTAATAACGCTTATAATATGGTTCAGAAAACAGAAAAACCTTTTTCCATGGCCTATATTGAACTATTTAACAATCTTTGGAACGATCAGTCAAAATTGCAGGAAGTCACAGAGGAAGTGATTGAGAATATTACAGCTGCCTATAACGAAAATGCACCGGATTTCATATATTTTTTCACTCTTTATAATATTTTCAATGAGTTTCTCGAAGACATTTCCGAAGACGTGCTGCCTAATGAAGCCACGGGTTTCAAGGAAAGCAAGATTTGGAACATGCTTTATAATTTTCAGAAAGATGCAGCTTTGGCAATCATCAATAAGCTTGAAAAATACAATGGCTGTATCCTGGCCGACAGTGTCGGGCTCGGTAAAACCTTCACCGCCCTGGCAGTGGTCAAATACTACGAAAACCGCAATAAATCGGTACTGGTTCTTTGTCCGAAAAAATTGTCAAACAACTGGAATACCTATAAAGACAATTATCTGAATAACCCCATAGCGGCCGACCGTTTGCGTTATGATGTACTCTTTCACACCGACCTCAATCGCACCCGGGGTAAATCGAACGGTCTGGATTTGGACCGGCTCAATTGGGGAAATTATGATCTGGTGGTTATTGATGAATCCCACAATTTCAGAAACGGCGGCAAATTGAACGGGGAAGAAAATGAAAAAGAGAACCGCTATTTAAGGCTCCTCAATAAGGTGATCCGCAAAGGCGTTAAAACCAAGGTGCTCATGCTTTCGGCAACCCCCGTCAATAACCGTTTTAACGATCTTAAGAACCAGCTCCAGCTTGCATATGAAGGCGACAGCTGTTTAATTGACGAAAAGCTGGATACAAAGGGTTCAATTGATGATGTTTTTAAAAATGCTCAAAAGGCTTTTAATCAATGGAGTAAATTTGAGCCGGAGAATCGAACAACCGATAGTCTGCTGAGAATGCTGGACTTTGACTTTTTTGAAGTGTTGGACAGCGTGACCATCGCCCGGTCAAGAAAACACATCGAAAAATATTACGATACGTCAGAGATCGGCAAATTTCCAACACGATTAAAACCCATGTCATTAAGTCCTCAATTGACTGATTTGAAAAAGGCTATCAACTACAATGAAATTTTCGAACAGCTGATGCACCTGAATTTAAGTATCTATACCCCATCCCAATTCATTCTGCCGAGCAAAATGAATAAATATGCCGAATTATATGAAGACAATAAAGTGAATATCGGGTTTACCCAGGCAAATCGAGAGCAGGGGATTCGCCGACTAACGGCTATCAACCTTATGAAACGAATGGAAAGCTCAGTGCATTCATTCAATTTAACCCTAAATCGAATGGAAGAGTTAATCAATGGCACCATTCACAAAATCGATCATTTTAAAAAACAGAATACGACTATACTTAACTTAACCGATATTGAGAACGTTCAGGAGTATGACGATGATGATCAGAATAGCGATGAGCTTTTTTCAATTGGCAAGAAAGTTAAAATCGACTTGGCTGATATGGATTACAAATCATGGAGAGCTAATCTGGCAAAGGACAGCGAAGTTCTGGAATTACTGGCATTGATGGTCAGTGATATTACCCCGGAACATGACAGCAAACTCCAAGAATTATTCAAAGTGCTGAAAAATAAAATAGAAAACCCCATCAATCCCGGCAATAAAAAAGTAATTATTTTCACAGCATTTGCCGATACCGCAGAATACCTTTATAACCATGTCAGTAAGCAGATGAAAAAGCATTTCGGGCTGGAAACCGCAATGGTTACAGGTTCGGTAGAGGGCCGAACAACCATTCATAAATTGCATGGGGATCTGAATACGGTGCTGACCTGTTTCTCACCAATATCAAAGGATAAGGCACTCCTTATGCCCAACAGCCCAATTGAAATCGACCTGTTAATTGCCACTGACTGTATATCCGAAGGTCAGAATCTTCAGGATTGCGATTACCTGATTAATTACGATATTCATTGGAATCCGGTGCGGATTATTCAGCGTTTTGGGCGAATCGACCGTATTGGCAGTAAAAACAACCAAATTCAACTGGTCAACTTCTGGCCGGATATCTCATTGGATGAATATATCAATCTTAAAGCAAAAGTGGAAACCCGAATGAAAATTGTGAACATGGCAGCTACCGGGGATGATAATATTCTCAGTGATGATGAAAAAACCGACCTTGAATATCGTAAACAGCAATTGAAACGCCTCCAGGAAGAGGTGGTGGATATTGAGGATATGACAACTGGTATCTCTATTATGGATCTGGGTCTTAATGAATTTCGATTGGATCTGCTGGAATACGTTAAGAACAATCCCGACCTGGACAAGATACCCTTTGGTCTCCATGCCGTGGTGGAAAGCCAGGCAGATGCACCCCCGGGGGTGATTTATGTGCTGAAAAATATAAACGGCAGTGTCAATGTAGATAATCAGAACCGCCTGCATCCCTTTTATATGGTTTATATTGGTGATGACGGCAAAATAGCCTGTGACCACCTTTCCCCCAAGAATATGCTCGATAAAATGCGTTATCTCTGCAAGAATAAAACCGAGCCCATTACCGAACTGTATCGTGTTTTCAATCGGGAAACCCGGGATGGACGGGATATGTCCAAATTTTCTGAAATGTTAGGTGATGCGATTAGTTCCATTATTGATGTAAAAGACCAAAGTGAACTGGATCAATTTTTAAATGGCGAAGCGATCAGTTTTTTATCCAATGAGATTAAAGGGCTGGATGATTTCGAATTGATCTGCTTTCTGGTTGTGAAATAAAAGAACGTAGGAAGGTGACGTGAATGCGGGGTTTACCAAAAAAAACCGAACTGAACAAACCAATACCCAAAGAGATCATCAAGAAGAAATTTGCGCTAAACGGTCGGGCCAAAGACCGCTTTGATGCAGATATTAAAAAACTGGCGATTATCCATGAGCTGTCGCCGACATCAATTAATGCGGCGGTCGGCAAAACGATCCGCATGATTTTTGTGATGCGGGTAACCCTAAAAACCAAAGATTTTGATGAGAAAAACATCCTATTGATTTCAAAGCTGATTGAACAGCATATGATTTTTGTCTTGGAATTTGAAGACCAGGTCTGTCTAGCCGCTTATCAGAAGCGGCTCCTGAAAAGTCCATGGCAATCCCTGGAGACCCTGGAAATAAAACTGAGTGGTCTCAATCTGGATGCTATTTGGGAAAACCTGCTAATTGAGATTGGCGGCATCGAAATGGAAAACGGTAATAGCCTGGATGAGCAATTGGACATTGATGAAAACCGTCAAAAAATGGAAAAGCAGATTGCTGCGCTTGAGAAGCAGGCAAGAGCAGAAAGTCAGCCAAAAAAGAAATTTGCGCTGGTGCAGCAAATCAGAAGTCTGGAAGCGAATCGTTCAGAAATAAATTAAGTTCTTATCAAGATGGCTTCGAATAGTTTCAATCTGTTATTGATTGAGTGTTTACAAATGTTCTTTATATAGCTATAATTAAAGTACGAATGTAACGAAAGAAGGTGTGGTATTTTGATGGAACCGACATTTCAAATAATCAGAGACATTGCCGAAAATGCAGATGGAATTATTACGACAAAACAGATTGAGGAAGCAGGAATCAGTCGAACACGGATCAGGACACTGGTAGAAATGGGATTTATAGTCAAAGAGTCACAGGGAATTTATTCCATGGCAAATATACTGGTAGACGAATACAAACTGATCCAGTTAAGAAGTGAGAAGATCGTTTTTTCTTATGGGACAGCGCTGTATCTGCATGGTATGTCGGATCGGGTGCCCCATACCATCGATGTGACCGTACCACAAGGCGATAACATATCGCGAATAAAAAAAGATCATCCATCGATTCGCTTTCATTATGTCAAAAAAGAATGCTGGGACTTAGGAATAATCACGATTAAGTCACCAATGGGAGCTGAAGTAAGGGTGTATGATAAAGAACGCTGTATCTGTGATTTAATTCGTGATAAGAAAGTTATGGATATGCAGATTTATATCCAGGCGGTTCAGGAATATTTTAGATCAGAAAACAATGCCAGAAAATTACTAAAATATGGAAAGAAATTTGGCATTGAAGAAAAAATCCGAACCTATATGGAAGTCTTGAGTTAGGAGAAATGCGATTGAAAACACCAGAGCAGTTAAAAGGCGCAATTCGAAAGATTGCCAAAGAGAAGCAGTTGAAACCACAGGAAGTGTTGCAGATGTTTTTGTTTGAGCGAATCCTTGAAAGACTGTCTTTATCGAAATATCAAGATAATTTTATTTTAAAAGGCGGTCTCTTGATTTCTTCGATGATTGGCGTGGAAGGTCGAAGTACCCTGGATATGGACACCACCGTCAGAGGCATTCCGATGGAAGAAGAAGCTATTCGGGAAATAATATTGGAATTACTGCAGATGGATGTTGGCGATGGCATCCAATTTACCTTTCAAAAAATGGAACCAATTCGTGAAAACGATGCATACAATAATTTTCGGGTGCACATCAAGGCCGCTTATGGAAAAATTGATGCCCCGATGAAAATGGATATTACTACGGGTGACAGGATCACACCGGCAGCAATTACTTACTTTTATCGTTTGTTGTTTGAAGACAAGTCTGTTCCGGTGATGGCCTATAGCATTGAAACGATTCTGGCTGAGAAATACGAGACAATTATCCGCAGAAACATCGGAAATACCAGAGCCAGAGATTTTTATGACCTGTATGTATTGTTTAAGAGCAGATATGATGAAATCCAGTTGCCAATATTCAAACTGGCAGTCGAAAATACCGCCAGAAAACGAGGTTCTTTGGCAGAGATGGGCGAGTGGCAGGAAATTTGTGAAGAAATTAAAGACGAGCCGGCCCTGGAAAGACTGTGGATCAATTATCAAAACGAAAACCATTATGCAACAGCGATCAGTTTTACCGATGTCGTAGATAATCTCATTGAAGTAGGGAATTGTTTGAATAATTAAGAGGAGCAAGAATATGGACAAGCTTAAAATGCACAGTATCAACAAGGTTGATGATAATATCGAAAAAATTGAGAACCTATTTCCCAATTGCGTCACCGAAGCAAAGGTGGATGGAGTGCTCACCAAGGTGGTGGATTTCGACAAACTGAAACAGGAATTGTCGGATTATGTGGTGGAAGGTCGGGACGAACGATATCAGTTTACCTGGCCGGACAAGAAACAATCGATTCTTCTGGCCAATGCTCCCATTGCTAAAACCCTGCGGCCTTGCGTGGAAGAAAGCGTGGATTTTGACAGCACCCAGAACCTTTATATTGAAGGTGATAACTTGGATGTTTTAAAGTTGCTCCAGGAAACCTATCTGGGCAAGGTGAAAATGATTTATATTGATCCGCCCTATAATACCGGCAATGACTTTGTTTATGAGGATGATTTTGCCCAAAACACTGGTGAGTACCTGGCCAACAGCGGTCAATTTGACGAAGAAGGTAACCGGCTGGTCAAAAATCTCGACAGCAACGGCCGGTTTCATACCGACTGGCTAAATATGATCTATCCACGATTAAAACTGGCAAAAGATCTGCTGACAGATGACGGGGTTATTTTTATTTCGATTGATGATAATGAAGTAGAGAATTTAAAGAAAATTTGCAATGAGATTTTTGGAGAGAAAAATTACATAGGTAATGTGACATGGGAAAAAAGAACAAAATGTCAGAATACAGAAACTGCAAAAGATCAATTTCAATCAAAAACAGAATATATATTAGTTTATAAAAAACAATTTGAAAGGATGCGTTTTAATTTAGAAATAACGGGTAAAAAAATCTACGAATTGCAAGATGTAAAAGGTCAATATCGAGAAAAAGTTGTAGAAGAAATGTCTTCATTAGGGATGCGAGGTAGAGCGACTATGATTTTTCCGATAAAAGGTATAATGCCAGGCGAAGGAAAGCAATGGAAGGTGGGACAAGAGCAAGTTAAAAATTATGAAGAACGGGATGATGTTTTAGTGAAAGGTAATAAAGTCTACTTTAAAGTGCGGCCGGAAGATGAAAATAGTGAGAGCTTTGCGCCGTTATGGTCGCATTTTTTTGATAAAGAAGCATATGGGACAGCGGAGACTGGAAAAGCAGAATTATCCACTATACTAGGTACTAAATCACATGGTTTTGAAACAGTGAAACCAGTTTCTTTAATAAAGAAGCTTGTATTTCATATTAAGAAAACGAATAATATTTCTGTGATTTCATCTGATATCATCCTTGACTTTTTCTCCGGCTCCGCCACCACTGCCCATGCGGTGATGCAGCTTAACGCCGAAGATGGAGGTAACCGCAAATTTATGATGGTCCAGATTCCCGAAGCAACCGATGAAAAAAGCGAGGCTTATAAAGCCGGCTATCAGAATATATGCGATATTGGAAAAGAGCGCATCCGCCGGGCCGGTAACAAAATAAAAGAAGAAGCCGGTCTTTTAGCGCAAGATCTGGATACCGGTTTTCGGGTGCTGAAACTGGACTCCACCAATATGAAAGACGTTTTCTACACTCCGGAAGACACCAATATTTCCATGTTTGAAGATCTCACCGATAATATCAAGGATGACCGGTCACCGGAGGATCTCCTCTTCCAGATGATGCTGGATCTGGGGGTACTGCTGTCCAGCAAAGTTGAGACTAACACCATTGACGGTAAAAATGTCTTCAGTGTCGCAGACGGCTTTTTGATGGCCTGTTTTGACAAAGATCTTACTGACAAGACCGTGGAAGCCATCGCCCGCCAGAAACCCTATTATTTTGTGATGCGGGACTATTCCATGGCCACGGATTCGGTAGCTGCCAATTTTGATCAGATCTTTGCTGCCTACAGTCCGGACACGGTCAGAAAGGTATTATAAAAGGGATGATGAAATGAAATTCAATTTTAAAATACAGTCTTTCCAGACCGATGCCGTGGACAGTGTCATCAATGTCTTTAAAGGCCAGCCCTTCAGTAGCCCAGTGAGCTATATAAGAGACCTGGGGAAAACAGAAACAGTCCTCCATGAGCAGCTGTCATTAAACAAGAATCTTTACAGCGCAGAAGGATTTGATCCCGCTGATGAGTCAGGCTTTAAAAATGAGGTGATTGCTCTTAATGATGATCAATTGTTAACGAACATTCACACGCATCAGAATCGGAACAATATCAAGCTATCCCCGGATTTGATTAATGATTTGGGGCGTTGCAGTCTGGATATTGAAATGGAAACCGGAACCGGTAAAACCTACGTCTATATCAAGTCCATGTTTGAACTGAATAAACAATATGGCTGGAGTAAGTTTATTGTGGTGGTGCCCTCCATTGCTATTCGTGAAGGGGTCAAAAAGAGTTTTGAAATGACCCAGGATCATTTCATGGAGCATTATAATAGTAAGGCTCGTTTTTTTATTTACAACAGCAAAAACCTTCATCAGTTGGACGAATTTTCCAGCAGTGCCGGCATCAATGTAATGATCATCAATACTCAGGCCTTTGCCGCATCCTTGAAAGAAGGGGCGAATAATAAAGAAAGCCGAATTATCTATTCCAAGCGGGATGAATTTGCCTCCCGACGGCCCATCGACGTGATCAGTGCCAACCGCCCTATTATTATTCTGGATGAACCTCAGAAAATGGGCGGTGATGTTACCCAGAAAGCCCTCAAAAATTTCAAACCGCTTTTTTGTCTCAATTATTCAGCCACCCACGCTAAGCAGCATAATCTGATCTATGTGCTGGACGCCCTGGAAGCCTATAACCAGCGGCTGGTTAAAAAAATTCAGGTGAAGGGCTTTGAGGTCAAACATTTTCGGGGCACCGATCAATATCTGTATCTGGAAAGCATTATCCTCTCCAGCAAAAAACCGCCCATGGCCAGAATCGAATTGGAAATTGCCTATCAAAAATCCATCAATCGGGAACCCCGGGTTTTAAGTGTTGGTGATAATCTCTATTATATTTCCAAAGAAATGGAGCAATATAAAAAGGGCTATACCATTTCCGAAATCGACCCCATTGCTGGTACCGTCACCTTTGCCAATGGTGAAGAACTGATGAAAGGCGATGTGGTTGGAGATGTTTCCGAAACCGATATGCGTCGGATTCAGATCCGCGAAACCATCATGTCTCACTTTGAAAAAGAAGAAAAACTGTTTGATATGGGGATTAAAACACTGTCTTTATTTTTCATTGACGAAGTGGCAAAATATCGGCAATATGACGAGGCTGGCAATGAGCTCACCGGTGAATACGGCCGAATGTTTGAGGAGGAATATAACAATATTCTGAATGAACAGATTAAGCTGTTTAATACACCCTATCAGCACTATTTAAAAAGCATCAGTACCCAGGAAACCCACAAAGGCTATTTCAGTATTGACAAAAAAACCAATCATATTGTCGACAGCAAGGCCAAACGAGGTTCGGAATTTTCAGATGATATATCAGCCTATGAGTTAATTCTTTCAAGAAAAGAACGACTTCTCAGTTTTGAAGAACCGACCCGGTTTATTTTTTCCCATTCTGCCCTGCGGGAAGGCTGGGATAATCCCAATGTCTTTCAGATCTGTACCCTGAAACATTCGGAATCAAAAACCACCAAACGCCAGGAGGTGGGTCGGGGTCTCCGTTTATGTGTTAACAAGGATGGCCATCGTATGGACGCGGAAACCTGTGGCAGTGATGTTCATAATATCAATAAGCTGACGGTTATTGCCAGTGAAAGCTATAAGGATTTTGTTGGCGATTTACAAAAACAGATCAAAGATGTGCTTTATGACAGACCGGAAAAAGCAACTAAAGATTATTTTGAAGGCAAAACCATTATGATTGGGGATCAACCGGTGGTGATTGATCATCATCAAGCGAGTTTAATTTATAAATATCTCGTAAAGAATGACTATATTGATGATGATGAAAAAGTTATTGATGCCTACCGCACTGATCTGGAAAATAATACCCTCAAAGAATTGCCCGAGGATCTAAAACCCTTGGCAGTGGGAGTTCATCAACTGATCCAGGGCATCTTTGATGAGAGCATTCTCAATGATATGATTGAAGACGGCAACAAAACCAGAATACCGGAAAATGAACTCAATGATAATTTCTTCAAGAAAGAGTTTCAAACTCTTTGGGGTTATATCAATCACAAATATGCCTACACCGTTAATTTTGATAGTCAAGAATTGATTGAAAAATCAATCAGCCACATTAATGAAAAGCTATTTGTTTCGGAATTACAGTACACTGCATCAACTGGAGAGCAGAAAGATGATATGAACGTATTCGTGCTTGAGCGTGGGGAATCGTTTACGCCTGGTAAGACAAAAACGAAAGCCCTTAAACACGCAGAATCCAGTCAAATAAAATATGATTTAATTGGAAAAATCGCAGTGGGTACCGTTCTCACCCGCCGAACGGCTGCTGCTATTCTAAAAGGGATTGCGCCCCAGACTTTTGCCATGTTCAAAAACAATCCGGAAGAATTTATCACCAAAGTGATAAAACTCATCAAAGAACAAAAAGCCACCATGATTGTGGAACATATCAGCTATGATCAAATTGCTGGGGAATACGACAGTGCGATTTTCACCGCCGAAAAGCACTCCCAAAGTATTGACAAAGCCTTCCGGGCGCAAAAACACATCCAGGATTATGTGTATACTGACGGCACGGCAGTCAAAAGTGTGGAACACCGTTTTGCCCAGGATCTTGATTCGGCTGAGGAAGTCTGTGTCTATGCCAAATTACCTAAAGGCTTTACCATCCCTACCCCGGTGGGTAACTACTCACCGGACTGGGCCATTGCCTTCAATGCCGGTGCAGTGAAGCATATCTTTTTTATTGCCGAAACCAAAGGCACCATGGACAGTCTTCAGTTGAGGCCCATTGAGCAGGCAAAAATATCTTGTGCAAAGAAACTGTTTAATGAGATTTCAACAAGCGAGGTGAAGTATTATGATGTAGACAGTTATCAGAGTCTATTGAAAGTGATGGGGAAGGTGTGAGAGTAGACGTTTAAGGGGTTCAGAGGCAATAGACAGTTTGTTAAATATAAAGGAGGAAAAGATGTCAATTAAAACAAAAACGATCTTAGAATTAAAAGACCATTGCTTTTTTGTACCAGCATACCAACGGGGTTATCGCTGGACTAAATATGAGGTTACAGCTCTCTTGAATGATATCTCGGAATTTGTGAGTAATGGCGATCAGTGTTATTGTATGCAGCCATTAATTATCAAACGACATGAAAATGAAGTCCTTGAGGTCGTTGATGGACAACAACGTCTAACTTCGATCTATATTTTTATGAAAATTGCATCACAGGAAATTCGCTCAGCCACACCACCGTTTGAGTTGAAGTACGAAACTCGTGTTGATAGCGAAAACTTCTTAAAGCTGCTCTCGGATAATGAAGATTTAGAAAATGAAAAAAGAAAGAATATTGATTACTATCATATCGCATCTGCCTATGAAGCAATAAATGAATGGCTTGACCAACAGCCAGATAAGTCGGTTGCTATTCAAGAGCTTAACACAAAAATCAGGAAAAGTGTCTTTTTTATATGGTATGAAATACCAGCTCATATTGATCCAATTGCGATGTTTACAAAAGTGAATCTGGGTAGAATTCCGTTGACAAATGCAGAATTAATAAAAGCATTGTTATTAAACAAAGAGAACTTTAGTAAAGATACCAATAAATTGCAAACTGAAATTTCGATTGCCTGGGACAGAATCGAACAGGGTTTGCGTGATGACTCATTTTGGTATTTCCTCAATGCAAAGGAGCAAAGTGGTACACGTATTGATATGCTATTTGAATTACTGGCTGATGAACAGAACAATAAGTTGAGTACACCGATTGATGATAATCAGAATTATTTCCCTTTTTTGGTTTTTTCAATGGCGTTGAATGATTCGGGTAATAAGGAAAATTTTGTTAAGGAATTATGGGGTTTAGTTGAAAAACTATATGCTGATTTTCGTGAATGGTATTTAGATTTGGATAAATACCATATTATCGGATATCTAATTGCTTCAGATGTTAGTATTAAAGATGTGTACGCACTTACACAGGGCAAACGAAAAAGCGAAATAAATAAAAATTTGATTGAAAAGGCAAAAAAAGTGGCAGGTAAAACGGATCAGGAGGATTTGGTTAAAATAACATATGGTGTGTATAATAAGCGGATTCGAAATCTTTTGCTTTTGTTTAACTTGGCAACACTTATCTGCAAAAGTGAAAAGCAGTATCGGTTTCCGTTTAATATATATAAGGGTGAAGTGAAGAACGGATTGAAGTGGGATATTGAACATATTCATGCTACAGCAGATGAAACAGATGAGGCAGACGATTCACTATGGAATTTAACGCTGCTGGAACGGGGAACCAATCGGAGCCCAATCTACGCCGCTAAACCTTTTGATGAAAAACGTCACGTTATTATCGAACGGGAGTCAAAGGGTCTCTTTGTTCCGCTCTGTACTAAAAATGTTTTTTTGAAAGTATATTCCAGAGATTTAAAAAATATGGAAATTTGGAATAATCATGATAAGGAAGATCACTTGGCTGAAATGGTAAGAACATTTAAATTGTTTTTTGATGGGAGAACTGAAAATGCTTGATACACTTTTTGAATTGTTAAACAAATATTATGTTGAAGTGCCGATTATCCAGCGGGACTATGTCCAGGGGAGACAGGATATTCATACAAAAATGGTAAGCGATAATCTCTTGTGTGATATGAAGTCAGCTATTTTAGGTGAAACTCCCCCCCTCGATCTTAACTTTGTTTATGGTAAAGCGGATGCGGATAAATTCATCCCCATTGACGGACAACAGCGTTTAACGACGCTTTTTCTGCTTCACCTTTACGCTTTTAGAAATGACGAAACAAAAACGGAATTGCTGAGAAAATTCACATATAAAACCCGTACAAGTTCGCGTAACTTTTTTGAAAAATTAACAGTAAATCGAGAAACTGTTTTTTCCTCCGAAATGGTTCCATCAAAAGAAATTGAAGATTCAGAGTGGTTTGTTTTAAGCTGGAAATATGATCCAACGATTGAGTCTGTTTTAATAATCTTGGATAAAATAAAAAGCTCTTTTAAAGATATCACAAATCTCGATCAATGTTTGACAAATCCGGAATTTGAACCGATAATTTTTAAATTTTTGGACATGAATAATCTGGGGATGGAAGATAGTTTATATATTAAACTTAATGCTCGGGGAAAGCCACTTTCGGTTTTAGAAAATTTCAAGGCACGTTTGATTGGCTGTCTTCAAAAGATGAATTCTTCTTTTATCAGTGACTTTGAGCTGAAATTTGATGGAGCGTGGACAGATCTATTTTGGAAAAAAAGCTGTGAAGATTTTGATCGTACTTTTCTGGCTTTTTTCGGGATTCTGTTTATGAACAATGGTTTGTTTGATAGAGAGAATGACTGGACAAATCAGATCGATTACAACAAAATTGAAGAGCAATTGTTTGAAACGGCATTTTATACTTTAAATTTTATATGCAAAAATAATGAAGAAGTGGCACAACTTATTTTTAGCGCACTAACGGTTAAGCCAACATACAAGGACAGAGTTTTATTTCATGCTGTGACCACATATATGTATAATGCAAAAGGCGTAGATGATGGCTCGGGCTCTTTAAAACAATGGCTACGTATTACAAAAAATCTTATCATAAATACACAAATTGATACTGTTGAGTTATATAGAAAATCAATTGAAGCAATTAATTCGCTGTCTAATCATTGGCGTGATCTATTAAGTCATATGCTGAAAAATGAACCGGTGGCTGTTTTTTCACGAGAGCAGATCGAGGAAGAACGCATAAAAGTAGAACTGATTTTGCAGGAGAAAGATTTTGCTGAAGCGATTTATAAAGCAGAGCAACACCCCTATTTTAGTGGTCAAATCCGTTCAGCCTTGTACTTGGCGAGAGAAGAAAATAATAGGTATAACCAAAAGTTGTTCAACCAATACTGGGATAAGATATCAGCTTTATTTGAGAATACGAAACCTAAACATGGGGATTTTTTGCGGCGGGCTTTATTGACGTACGGCGATTACACTCTAACTGTAGGAGCGTATAAGACATTGTGTGTTGATGATCCGAACGAATCATCAAGCACCCCAAGCTTAAAACGTTTATTTTCGAATCATGGTGATATTATTAAAAATTTTTTACATACACTGAATAGCAAAGATGATATTAAAGAGCAATTAGAAAATATCATTCACAAAGCCACTCTACCAAAAAATGATTGGCGATACTGCTTTGTTAATTTTCCAGGCTTGTTTAAGTGGATGAGCAGTTCCCATTTGCGACTGCGTCAGATTGATGATGAGTTGTTGATTGTCCCAAACAAATCCTCGAATGGGTACAGTTATGAGGTCTTTACGGCAGCTTTGCACGAGGCTTTAAAACAAAATGGAATTAGTGCCATTCTTCAAAGTGATTTAGGCACTTGGTCAGATCGTTACTTAACTTTAAAAGGTTGCAAAATAAAATACAGAATGGGTAAGTTTATTTTTGAAGATGAAGACGGAAAAACTATTTATGAAACAAAAACAGATGATCCAATTGCTGAAGCTGTACAATATTTCCAACGACCTTGATTTGCGTTGTCGGTAACTGTGCAACCTGGCCATGGTGCCCGATACCACTTAACAATGAGAATACATGGGGACTGAGGTTTTGTGCACGCTAATTTATTGTTTCGTCATTAGTAGATATAAAAAAGAGTATTTTGAGGAACGTAGAAGGAGTCAAGTCCTATTTTGTGTGTAAATTCCTCAGCTAGCTGAAATAGTTAAGCAGCCACAATGTTTCGTATTAATTGCCGATGATTCATAAAATCATAGTAATCTGTCATATCAAAGTATTTTTTGCCGGATGCCCAGCGTTCATCCTGTTCAACCAGTAAAGCGCCAATCAGTCTGATGGCGGAATCCTCATTCGGAAAAATCCGAATCACAC
>JAENWK010000082.1 GCA_016650045.1 Eubacteriaceae bacterium | reverse complement strand
TCTAGCAAGTCCTGAAGACCTGCAAAAACAGTAAACCCCGAGTCAAAAGGGTTTTTCCTGAAAAAATAGTCAAAATTTGCTATGTCCTCCTGCCTTCCTGATTTGAAATAGCCTTCGGCCATAGTAAGTTCATAATGGTCGGTGAACAGGCCTAAATATTTATTCGCTATATCCATGTTTATATAATTTAATCCATCTCATCCAAAGCAATGACTGAATGGGCATAAGCACCTCCTGAACGCATTTCTTCAGCTACCCAAATGGCTTCCATTGTTTCAGGAGCTAGAGCCGTTCTTTTGTCGATGAGTTCTTTTGTTGTTTTTGGATATAAATTGTCTGATTCCATAGTGAAATATTTTAATTTTTTCTAAACTAAAAAACACGAAAATTATCCGTCTCAATCGGCAAAGGATAAATTTATATTGATGAAATGCGATTTTAATAAGGTAAAGATAATTAAAAAAAATAAAATCGGATAAACTTGTCCTAAAAAATTTAAAAATTGCTTTAAAAACAATCTATCCTTATAGCTCGAAAAATGGTGGAACAAACTGTTGAAATTTATAATAATGAAAGATAACACTGGAGCCTTGATTTAAATACTCCGCAAAGCGCACACCTTAATTACAACAAACAAAAATATAAATCCTATGTAAAAAGATCAGCGTAGGAATGGTAAGTTTTTTAAAACCTGTAGAAAGTTTTTTGAAAAAAATTATCAATATTCCAATTATTTAACTAATTTTAAACTAGTATTATAGACCAAAAATGGTCAACCTATTTCAGGACAAGACATAATTGATGGTGAATGTATGTTCAACAAAAAAATTTAAAAACTGTTGAAAATGAAAAGATTACTAATTACTGCAACACTTATTCTTATTGTTATAATCCTGTTTACGGGCTGCGAAACCAAAATAACCCGTGGATCAATTGCTAAAAAATGATACGTAGCGTTTCGAAATTATTGAATCATTTATCAATCACCAACCATATAGAATGGAGATGATGAATGCCATGATGAAAAATGACAGTTGCAGGAACATCATGGGTCAAAAAATGATGGCAAATCCCGAAATGATGGGGATGATGAAAGACCCTACAAAAATGAAGGGTACGATGAATCATATGGTCAATATGGCGGCTAATGACAGTATCATGTTTAATGACATGATTCAAATGATGAAAGAAAAGCCGGAAATGTGGAACAAGGTTATGAAAATGAAAACCACAACAACTAAAACCAACTAACATGATGCATGATAATGTCTGGAATTGGGGAATGGGATGGGAAATGTGGCTTGTACCACTCCTTGTCATTGTAGTAATTCTCTATTTTGTAAGATTTAAAAGAAGAAAATGAATAACAAAACCGAAGTAGTAATTGTGACAGGAAGCAGTGGAATGATAGGTTCGGGCTTAATTCATAAGCTTGCTAAAAAATACCAAGTCATTGGATTTGACCACGATGGTTATCCTTTTCCGCCTGCAGAAGCAGAATGTGTATGTGTGGATCTCACCAGCGATGACAGAATGACCTTTGCATTCAAAAGAATCCGCTACGCCTATGGTAACAGAATAGCCTCGGTTGTGCATCTGGCGGCTTATTATGATTTCTTAGGTGAACCCTCCAATCTGTATGATAAAGTGACAGTGAAAGGCACAGAGCGTATGTTGAAATACTTACAAGATTTTGAAGTGGAGCAATTCATTTTTTCAAGCAGTATGCTGGTGTACAAACCTTCTTCTCCTGGGGTGTTGATTACGGAAGAATCACCTTTGGAACCCAAATGGGATTATCCGAAATCGAAAGTAACAACAGAAAAAGTGATGCATGAAAAACGGGGTGAAATTCCTGTAGTGATCATGCGCATAGCGGGGGTGTATGGTGAAGAGGGCAATTCAATCCCCATCACCAATCAGATTCAGCGTATTTATGAAAAGCAAATTTCAGCACGACTCTATCCTGCCAACACGGCTCATGGCAGCACCTATGTACACCGGGATGATGTCATCAATGCGATAGCCTTAGCCATAGACAAAAGGAAAGACCTCCCTGCAGAAGTAATTGTTAATATTGGTGATGACGAAACCTTATCGTATCAGGAATTGCAGGATATTATAAGTACAGAAATTAATGGAAAGAAATCTAATATAATTCATATACCAAAGTGGTTTGCCAAAGCCGGGGCATTTATGCAGAACCTGTTTGGAAAAGTCTTTATAAAACCATGGATGATCGACTTGGCCGATGATCACTTTGAAATGGACAGTTCCAAAGCTAAAAAGTTGTTGGGATGGAAGCCTAAATACAGTTTGCGAGAGACCCTGCCCAAAATGGTTGACAACTTAAAGGCCAATCCAGAGAAATTTTATAAAGACAATAAACTAGAGTAAGTTCTGAAAATTATGACAGATCAACCACACAATATGGAAGGTATGGGCTCACGAGGTGTTACCCGGCCGAAGATGGACATGGAAAGCCACGAATACAAAAAAGGCCATGAGCATATGGATATGGACATGGGTGCCATGAAAATGAGTGCAGATGACCGCATGAAAATGTTGAAGGATCACCACAATCAAACGCTCTGGATTTACTGGGTGATTGTATTGCTGGGTTTTTGGATGATCGCTTCTCCGCTCACTTTTGATTATGGAAAGAATGTGGTAGCACCTGCCGGAGGAAGAGATGTATGGCTTTCCCTCAGTGATCGTATTGCCGCCATGTATTGGAGCGATATCATCAGTGGGTTGTTACTGGTTGTTTTTGGTTGGCGATCCCTTAAGCCTAACCGTCCTTATAGTGTTTGGATTATTTGTTTTATCGGGATATGGATCAGCATGGCTCCACTCATTTTTTGGGCGCCAACTGCTGTATCTTATTATAACGGCACCATGATTGGGGTCTTAATTATTGCCTTGTCTATTCTCATTCCCGGCATGCCCAATATGATCCTGTTTATGAAAATGGGGGGCAATGTGCCTATGGGTTGGAGTTACAACCCCTCCAGCTGGCCACAGCGCTCAATTATGATTGGGCTGGCATTTATCGGGTGGCTGGCTTCCCGCTATTTGGGCGCATTTCAATTGGGCTATATAGATACAGCCTGGGATCCATTTTTTGGGGAAGGCACCTTAAACGTCTTGAACTCCAATATGTCCCATAGCTGGCCTATTTCAGATGCAGCACTAGGTACACTGGCTTACACACTGGAATTTCTGATGGGATTTATGGGAGGTACTTCCCGATGGCGAACAATGCCTTGGATGGTCACCTTTTTTGGTATTTTGGTCATTCCACTAGGTTTGGTGAGTATATTCTTAGTGATTTCCCAGCCACTTACCGTAGGCGCCTGGTGTACCCTTTGCCTGTTTTCTGCCATTATTATGCTTCCCATGATCCCCTTACAAATTGATGAAGTCATTGCCATGTGGCAACACATGGTGCAACGAAAACAAAAAGGGGATTCGTTATGGAAAGTGTTTTGGAAAGGTGGTGATGCCCTTTCTACTGAAAACGATCAACGTTCCCCTGAATTGGTAACATTTGTTGATAGCCCATGGAAAGTTTTCAAATCATCAATATGGGGAATGACTGCCCCTTGGCAGTTAACAGTTTCTGTAATCATTGGACTTTGGCTAATGTTTTCCCCGACCGTTTTCAGGATGGGAATAGAAACATCCGCAGCGAATTTAAATCATTTGGGAGGAGCACTCGTGATTGTTTTTGCAGTAGTGGCCATGGCTGAGGTACTTAGAAGCTTCCGCTATTTCAACGTATTGTTGGGGCTGGCACTGGCTGTGATGCCTTGGATAATAGAAGATAGCAATATGTCGCTAACTATTAGCAGCAGCCTGACCGGAATTATCATAATGGCTCTTTCATTTTCAAAAGGGAAAATCAAAGAAACGTATGGACTTTGGGATAAATATGTGGTGTGAAAAAGAATGCATGAGAATGATTACAAGTCTCAACAACTCCACTGATTGTAACATTTACAGTAATTGCTATGGCTGAGGTTGGTCGCTCCTTACGTTTTTTAAATATCGCATTTGCAATTTGGCTCATTACAGCAAGCATTATATTAAAAGATACATCCGGCAATGCGCTATGGATAGCAATAGCTTCTGGTGTTCTGCTGATAGGTTTAAGTTTTCGCAAACGTAAAATAAGCGAAAGCTATGGAACTTTTGATCGTAACATTATATGAAACAATAGTGAATGAAAGCAACTATTAAAAATAAAAAGGAGTATCAAATTTTTATTATGAAGAGTAACACTTATACAAATGAAAAATACTAAAAATGACCAAAACAGTCAGAAACCTCCAACCATGTTAGACCAGGAAGTTGGCAGTATGGAAGACAAAAAGACAAATGAGGATTTCAACCAAGGACATCCTAATCACACCGGTTTGACAAAGGCAATTCAGACGGAGATGAAAAAAAATCAACAAAAAAATTAAAATCATAATTATGAAAAAATTGAAAATATAGCTGTACTCTTAAAATAAAAAAAATGAAGAAAAAAGACAAAAAAATCGATAAGCTATTACCAGCGAAAAACGAAGAAAATATTCCGGCTCAAAAAAGAGTTGAAGCAGAGAATATTGCTTTTCCCGGTTATCCACATTATCCTGCATCCGATGATATCTTTAACAAAGAAAAAGAAGTGGATTTAAATACTGAAGACCTTAGTAAAATCAAAAGTCAAGAAGATAAACCAGGAAAGCGAAATGAAAAAGATTTTTGTGAAGATGTAACGGGTGAAGACCTTGATGTGATAATCCACCCCCAATTTAGTGAAAAAAAATCGTCTGTTACAGGCTTAAAAAGGGAACAAATCGGTTCAATGGTTATGAAAGCGGGCAAAATTCTTTTAAAAAAGAAAAGTATTTCTGAAATATCGGAGTATCGGAAGTTCCGTGTCTCACAATTATCAGAAGAGTACAAGCAATTTGAGTTTCCCCATGTTTACAAGGTTGGCTTGAGCAAAAAATTAAAAAAACAGCGGGACTTATTAATAAATAAAGAACACTAACGACGCGTAATATGAAAGCCTTATTGATTGTCGACCTCCAAAACGATTTTTGCCCAAGTGGCGTACTGCCCGCACCAAAAGGCGATCAAATTGTCCCTGTCATCAATCGTTTAATGGATCATTTCGACAAAGTACTGGCTTCTAAGGATTGGCATCCTATTCAAACGGTGCATTTTAAAAAATGGCCTCCACATTGCATACAAAACACAGTGGGAGCTGAATTTCACCCCGATTTAGATTCCTTTAAAATTGATTTTGTATTTCTAAAAGGCACCGGCAACAAAGATGATGGGTATTCTGCTTTTGAAGCGACGAACCAAAATCTCGTCGAGTACCTTCAAAGCAATGCGATTGATGAAGTATATGTATGTGGTTTGGTTGCGGAATATTGTGTGAAACAAACCGTTATGGACACTTTAAAAAACGGTTTTAAAACTTATGTAATCACAGACGCTGTAGAAGGAATTTACCAAAATGAAGAAGATGTACCAGCAGCTTTTAAAAAAATGAAAGAAGCCGGAGCTATTCTCATTACCTCTAAGGATATTTTAATATGATTTTTAATATTTGAAGGGATGGAACTTTATTACATTAAAGTAAAATCAATAGAAATTGCAACCGATATTCAAAATTGTTAAGTTGATATCTGAACTTGAGGGAGCAAATACCAAATCCATCTTTGATGTTATAAAAATGAGTTTTGAAGAATAAGATTAGATAACCCGGCATTTTATGCAATGGTTTGTAAAAGAACAATCAGAAGAAGAAACAATGGTGTAAAATCTGCTGGATAAAATTAAAATTGCTAGGAAGAAAACGGCAAGCTGAGAAAATTTAGGTGTATTGAACAGATATCTAAAGACCATTTCGGAAATAGCGGAATTGGCAGAGGATAAAACAACAAGGAATTTCTAAAAAGAGATTATTTGCTTAAAGGCTGTAATCAAATTCTTTATTATCAATAAATAGTTTTAATTTAAATTTAGTATTATGAAAAAATGTAATCTTATCATCATTATCTTGTTTACCTTCTTTACTGTGGGTACAACCATCGGGCAAGTTCAAAAGGCCTACGTAGCAGAAATCAATGAAATAAATCCAGAACTTACAAAAAATGACGTGTCCGGACAAGCAATTTTCATCATTGCCAATGGGCAGCTCAGTATTAGTATGGCAGTGAAAGGACTTGCTCCAAATATGATGCACTTGCAACATATTCATGGGTTTATCAGCGGCGAAAAAGGAACTTGCGCCCCACCTGAAGCAGACACTAATAACGATGGTGTTATTGATCTTCTTGAAACGCATACTTATTCCGGGAAAACATTGGTGCCTTTTAATGGTGCTCCTCTAGCGTTAGCCATAAAGAGCGATAGCTACCCTGTTGCCGATGAGAATGGATTGATTACCTATAATATGACTATCTCATTGGATGAACTTGAGGCGACCATTCAGAAACAGTACGGAATTGATCAACTTTCACTGGAAGATCGCGTGATATTTATTCACGGTATTCCAGAAGAAGACCCTCTACCCAGCTCTGTTCAGTCGCTACCCGGAGTACCAGCTTTTATTACTGTTCCTGTTGCCTGCGGAACCATTAAAGCTTTATAATTGACTTTCCCAGTCAGATTGGTGAATTTTTAAATGAATACGAATCAGCAACATTGGAATATTTGGGTTATGGGGCATTCCACCCATTTTAATCTTTATAAGTCAAATTGATTGTAACCTTTTCATTTTAGCTCTACTCTAATGTTATAAATGCGAATTAAGGGTTAAAAATAACAAGAAAAAAGCGATAAATCAATGATAAAAAGCATCAAAATATTTGCATAAAAGCCTGATAATCAGTATATTTATAATGAATATCAAACATTATAGACAACATGATTAATC
>JAENWK010000018.1 GCA_016650045.1 Eubacteriaceae bacterium | reverse complement strand
GGAATTTATAAACCTTTCAACCCAACGATTCACAGCGAAAAAGAATCGACGATTGAAAGCCGGCTAGATGCTGAGACGGTGAGGAAATTGAAGGAGATGGTGGGGGAATGACAAGCCAGGAGCGAAAGCAAAAAGTGAAATGGTTAATTCGGTATAGGATCCTCGAGAATCAGATCGCACGGCTTGAGGCTGAGAAAGAACGCTGGAAGAGTCGGGCAATGAATACCGTGCCGGCAGCACAGCATTTTAAGTATTATGACAAGGATAAAGAGAAAGATCAAAAGACGTTGATAAACATGACAAGGCAGGAATTGAGACAAAATAATATGTCGCCAGTCATTGTGCATGGCAGTAATAGTTTCTCTATGGGGGATATCGTCGTTGAAATGTGTTCAATTGAGGAAGAGATTCAAAGCAAGATTGATCAGGCTAAAAGCATTAGATTTGAGATTGGTAAGGCAATTGATCTGGTTGAGGATGAACGACTTCAGTTAATCCTATACTACAAATATGTGGATGGAATGTATCTGGAAGAAATATGTGTCAAATTGAAATATTCATACCGGCATGTACAGCGATTACACGAGGAAGCAATTGAAAAGATGTCGTACAATGTCATATAAGATCGTGGTAATATGGTAGTATGAAATAAATAAAACAAGACACTATAATTAAGGGCACCGGAAACGGTAGCCCTTTTTTAATGCAGTAAATAAGCGAGGTATTAAGTATGTGATCATGTCATTATGTAATAGATGCGCTGATGTTTACGAAGAAGATCAAGCCGTAATTATAAAAAGAGTGGATCAAGATCAAAGGATTAAAGAGCCTTGCATGATCTGTAATTATGGGGGTTATGACTACGATGTTGAGCATATTGAAAAGAATGCAACTGTTAATAAATAGTGTTAAGTCAAAGAACCAGTGTAAACCACGAAAGAGGAGGTGGAAATAATGTTAGACGCAAGACAATTGAAGTGCATTGAACTCAAATCAATTGGCATGACCGTTACTGATATAGCCAAAACTGTAGGAATTAGTAGAACCACTTATTATGAGTGGAATCAACTGGAAGAAGTGAGGGCGGAAGCTTGCAAGCTTGAACAAGAGTTTATATCTTCCACTCGAGCGGCGGTCGTTGGATATGGTCCTAAAGCCGTATCTATGCTAAAAAACTTAGCTGAAAATGCCGATAGTGAGAAGATCAGATTAGAGGCCACTAAGACCTTATTAGACAAAGTTATTAGTAATGCAGTTAAGATCAGTATTGATGATAGCAGAGATGATGACAGCATTAGTGCCGACATACTGGATCAAGAGTTACTTGAGTTCGACAAGGAATAAGTGGTTTGTTTATTTAGACCATGCTTTAAAGTGATAATTAAATAGCCTTGTTTTCAATCCTTTTAAAGTTGATTGTTAAATAAATAAACAAATGTACTGAAAAGTTATAGACTTTATAATGATGCTGTGATATAATGCACCTATAAATAAATGGAGGTGCGTTATGAACGTTGCATATATCAGAGTTAGTACATTGGAACAAAACGATGGTAGACAAGTTGAAGCCATGAAGGATTTAGGGATTGAGGAATATTACACTGAAAAGATCAGTGCCAAAGATACCGACCGGCCACAGCTAAAAGCCATGTTGAAGTTTGTCAGAGATAATAGAGATACGGTGTACATACATAGCTTTGACAGGTTAGCACGTAGCACAAAAGACTTATTGGACATAGTAGATCAGTTGCAATCTAAAGGGGTGCGGTTGGTCAGTATAAAGGAATCCTTTGATACATCTACTGCTGTAGGTAAGTTAATGCTGACAATGATAGGTGCAATCAATACCTTTGAGCGTGAGAATATGTTAGAGCGACAACGTGAAGGTATAGCATTAGCGGTACAGCAAGGCAAGTATAAAGGCCGTAAGAAGATCGAACGTCCTGATAACTGGGATGAGATATACAACCAGTACAAGACACGAGAGATCACAGGGACTAAAGCAATGGAGTTGCTAGGGTTAACAAGGAATGTATTTTATCAATTTAAAAAAGATTACGAGGAGAGCCATTAGGTTCTCTTTTTTATTGCCCTGGGGGGGTGCCAAAAAAACGAGGGCCCGGGGATTCCAGGGGTGTTCGACCTCATATTTTCTGCAATATTTTTTTAACCTCAAAGAAAGGCTGTACGGTATGGATGAAGGAAAGCGCAACAGACAATTACTCTATACTTATTTATCCAAACTCTACGGTCCATTAAAGGCGCGGGAATTAATGATCGCACACAAAGACCATTTATTCGATTACCACGGTCTAGCGTATTCCTTGGGAAAACGGTCGCTTGAGTTTTTCAGCCTTTACTTTCTTCAGGACACGTTCCTAGAAAAAGACACGAATTCAGCAGCGCCTATTGCGGAAATCCACAGAGATATTTGGGAAGAGATCCAAGAATCAATCATTGGAGATGGCCCGGATCAATTGGGGTGGGTAATATCTCGTGGGATTGGAAAGAGCGCCTTCGGGACATTTGCAACGAGTATGTGGAGTCATTCATATAAATTCAAAAAATACACGCTCATTTGTTCAGACATTGGCTCCACGGCTGAGAAGTTTACGAAGGATATTAAGAACGCTTTCCTGGATAATCCATATCTTGATAAAGCATTTGGTAAATTACTGGACGATCGAGATAAACGGTACGTCTGCAATAGTACACAGTTGGAATTCACAAATAGTACCTTTATCGAAGCGATTTCGAGTGCAAGTTCAATGCGTGGCCGGAAGTATGACAATTGCCGGCCTGATTTAATTATTCTTGATGATTATCAATCGATTGAGGATTGTCGAACGCACGAAGCCCGAGAGAAGAAGTGGATCCGGTATTCAAATGACGTCAAGTTTGCATCTCAGAAGGCACTTTATAAGAATGGTCGCGTTGTTAAAAAGGGCACGACATTTATTGCTTTAGGAACCCTTCAGCATAAAGAATGCTTCTATGGTCGCCTGATTAAGCAACCTACTTGGAAGTTTAAGAATGAAAAAGGCGTGCTTATGGACGATGTTGATGACTATTTTGAAAATGGCTTATGGCTGGAATTCAAAAACATTCTCTTTGACTTTAAAAACGAAAATCATCTGGAAGATGCGAAAGAGTTTTATTGGGCACACATGGATGAGATGCAATTCCCCTTGTTATGGGCTGAATTTTGGGATTGTCTCGACATCGCCATGCAGTATTACGAAAACCCGGCATCCTTCAAACAGGAAGTCCAGGGCGATGTTTCAAGTATTGGTGAACGGTACTTTAAGACAGTCCGGACACAATCCGAGGAAGAAATTGAAGCACAAACCTTTTATAAAACAATGATCGTCTGTGATCCAGCGTCAAGCATTGGCGAAAAAGCAGATTTCACGGCAATATGTGTGGGATCCATTGCAAACAATGGCTTGACCTATATCCGAAAAGGTTTTCTTGATAAATTAGACTTTGATGCTTACTGCAAGAAAGTCGTTGAGCTTTTAAAAGATTATCCCGACGTCACCGCCATATCGATTGAAAAAAATCTCTATATGGGCGCCGATCTCCTAAAGATCAAGGAATTGATGGCAAAAGAACCGGAGCTTCGAAACCGATCCATCGTATTTTTGAATAAGATGCAGAAGCAAAACAAAGACGAAAAAATAGCGACCATCATTCCCGGAGTAAATACCGGGCAGATTATTTTCAATGATCAAGATGTAGCAGCGATTAATCAGATGACTGAGTTTTCTGGGCAACGATACTCGATTCACGACGATTTTCCTGACGCCGTTGCTCAACTGAGTATTGATATAAAGCTAATTGACGGGTATAAACGATTGAGGTCCATGGCTATGAAAAAATTATTTTAAGGAGGTGATAAGATGCCAACAATCGAACGAATCAAATTAGAAATTGACAGATTTACAGAAACAAAAGAACATCTTCAGCACTTGAAAGATTATTTCGACGGAAAACACGATATTTTAAATAGAGAAGTTGATGGAAATAAGCCCAATAATAAGTTGGTTCATAATTTTGCAAAATATATTGTTGATGAACACGCTGGGTATTTCATGGGTAAGCCAGTTGTGTATACCGGCACCAAAGCACTATTAAAAAAAGCGCAAGATATATTCAACATCAACGATGAACAGGAAGAGAATAGTGAACTTGCAAAACAGATGGGAATCTATGGGCGTGGTTGTGAGATTCTCTACCTGGACGATGATGTGAATATTCGATTTAATAAAGTAAGCCCAGTTGACATGATTATCATATACGACCAGAGTATTGATCCTGAAATCATCGGAGCTATTCGACTTTACGCACTGGAAAGCGATGACGGGAAAATAGTAACAGATTATGCGGAGGTTTACGACAAAGAATTTGTCACCACCTACAATCGGACTGATTTTTCCACATACAAAGATTCTAAACCGCATATGTTTGGTGACGTTCCGGTTGTCGATTACCCGAATAATAGCGACTTTTGTGGAGATTTCACAGGTGAAATTTCATTAATCGATGCTTATAATCTTTCGCGGTCTGATAAAACAAATGATTTGGAGTATTTCACCGATGCCTATTTAAAATTAATGGGGATGATGGGCACAGAAAAGGAAGACGTTGAAAAAATGCGGCAAGATCGGGTTATGCTTCTGGAAAAAGCCGGCGATGCTGATTTCTTGATTAAACCTTCCAATGTGGAAGATGCAAAGGTTCAAATTAAAACCCTATGTGATGATATTCATAAGTTTTCAAAAACATTGGATGTATCGAATGAAAAGTTTGTCGGTTACGCATCAGCCTTGGCCATGGGCTATAAAATCCTAGATATGGAACAGATTGCGGTAAACAAAGAGCGCAAGTTTAAAAAAGGTCTACAACGCCGTTTAAAACTGATTTGCAATCACTTAAATATCAAGGCCAATAATTATATTTACACTGGTATAAGAATGCAATTTGATAGAAATTTACCAGTTGATGTAACAGCTAAGATTGCAAACGCTTTGCAATTGTATGGAATTATATCAAAAGAAACTTTCTTATCATTGTTGCCATCAGGAATTATTGATGATATTCAAGAAGAATTGCGCCGGATTGAACAGGAAAAAACAGCCTATCCGGACAGCGGCTTTTTAAACGACCCAGCGCAGGAGGTCACCGGAACGGAGGTAATCCCAAATGACGGAACAGGAACGACAGGAACAGCAGTATAGTGAAGCCTTAACCGCAACCGCCGCCGCTACCCTGGTATTAATGGCCACTCAAAAGAACCATTATAAAAAATCGTGGCAGGAAATTTTAAAAGAAATATCAAAAATCTATCAAAACGATTGGGTTTTTGAGGATTTCATGAAATTTGGTCGCAAAGATGCCTATGATAAAAAAATAGAAAAAGTTATCACTGATTTATATAAATCGAATAACAAAATTATCATCGACACCTTAACCGCCGAATATGTTGAAAAGTCAGCATTCCAAATAAAGGTTTTAAATGAACAGAGCGGATTAATCCTCATCCAGAAGAAATTTGATGTTAAAACGGCAATTAATAAGCCTAACGGTGGTGTTTATTGGTTTGACCGATTAGGTAAAAATAGAAACGATACACTTTACAGCCTTAGCAACGCCATTCAGATTGGATTGCATAATGGTGACAGTTATTCGACCACCACCAAGAAATTACAGGATCTATTCGGTGAGGATTTAATTAAGAATGATTTAATCGCCCGAACCGAGACAAAACGAGTAATCAGTACAGCTCAAACAGACGTGTGCGATGCCGTATCGGATAAGGTTGAGATGGTAAAAACGTGGAGAACGATGCAGGACGGTCGAGTACGAGCCGGGACGAAGCGAAGCAAAGGGAATCATGTAAAAATGAATGGTAAAACAATTCCCTATGACCAGGACTTTATAACATCCATGGGAAGCAAGGGCAAAGCACCGCATCAATTGACCGGGCCTAAATCGGCGTGGGACGAATGTAATTGCAGATGTATTTTATTGGTGAAAGTGAAGTGAAGAAATAATGAATATACCTAAAAAAATTAAAATTGGTTGGAAAGAATACAAAATTGAGTTTAAAAAAACCAAAAGAAAATTAATAGAAGTTGCAAATTTGAGGTATGGCGAAATTGATTACGACAAGCGGATTATTACATTAAATGATGAATCAGACAAAGAAAACCAGAAAGCAACACTTATTCATGAAATGATCCATGGCATTAGTGATATGTATAAACTTAATTTTGAAGAAAACACAGTAGAAATGCTGGGCGATGCTGTTTATACATTAATTAAAGACAACCCTGAACTATTCAAAAAATAGGAGGTGATCACTTATCCCGACTTTAATCACAGTCGTTAAACAGGGTTATTTTTATGCGAAAATTATGAACTTGCCGGACTAGTGACGACAAGGGCAAAGGAGAAAAAATGTTAAAAGATAAATTAATCAAAATGAATTTGCAATTATTTGCGGACGACGCAGGTGCGGACGTTGGTAATGAGCAAGCGACGGACAATACAGAAACGACCGAAACAGCGAAAACTGTTGAAACAGATGAAATAAAAACATTTACCCAGGCCGAAATAGATGCAGAAGCAGATCGCAGAGTATCAAAAGCGCTGGAAACAGCGAAAACCAAATGGGCGGCAGAAGAAGCTGAAAAAGTAAAACAAGCTGCTGAACTTGCGAAATTAAGCGGGGAACAGTTGGCGGCAAAACAACTGGAACTAAAAGAACAGGATATTGCTAAACGTGAAAGCGAACTGAGTAAACAGATTTTAAGTATGCAGACAAAAGAAGATTTAATTAAGAAAAACCTCCCTGTTGATTTTGCCGGAATGTGTGTTGCAGAAACACCTGAAAAAACTTTAGAAAACATCAATGCTTTGGAAACGGCCTGGAAGGCAGCGATTGAAAAAGGAATTGATGAACGGATTAAAGGAAGCGCCGGAACGCCACCTGGTGCCGGATCACTAACACCGGGAGTAAGCGCAGGGGCATCATATGCCCAACGGTACAACGTTAATGTCGTACCAAAAACAAAATAAGAAATGGAGAATAAGAAATGAGTTATATTAAAACAGATTCAGCAACAACCTACCCCAATTTTTTATCAACTGAAGTGGGTTTGGTATTAAAAACCATCAGTATTCCTGATACCGGAGTAGTAGCAGATGCCAGCGGATTTAAAACTGTGCCAGCAGGAACAGTATGGCCAGCCAATGATGCCACTGCCATAGGAATACTTTTTGAGGATGTTGACGTAACAAACGGTGCAAAAGCCGCTTCAATTATCAAAGCGGGGCGGGTATTTGGTAACAGATTACCAGTTGCGCCTGATCCACTACTGGCCGTTACACCCCTGGAAGCTCAAGGTTTGTATATTGACGCAGAAGTTGAAACAGAAAGGATTATTGCATAATGCCTAATATTTTACAGTTAATCACCAAAAAAGACCTTATCGATTTTTCACAGAATTTAAGTGTTGCCCGGAGTTATCTCGGAGACAGACTTTTTCCTGACATTAAAACCCAAAATTTACAGGCTGAGTTTTACAGATTGTCTGATCCTTTACAGATTCCTAAAATGGCAAAGGTGCATGGTTTTAATACAGAAGCAAGCATCGGAAGCCGACCAACGTTTGAACGCGTAGCCATTGAAAAGATGTTGATTAAGGAAAAAATAAATACATCGGAACAAATTGAGTTACTGAAACAAAACGGTGTCGTTGCAACTTCATTGATTTCTTACGTTTATGACGATATGGGGCGTTTGGCTGAATCAGTTAAAACCCGTACCGAAGTTATGAAGATGGAACTTTTGCAAACTGGGAAAATCAAAGTAAAGGAAAATAACGTTGATATTACCATTGATTATAATGTACCAGCCGGAAATAAAAAGGCCTATATCTGGTCAGATGCTGCCTATGATGTTTTAGCTGATATCAAAGAAATGGTTGATATTGCTAAAAGCAAAGGTCAAACCGTCAATAAAGTTATTACTTCCACTAAAATTGCGAACAACCTGGCGAAAAATACTGCTATTCAAAAGTCTGTATTAGGGACAGCAGGAGTTGGTGTATTTATGACATTGACACAAATTAATGTTTTAATGCAGTCTGCCTTTGGGTTCACCATTGAAACCAATGACGAACTGTACACCTATGAAACAGCAGCCGGTGTTTTAACTTCGAAGCGATACTTGGAAGATACTAAATTCGTTATGGTTGCTACTCTTGCCAACGGTACAGCTGGATCTGGTTTATGGGGTGTTACTCCTGAAGAATTAGCGCAGGGTGTATATTCTGCAAAATCAGCAAGCCAGTTTATTACCATTGCGCAATGGGAAACACCTGATCCTGTGGCAACATGGACAAAAGCATCCGGAGTATTTGTTCCCGCCATGCCTAATTCAAATGGTTTGGTTATTGGGACCATTACTATTGTTTAATTAAAAATAACTTCAAGGGCTATATTCTAGCCCTTTTTAGTTTGGAGAAATAAAGATGACAGAACGAGAAAAAATAATTGAATGGTGTAAATTATACTGCAACAATACTTCCTTGTCTGATTCGGGAGGTTTTTCTTATGCTGTTGATCAACTGACCGAAGCCATGGGAAGAGCTGGCATAACATCGGAATCGATGGCAGGGATGGCTCAGAGTTTCGGTAAAAATGAGGGCGGTTTCGATATTCATGGACTTTTAAGCCCATATAAACGGTTTAAAAGTTTATGAGTGTCAAAGATACATCGAATGTCGCTGAATTGTTAAAGCGAATGGATGAGTTGAGAAACAAAACCATTGAGGTTGGAATATTGAGTGATGCCGGCGGTGAAATTATTGACAGGGCCACATGGAATGAATTCGGAACAAAAAATATTCCTGAAAGGTCTTTTATTCGTGCCGGATATGACACAAACAAAAGCAAGATTGAAAGCCAGGGTGAAAAGCTTGTAAACTCAGTGGTAAACATGGCAATCACGCCAAACCGAGCCGCCGAAACATTAGGTGAAGTCGCAAAGGGAATGATTCAGGATTTCGCCGTTAATTTAAGTGATCCACCCAATGCCGAATCAACCATTAGGCAAAAAGGATCAGATAACCCGCTGGTAGACACAGGGGAAATGATCGAAAAAATTAACTATAAGGTAAAGGGGTAAACAATGGCATTTGATTTTAAGAGATTAATAAAAAAATACAGCGTTACCCCGGCTTATGTTCAAACCGAAACCCCGGGCAGTTACGACGCGGATACGGGCGAATGGGTTCCCGGCACATTGGCAGCTGTTGAAATTGACGGGGCGATTGTTCCGCTTAGTGGTCAAGACCTGACGTACGGGGAAGCGGGAACTTATACCATTGATGACCGCAAGCTTTATTGCTATGACGATTTTAAAACCGGTCTGGCCATTAAACACAAGGATATTAATTACACCATCGCACAAAAGCTGGATTATTCCGACTTTTCCGGTGGTGTTTTCATTTACATCATAAAGAAGGTGGGTGTATGAGCTTAACGACTGTTAGAAACCTGATTGTTTCCAAGCTAAACGCCAAACTGTCAAAACCTGTTATTCAAATGGAACAGACAGCCACTAAGCCGCCTTATCCGTATGTTGGCTATAAGATTATTGTTGCTGGGAATAGTGGCGCAGGATCGCCTGTAATGACCCGAGAAACGGTACCGAGTACGGACATTAACTTTGTTTCTGACATTAAAGAAACGGCAATAGATCAAAGCACTTGCACTTTCAGTTTTTCAACCTATTGCGCAACAAAAATGGAAGCTGATGAAATGGCGATTATAGTTAAAAATTTTGTTGAACACGCATTGTATTTTGACCTAAAGGATGCAGGGGCCGTGGTTGTAGAAATTACCGCCATTGGCGACCGAACCACATTAATAACGAATGTGTACGAATATCGTTCGGGATTTGATGCGATTATACGCATGGCAACCGAGACAAGCCGAACAGTACCAACAATTGAAGAAATAATTATAAACATGGAGGAATAAATGAGTAGACTTAATGATTTTATCGTCAATATTACCCTTGCAACCGCACCAGAACAAGTTGCAACATTCGGAAATATTTTAATATTTACCGCAGACGTCGACCACCCATTTGAAACATATGCAAATATTACAGAGGTTTTGGCCGATTTTGCGACCACCACAGACACTTACAAGATGGCTGACCAGTTATTTAAGCAAAAACCGGCACCATCCAAACTGGCAGTATTGGGTGAAATTACCATAGTTCCCGCAGAAATGACAGTCGCATTATCGGCAGCCATTAATGAGGATTGGATGATTTTATATTCGACCGAAAGCGAAAGCGCAAGTATTACCGCATTGTCCGCGTGGGCATTAACTAACGGGAAATATTACGCAGCAACAACCCAAGACTTAGCACTTTTTACGACACTTGCAGATAAAAATACATTCTTACAATACCACTCAACCGCTGGTACTTACTTAGCTGAAACGCTGATTAGTTATTTAATCGTGCGGCCTATTGGTTCTTGTACCCTTAAATTCAAACAGCTTGAAAACATGGGAGAATCAGTCATAACGGACGCTGAATTATCAACCCTACATCTAAATAATGGTGGTACTTATATCAAAGATATGGGCGTATTGCAAACAACCAACAGCAAAGGCCAATCTGGGGAATATTACGACGTTGTTCTTGGCGCAGCATGGATTAAAGTTGAGATGGAAAGTAACCTAAGATCTTTGGCTGTGTCAGTTGGGAAAATTCCTTATTCTAACACTGGTATCGCAATGATTATCAATGTCGTTGAAAACGCACTGAAACAAGCTGCACTTAATGGGATTGTATCAATTTCAGACGATGGCAACCCATCATACACCATTAGTTATAAAAAACGTGAAGATGTGTCGCAGGTTGACCGAGCAACGCGTAAATACGCTGATGTTATTTGGGAAGCTGACTTATCTGGCGCAATTGAAAACGGAGTTATTTCCGGAACCTTAACGGTTTAGAAAGGGGTAAAAAATGGCTAACACAACAACATATGATGTAAATGACGTTAACTTTTTATATGGCGGTGTCGTCATTACCGGGTTTTCAAAGGATTCAATTATTAAATCAACTAAAAACGAGGATAATTTTACCCCTAACATTGGGGCAAAAGGGGATGTGTGTTTTGCAGAATCCGCAGACGGTACCGGAACTATTGAAATTACATTAAAACAAACATCCCCGTCATGCGCTTATTTAGACGGAGAAGCTAATAAAAAAGGCGATGCAGCGTTAAAACCGGCTCAGGTCGTGGATTTATCAACCGGTGGAATTTCATCTGGTGGGACAAAAGCCAGAGTAATGAAACCAGCTGACAAGGAATACGGCCCAGAAGAAAGCGACCGGACTTATTCAATTTACGTCGCTGATTATACTTGTAAATAAAGGAGAAAAATAGATGGCATATGAACAAAAAACAGTGACGATCAACGAGGTTGATTATACGATGCAAAAATTACCAACTCGGCAATGGATAAGAGCAAGACAAAAATACCGAGATAAAGATGGTATGCCAAAAGATGAAGAATTATATGATTATCTTCTTGAAAATGTTGTAATTTCCCCTAAATTGATAATTGACGATTTTGAAGAAAATCAAGATTTAGAGGAGTTGATGGAAGCGGTCATGATGTTTCACAGTAAGCGGAAGTCAAAGGACCAAAAAGCAGAGTAAAGACAATGCGATTGACAACTGGGATTTTTGGAGTTTGATCATGCAAGAAAAAATATCATATACCGAAGCTTGCTTGATGGACGATGACGAATTACAAGAAGCCGGTGAAGCATTGAATTTCTACAATGAATTAGTCGAAAAACAAATAAATAAAGGTAAAAAATAAGCATTTCAACCAGTGCTTATTTTTTTATTTGGAAAGGAGAATAAATGAGCTTAAGAAATTTGACCTTCGATGTTATGTTCAAAGGAAATACATCTGCGGTAATGTCAATGGATAGTGCTACAGATAAATTAAAGAAAAATATGACCGGCGCTACCAATAGCACGACAACCGCCAATGAATCAATGAGAAAATTCGGAGCCACGGCTAGTTCTAGTGGTTCCGCAATGAGCGGCTTAACTGGCAAAATAATGGGTGTTGTCACCGCGATTGGATTAGTCGCTGGGGCCAACGCTGTTATGAACCTATCAGACACCTATTCACAAACGTCATCACGGATTAATTTGATGAATGACGGATTGCAGACCAATGCGCAGTTGCAAGACAAAATGTATGCGGCGGCACTTGATACTCATACCGCCTATGGGTTGACAGCGGATGCGGTTTCTAAGCTGGGAGTAACAACCGGAGCTGCTTTTTCTTCCAGTTCTGAAATTGTTGATTTCGTCGGGCAATTAAACAAACAGTTTAAAATCGGCGGGACTAGCATTGAGGGACAAAGTGCGGCAACCTTGCAATTAACGCAAGCTATGGCATCCGGTGTATTACGTGGGGATGAACTTAATTCAATTTATGAAAACGCTCCGACGTTAATATCTTCAATGGCCGCTTACATGGGTGTGCCAGTTGAAAAAATGCGTGGGTTAGCCGAACAGGGGTTAATTACTACAGGCGTTATTAAAAACGGCGTACTGGGTGCAGCAGAAAAAACCAATGAACAGTTTAAAACCATGGGGACGACGTTCGGGCAGGTCTGGACAGATTTTAAAACTAAGGCAACTATGGCATTTCAGCCGGCGATTGAAAAATTAAATGAACTATCAAATAGTGCTGGGTTTAAAACATTTATGGATAATGCTATAACCGCAATAGGAACAATGGGACCAGCATTAGTCGGATTTGTTTCTGGAATCGTTGATATTTTTAATAACCCAGCTGTACAGAATTTCGCTACTGGCGTGATTGGGACGATTGGAGGGGTGATAAATTCAATTGGCCCGTTTATGCCGTTGATTGTTGGCATTGTTGCAATAATGGCTTCATGGGCTATTATAACCGGAACTGTTGGCGTTGCAATGGCTGTGATGGGTGGTATCCAAGCGATAAGTGCAGCGTCAACAGCTATGGCAGCAGGGGCTACTTTAGGCCAAGCCGCCGCACAGTGGGGCCTTAATTCAGCATTGCTTGCGTGCCCATTAACGTGGATTGTCATTGCAATTATTGCTATGGTAGCAGCAGTTGTTTATTTATGGAATACAAATGAAGGATTTAGAACGGCAGTCATTGGGATATGGAATGCTATAGTAGGTGCGTTTCAGGCCGCGGGTACATGGATTTTGACGACATTTAACGATATCACCGGAGCATGCGCGCAAGTTGGGACAAATATATCAAACGATTTTATGGGCGCAGTTGCCGCCGTCCAAGGGGCATGGGGCGCAGTTGGTGGATGGTTTTCTGGTATTGTAGGTGGAATCGGTGCAGCTTTTAGTGGCGTTGGTGCCGCGATCACCGGTGCGTTTGACGGTGCCATGACGTTTATGTCAGAGTTACCAGGTAAATTCCTCCAATGGGGTAAGGATATGATTCAAGGAATGATTGATGGGATTAAGGGAGCAATTGGAGCCGTAGGTGATGCCGTCAAAGGCGTAGCTGATAAAATATCGTCATTTCTTCACTTCTCAAGACCAGAAGAAGGAAAATTGCATCTATACGAACAATGGATGCCCGACATGATGCAAGGCTTAGCGAGTGGAATCACGGGGAATGTTGGGTTAATAAAAAACGCATTATCTGGATTAACGTCCGATATGAACCTAAGTATTAACGGTGAAAAGTCAAATGTTAATATGTCAACGGCACGAAATGCGGACAGTTTTGCAACTATACCGAATAGTGGCCAAGGAATCGTATTACAAACCACTATTAATGTAACGGTAGCAAATGGAGCCGATGCAAAAGCCGTTGTTTCTGAAATTGAAGGCGGTTTTGAGCAAAGCATGGAAGCTTACGTTAAAAAATTAGGATTTAGAAATCCACCACAATTTGCATAGGAGGGTGAAAATATGATTGATGGAAAAGCCCATGTGCAAAATGTGGGATGGACGGATTTTAAAAGTGATGGTGAAACCATCGGAACAACAGGATTAGGGTTAAGATTAGAAGCTTTAATTATTGAATCAGATTATAATTTACGCCTAAAAGCCCATGTACAAAATGTTGGTTGGCAGGGCTGGGTTAAACGAAGTGAGGTTTGCGGAACTGTTGGTAAAGCGTTACGCATGGAAGCGTTTCGAATTGAGTTAATTGACCCACCGGCTGGTAAACATGTTTGGTACCGTGTCCACGTTGAGAACGAGGGGTGGACTGAATGGGCCATTGACGGTGCAATTGTTGGCTCTGTCGGTCAATCATTACGAATGGAAGCAGTTGAGATTAAAATTGTTGATGACACCAACGTTGATTTTGTTCAATGGTCGGATGATATGAAAAAGTGCAAAATCGGGGATGTTATCTTTTCAACCACAACCGGAGAAGATGCAACTTTGACTTGCGATATTACCGATAAACCCATTGAGGGGGGCAACGTCGCAGACCATGGCGACTTTAAGCCCTTAACAATGAGCATTTCCGGTGTGATTATCGGGGACGATGCGCAAGAAAAGAAAGAAACTATTCAAAAATACATGTCTGATATTGCGGTATTGCGTTATGTTGGAATTGAAACGGCGAACAATGTGTGCATCACAAGCTTTGGGATATCCCGAAGCGTTAAGATTGCAAACGGGTTCGCTTTTACTATGGCGCTAAAAGAGGTCAGAATCACAACAGGAGTGGTTACCGTAATAGATGAAGCATTTGTCTACACCCAACAAAACAACCTTAAAAATGGTGGATTACAGGCGGTGTTAAGGGAATGAGTTATATAAACATAATTAAAGAAAACATTCCGTATAAATTTGATATCCGTCTGAATAAATTAACCTATACCATGGAAATTAACTATAATCCTGACTTTGATTTCTTCACGGTTTCGGTTGCTGATAGCATGGGAACGGTTTTAACATCGGGTGAAAAGTTAGTATTAAATAAAGAAATATTATCCACTCAATCTTATGTTAACTTCCCAACGGTGAAGCCTTTGGATGTGTCTGGGGTTGAGAAAGAAATAACCTGGGGGAACTTTGGCAAAACGGTTTTATTATATGTAGGTGGCGTGGGTGAGTAATTTATTTAAACGAAAAAAGCAGTTAATTGTTAATGATGTGATCATGCCGGAGTTAGAAACTGATTTTAATATAACGTTTAACGCAGATGATGAACAGCCGGTCAATGATATAACCATCACGAATTTAACACCGGAAACCATCAACGGTATTTCAATCGGGCAAACATTAATATTAAATGCCGGGTATAACGATAACCTGGGGAATGTGTTAGTAGGGAAAATTAAAGATATTAGCACATCATCCGGGGCCGTTGACCGGTCCTTAAAATTAACAGTAACCCCTGACATTGCGGTCATTTTAACCGCTAAGGTGTCGAAAAGTTATGCACCTGGTACGAGTGCAAGTTACATTGTTAAAGACGTTTTAAACGGCGTTGATATTGAATTAGGAACAATCAAATTAAACAGCGACATCGGATATGTTGATGGGAAAATTATCAGCGGCACGGTTGATGCGGTATTAAAACAACTTGTAAAAGAAACCGGATCATTCTTATTTGTGCGGTGCAATATTCTTTACATCGTGGATTCAATATACGAGATAGATACCGGTGTTTTATTAAATAGCAGTACCGGATTGATTGGAAGTCCTGAAACCGTGGAAGAAAACGGTTCAGCACGATATAAAATTACATCGTTATTAAATCCGATGCTTACCGTTGGTAGTGTGTTTAGATTGGAAAGTAAATATCTAAGCGGTTTATTCAGGGTGGAACATGGCACTCATGCCGGAGATTTTACAACAGTGGTTACTTGTGCGCCAACGGATCAAATTAGCCGATACATCCCACCAATTAGAACAGCACTAACTGGTAGCACTAGCGGAGAAAATACGCCAAAAGGTCAAATTTGGACGTTTTTAACAAATAAAGGATTTGCCAAAGGTTCAACATCCGGCATTATGGGAAATATCGAACAAGAAAGCGGCTATGATCCCAATGCCGAAAATGATTCTGGGGCCTATGGATTGTTTCAATGGCTAGGAGATCGACGGGCAAACTTAGAAGCCTATGCAACGGCTCAAGGTGTAGCGGTTAACGATATGCAGTTACAACTTGAATATTTTATCTATGAAATCACAGAAGGGCCAGAAGTAAGCTGTTTTAGCGGTTACGGCGGTTTAGATATGTTTAAATTAGACGACAACCCAGAATCAGCAGCCATAACCTTTGAAGCGGCCTATGAGCGGTCGGGCGGTTCTGCTTTGCAGGATCGCATTGATTATGCGGTTGCCGTGTTTGCCTGGAATGGTGGCGGCAGTACAAGCAATACAGCGTCCACGGGTGATGGGGGTGATGGTAATTTTGGAGCCGGTGCGTTTCAATGCGCTGACGGTTGCGGTCTGGATGCCGTACCAGAACTTAAAAATAAAATGAATCAATTATGGGATAACGTCGGAGGTGGAATAATAATCACATCCGGGGCAAGATGCTCATACCAGAACGGGATTGATGGCGGTGATTCGGATTCCCTACACTTAACAGGTGAAGCAGTTGATTCATATATTCCCAGCGGTGGCGTTGATTATTTGGCAGATAGTGCCTTAAATGTGGGGTTAGGCGTAATCCGTTATTATTCAAGCGGTTTTGTCCATAGCCAAATATATGCTAGAGATTCGGTAGGTGATTAAAATGTTTATGTTAGATACCGTTATAAAACAAGTGTTTAACGACAAAATAAACGAATTAAACACAACCATGCAGTGTAGGGTGGTGAGCTTTTTCCCTTTAACTATTCAGCCTATACCAGTTAAAAAATACGTTACTGGGGATATGGAATACCCATTAATCACAAATGTAAGAAAACTCAAAGCGTGGGGTTTAAATTCAGTCGGTGAGGTGGTGGAAATCATCATACCCTTGCAAGTAAATAATATAGTTTTGGTGGCGTTCGGCAAACATGATTTGTCGGACGCTGTTATTTTGGGGGTTCTCGAATGAAAACTTTTTTAATAAAAGACAATGATTTAGTTTTTGACAACCAGGGGGACTTAATGATGGTTGAGGGCGATCAAGAACAAATTCAAGGCGTAGAACGGTTATTAACCGCCAACGTCAATGAGTTTTTTCTTGAAATTACCCACGGCTTTGATTATTCTCTACTTAAAACTAAACAACCGGATAGCAATTTAATCAGGTTAGGATTAATTGATGCCATCACGCAAGATACCAAGGTGGATAACATATCTAATCTAATTATAAATTTAGATAATGCTACCAGAAAATTAACTGTTAATTTTAAAATACTATTAGTATCAGGAAATACAGTGGAAAGCGAGGTGAGCTTGTGAATTTTGGGTTAAATGACAATGGCTTTACTCGGATGCGGTACATTGATATTCTTGAATCAATGCAGATGAACGCCAAGGGAATATTTGGAAGTGATGTTAATTTAAACACGAATAGCCCTTTAGGGATGTTTTTAAAGGTCGTGGCGTTTGGATTGGCAAGGATATGGAGTTTAGCGGAAACGGTATACTATTCAGCTTTTAAAGATACAGCGACAGGCTTTGCCCTTGATAACACCGGGCAATATATCGGGATAAGAAGAAAACCGGCTGATTATTCAACCGGCATTGTAACATTTAACGGGACACCTGGAACGATCATCCCCGTTAATTTTGTAATTGCTTGTAATGACATTCAATTTTGGACATTACAGCCGGCAACCATCGGCGGTACAGGAAACATTGACGTAAATATAAAGTGCATTGAATTGGGAACCCTTGGCAATGTAACCGCTGGAACCATTACAACGATAGTCAACCCATTAACAGGCGTAACATCGGTAACAAATGCTTTATCCTTTACAGGCGGAGAAGAAGTCGAAACCGATACAGATTTTAGAACAAGATATGATAATAGCATTGCAATGGGTGGAAGTTCGACAACCGCAAGTATTGAAGCATCGTTGTTGACGTTGGATGATGTTATAGACGCAGATGTTACGGAAAACGACACATTAACCGTAGTTGATGGCATACCACCTAAATCAATCAGTACGTTTATATATGGCGGTACGGATGCCGATATTTCACAGGCGATTTTTGAGACTAAAGCCGGTGGGATTCAGGCGTTTGGAGTAACTACCACAGTGGTAACCGACAGCAAGGGAAATCCTCATGACATTGGCTTTACAAGGGCAACAGAGGTCGAAACCTACATTAACATAGTATTAACAAAAGATGCTTTATTATACCCATCTGACGGTGATGTGACCATACAAACAGCGGTCATTGATTATATTATGGCGTTGGGTTTGGGCGATGACGTAACATTTACTAAAATCATCGGGTTTTGTCATAAAGTAACAGGGGTAATAGATGTGGTTGTTACCACTTCCACAGATAACATTACTTTTTCCGCTGCAAATGTATCAATTGATACTAAATCAGTTGCAAAAACAGATAGTGCAAAAGTCGTGATTTCATGAAATTAATTAAGCGGTTAACTGATAATTATAAAAAATTACCATCAAGTAATATCGGTAAGTTATTCACGGTCATTGATTTGGAAATTGAAAACCTCAAAGACACATTAAAGACCGTTGAACTTTACCGAAAAATTGATAATGCCATCGGTGTTACCCTTGACAACATGGGAAAAAATGTCGGTCAGGAACGCGGGGCGTTAGATGATGTTAGCTACAGACTATTATTAAAAGTAAAGGTACGAGCAAACATTTCGGGCGGTCAAACTGAAACGCTGAACGAAATATCAACCGTTTTATTGGGTGATAATTTTATTCAAGCAAGAGAAGTTTGGAATGATGTTAGTTACGGCAACGAACCGGCGGCGGTTGAATTGCGGTATATTAACTTCTTTAATCAAATAAAAGACCAATACCAGAACATCGAGGAAGATATGACCTATTTAGATGGTACTTATGCTCTTGACGGTGCCATTGCCTTAGACGGCGGTTTGACGTTTTTCTATTCTGATTATGAACAGAAAATAATTGATGCCATGATTCAGGCAAGACAGATGATTAATTATGTGAAAGCTGGGGGAGTGGCGGCGCATTGGTGCGAACCGATAGCAATAACCACAGGGATATTAACAGATGTTGGATTAGATAGGATTGTTGCATTAGGAACATTCCCAACCATCACCCATATCGGATTCGGAACCAACGGCCATGATCACGCCACAGGGGATATTTTAACGCCGAATATATCAGCAACAGTCGTGCCGGGGGAAGTAATTAATAAGACGATTGAAAGTTTTCAATTGTTAGATATAGATACCGCTGAAACCTTCGGAACCCTTGATTTTAGTGAGGGTAACGGTAATTCCATATCAACGTATGGGTTATACGAGGGAAGCAATTTAATTGCTTTATTTTATGCGACACCGTCACCAAAGACCACAGATACCAGATTATCAATTGCATGGTATCAAGATTTTTAAAAGGAGGTAACATATGGCAACAAATACACAAGAATTTGAGCGAACAGACAGAGCACTTGCAGACACATTTAATGAAAATTTAATCGTTCCAATTAATGAAATGATTTTAGAACATAACACCCACATCGCCGACGCCAACGTCCATGTCACACTAGCAAAACAAACGGCATGGGACGGAAACGCAATTGATATAGCAACGAATACTGCTAACATCTCGACATTAAATACAAAAGCAACACTCGCAACAACGCACATTGAAACGGCAAATATTCATGTTAAGATAACATCTGGAACTGCTAACCCTACTGGTGGCGTAAATGGTGATGTTTATTTGCAATACGTGTAGGTGTAGCAATGGCTAAAGTGACATGGATCAAAGTAAGTGGAATGTGGAAACAGGTTAAAAATGTTTGGGAAAAAGTAGGTGGTGTATGGAAGCAGAAAGTTATCCCGAAAGGTAGGGTTTCTGGGATTTGGAAAGATTTTATAAGTTACAATGCCATCTATATTAGTTATTACACAGAAGCTGATGGATATGTATTGCAAAAACGCGACCTAAACTATAATTTAATTACGTCAATATCAATATCAGACCAGGCTAAATCAATTGCATGTGATAAAGACGGGAATGTTTTTCTAGTCACCGGATCAGGCATTTATTATTACGACAAAGAGTTGTTGCTAATCAAAAGCATTGTATCAACCAGCTATGAGTCAATTTCTGTAAACAGCACTGGTCAAATAATGATAGGATCGCTGATTGGAAACAGCTTTAGAATATACGATTATAATTTTTCCGCTTTGTCAGGCACAATATCTGCCCCTAGAATCACGGGGATTGACAGTGATGCGTTTGGTAATTTTTATATATCGATGGGTACAGATTCATCGACAAGCGAAAAGAAAATATGTAAATATACAAGCACAGGGGTTTTGATATGGACGTCAAATACTCATACGACATCAACTAGCGCAAAATATTATAAGATTAGAGTGTACCAAGAATATTCGTTTTCAACATATTATAACGGTTCAAGTTATTACTTGCAAAAGCATGATACTTCTGGACTATTTATTGAGAGTGCTGTATTGCCCTATTCTCCGCGCGAGGGAATCGCCATCACAAAAAATGGTGAAGTGTGCTTACTGTTGACGGATCAAAAATACAGAAAATATTCCAACGATTTATCGACTGTTACAATCGCAACAACTGCCGTTGCGTCTTCTGGGTCAAACGAAACGGTTCAAGACATTGCCATAGCAGATAATAATGTAATAGCCGTTGCGCAAGCATTAAACTATTTATATGCTGGCAGAATATCGTGTTATGACCCTGTGAATAACGCTATAGTTTGGAATTATTCAACTATAGGGTTTCAGCATACTAGGGTTTGTTCAACACCTGGGAATGTCGGAGCATTTTTAGCAAATTATTAAAAAGGAGAAATAAATGATATTCATAAAAACATTGGAAAACAACAGCATTGATTTTATTCATTACATGCCATTTGATCCAGTTAATGGCATGGGAAAAACAGAAGAAGAATTATTACAGGTAGGTTTTTTAGTCGAAGAAATTCCAGAACCGGAACAAACGGAAGGAATGTCGTCAATGATGTTTTATACCGCAATGAATGGGTTTTGGTTTGATTACGAGGAAATACCAAAGACTCCGGAACAGATACAAATAGAAAAAGTGACAGAATTACAAACAGACCTACTCAACACCAAACTCGCCATGGCCGAACTGGTAGAACAGCAACAAGCAGATAATCTAAACAGTCAGCTTGCACTGGCGGAAGTAATTGAATCAATTATAGGAGGTACGGTAGCATGATCGTAAAAATGTATGCAGATTTAGTACAGTTGGAATTGAGAGCATTGACCCAGGAAGATGCAACTGCATGGGGTGTTGTAATGGTTCCGGCAATTTATAGAGTAAGAGTTGAAGCGGAATTAGTGGCAAGACAGACAGTAGCAGCTTAACGGCTGCTTTTTTATTGCAAAAATACAAAATAATGAAAGGGGTTTTATGGATGCACGATTAGATTGGTTTATTGCATCAGTTGGGTTTATTTGTGTCATTGGCACGTTTTTGATTTGCTATTTCTCATTTGGGAGGACAAAGAAAAAGGATGATCGGGAGGAAGGCGCTAGTATTGCAACAATCACATCGGATACGGGGTATATAAAATCGAGTCTTGAAGGGATTAACACAAAATTAGAAAAATCTGACGAACGCCATGGAATGATGATCGAAAGAATGGTAAAGGTCGAATCATCGACAAATTCTGCGCACAAGCGGATAGATGAAGTAATAAAAAAAGGAGAGAAATAAAATGAATTGGAAGATAAAAGTACAAAACCCAGCATTCTGGATTAGCATGGTTATAGGTATCGCAGTTATTATAGGTACCTATTTTGGAATATCAGCACCTGATTTGACAAGCTGGTTGATTGTTACAAATACATTAGGGGCTGCAATTGCTAGCCCTTATGTGTGCCTTACAATCCTCATCTATGTGTTAGGATTATTTATTGATTTAAGTACAATTGGTTTCAAAGATTCAGCGGTAACTATAGCAAAAACAAGCATCGACCAAACCGCCCAGGATGTAATTAATTTACAGTTGAAACAAGCATCCCTGAAAGCGCAAGAAGCCACGGCTTTAAAAGATACGTACACAGAAAAAGTGGTCTAATGTTGAAATATAAAGTGCACATTCAAAATAAAGGTTGGACTGAATTTTTGCAAGAGGGGCGCCTTGCCGGAACGACCGGCGAAGGGTTGAGACTGGAAGCAATTATTATTGAAGGTGTGGATGAATATCGCGTTCACATTCAAGATCAAGGCTGGGGCCCATGGGTTAAATCAGGTGAGGTTGCGGGGACCGTTGGCCAGGGGTTAAGAATTGAAGCCATTGAAATCAAAGGCGATCAGATCAATTACCAAGTCCATGTCCAGTACGTTGGTTGGATGGATTGGGCACGTGATGGAGAAACCGCCGGAACCACAGGTGGAGGGCTAAGAATTGAAGCCATCCGGTTATTGCACTCGGTCGAACCCATCGCCGTGGATGATAACCGCTCTAATTTTGCAATCGCACCAAAACCGATTGATGTACCGGTACCAGCGCCAGCTGTTGCAAATTCTGCACAAACTCAAAAATCAGGGAAAATATATTTGGCTGTGGGCCATGGTACCCAATCTAACGGCGTATGGGACCCGGGGTGTGTGGATGGAGATTACACCGAGGCGGATTTGATGTTAGCCATCGGGAAAGTGGCAGCCGCCAAATTAAGAGCATTAGGATTTACAGTAAACACTGACGCTGATACCGATAATGATAAAAACATTGCGGTGGGTGTGGCTCTGGCTAATGAATGGGGTGCGGATGTATATACTTCTATTCATTGTGATTATAACCTGGCACCTAGTGGAACTTTACCGATCGTTTACCCAGGCTCGGAGGATGGTGTTCGATTGGCAAATTGTTTCATTGCATCTGCACAGGTCCGGATGGGACTTGGCACCAGGGGGATTATACAAAGGGACGACTGGGAAGTTGCAGACACAAACATGACCGCTTGTATATTTGAAACAGGTGGGATTCGTCCGGACATTGGAAAGTTGTTGGATGTTGAAATGTTTGGGGAAGTAGTCGCCCAGGGAATTTATGATTCTATGTAAAATTAATTAACACGGCCACCTTCGGGTGGTCTTTTTTTATTTTTAAGTAAAAGAAAATAGTAGGTATTTAGGATGTAACTTTATGAATATTTACTATCTATTTTTTGATTTATAATGTACAATTTAATAGATTTCATATCGGAAGGGTGGCTTATGAGTGTGAAGGCAATATTTAAAGCTTTTTCAAAAAAAAATAATGGTATAAAAAACATAGAGTTTTTGCCCTATGATCCGGCGGTTGACCGCGACTATTATTCATTTGTTAGAAATAAACGTAAGCTAAACTATAGCCAGGTTATTATAACATCAGAAATGATGATAAGCTTGATTGATTATTATTTTATAGAAAGAAGCGCTTCTATTACATCCATTGAATTAATGGAAGAAGATGAGGAAATTGAAGTTGATATAACTAGGATATTATCTAAAATGACCAATGATAGAGCTTACTATTCAAGACTAATTGAGTTGCTTCGGTTTGTTCAAGACAAATCATCTATTGATGTAAAAAAAATAACTATTAAAAACACGGAACAGGATAAGCAATTCCAACTTTATATTCAGGTAAATGGGCTTGTTGGAGTTGATGAAGAATTTTATCAAAATGAGACTAGCGAAATTGGGTGTCGACTTGAGAGCTACATCAATTTATGAAAAATAGCTTAATAATAAATGTTATACAAACTGTGCTTTCTGCTATTTTTGGTATTCTTATTTTAAATCAGTTCAATATTTTTGATTATCTTAATTTTGTTCCGAGTGAAATAAAGTATGAAGTCGGAATGACAGTATATTTTGCAATAATTGATTCAATATTAACATATATTCTGGAAGATATCAAAAGGAAGTATAGTTATAGAATTGAATGTACGTTTTACTGCAAAAAAAACGAACCAAATTTATCGGAAAACCCAATTGTGAATTTCCAAGAAGATGTAACCGAGATAGCTATAAAAGTGAGTGTTGAGGGAGATTCTAGCCAATTAAGGGAGATGTCGATTGTGTTCAATTTTCCAGATTGGTTAACAGTACAATCGAGCTCAGAAGTAATTGAAATTTCTGAAAGCACACATTCTTGCGTTTTGAGATTAAACAAGTTTATACCAGACTCGAAAAAAAAAGAAAGCGGGTCTGTATATTCTAATTTAGTATTTATAAAAGATACACAGGACATTGCAGCATACTCTTTTGAAGGTCAATTGAACGGTAATTCAAAAGCGGATAATATGATCAGCAGTTTTCTTTCAAATAGAGTAGAAATTAAATCCTAGGAGGATTCTATGGCGACTACAAAGTGGACAGATAATGTAACTGAAAATTTTAATACAGCAATCGAAAAAATATGTATCCATATAACGGCTGAGGATACAGTTGCAGAAAAAACCAGATATGCAAATTGGGTAACAAGAAAAGCATTTATTGAAAACATAGAAAAAAAATACAATAATAAAGATATAATTTTTAATTATTTTTCTTATACTTATGATACGATAGCCCCAGATGACGGACAACTTATCGAATACAGAACAACTCCGCACAAAGGTTTTATTATAGCTTATTGGAATGGGCAAAATGTTAGATATATAATTAATCAAAAATCTTATGCATTGACTATACTGAGAAAATTATTAGGATGTACATCAAGAAATGAAATAGTACAAGACAACGCTATGATAACTAGTGATTTGTTTTTATGGCTAATTTACAAGGTGTATAGTTATGAAAATATTTTTGAACGTGATGATGAACAAAAAGAGACGCAAAATATTACAGTTAAGACTATACGTGGTATTAAAGGGGAAACAGATGATCTTTTAACCAAGATTTCGGCAAATGGGGAATCTGTAATGAATATCATTAGCACACTCTCGTTTCTACTTGAAAGTAGAGAATTTAACCAGATTTGTATTGATATAAGTTACAAAGGTCATAATCATATTGAACTAACTTTAGATGTGAAAGGGACTATGAGTATTTCTATTGAAAACTATTCTGGTAGTTATGAAACTGGAAAAGAGACAAAAGAAGAGGTAACGGCTCATTTATATTTATTAGTTTATTTAGAAATCTTCCCATTTATTTACCAAACTTATTTGCTTGAAAAAGATGATGATCTATGGGATAAGAAAACAAACATTGAATTTCTTAAACAAGTAGCAAATGATTTGAGTACGAGGGTAAATGAGAAAATTGAATTATTAAACGACTAACAAAGTAAAAGTTACTGTATGAAAGTTGATGGAGTGAGAAGCAAAAGAAGGTGATGTTCTTAATGTGGAAGAGGTTCTGATCACTATTGATCACGAAGCCACAGAGAAAAGGAAAAAAGAGATAAAAGAGCTTGTCGAAGGGTTGTGGAAATAAAAGGTTAGGCCGGTGTTAAGCCGGTCTTTTTTTATGCAAAGAAAAGCCCCGATCAAGGGGCTGTGATAGTTATTGATTATTTCGGATATATTTATCTATAAACTTTCTCAACTCGGTCACCGGTTTTGTCCCGTTTTTTTCACAGGCTGCTCGGTAGGCTTCATGTGTTTCGGGCGGGATTTTCAGGGGGATCTGTTTCAATTTTGCAATGTATTTTTTCTGGGCTTCGTATTTATCATTTTCCATAGTTCCGCTCCTTAATCAATTCTTGGGGTTTTGAATTTTTCTGCCACATCATCCCAGTATTTTTCAAAACAAGGATCGCCCTTCAAATAATCATAGACAGCATTAATTTCGGATGTTGCCTGGTAATATAATATGGATGTTTTCCCATTGCGGAGGAGCTGCGGTGTTTTAACCCCGATCCCAACATTGACAGCTAATAAATTGTTTATCCCATCAATAATTTGGCTGTTGCCATAAATCCGCAATCTTAGTGCTTTATAGGTGCTTCCACTGCGTTTGTACCTGGTCGAGTAATCCAATGTACTGTGGATCTCAATAAAAGCTCTTAAAAAATCTTTATATTCCGGCAATACTGGCAAATTACGAGCATCTGAATTTCTCTCAGTCCAACCCAGTTTACGCAATGATTCCACATCAACAGCGCTTGTCTTTAAAACAAACTGGATACCATCTTTTCCCTTGATCCGTTTTTGTTCATAAATGTTATTTTTAAAATATGGCTTTAGTCGTTCTAAAAAAAATATGTCTTTGTGTCTAAATACAAATCTGCTTTCCTCTACGTGGGATCCGATGGCCCATATTATACCGAGATCATAACGGTCTATTTCGTTTATATTCATTTAGTGCTCCTTTACCCCAAAGAGGGGGAGAGCGGTTGATCCGCTCTATACATATTGTTCGATTTCTTTCATGGCCTGTGCATCGTCCATTTCTTTACGTTCTACCCATTCTCTGCTTAAAAATGCTTTTACACAATCAATTAATTTTGTTTCTGTCCACTCTCCGATGATACCGCCCATGTCATATTCATATTGGCTGGTAATAACTTTTTGGATAGTTGGTTGGTGGTATTCGCTCCACTCGTTATTTGTCATGTGAGAATCTACCCAAATTTCGCCATCTGCCATGTCGAAGAATATTTCAATGAACTCGTCATTGTTCAATCGTTCTACCGCTGTTCCTAAAACTACCATTTCATTTTTCATCTTGTCTCCTAGCCGTCCGGGTGGCTAACCGCTTTATTTACTTCTTGTGTACATTATAATATAGGTACCTATATAAGTCAAGCGTTATTTGATAAAATAGTAAGTAATTTATAAAGTTTTTTTATACTGTTTTTAGGCATATAAATATCTATATATTTATTTTTAGATGAAATGCGTCATAAAGACACTATTTTAAAAATATAGCCCATATCGACGATTTAAGCGGTTTTTCCGCACAACAGGAACTAAGTGACCTTTCACATTGGGAAATCGAGCGCATGGGGCAGTAAGACCGTGGGTATAGTCTCTATTTTTATTTTGCAAAATCTATGGTATGATAAGCAAAAATCAGGGAAGTAATACCCTCCCTGATTCATAATTTTTTCCCAGATTTTTCCCAGATGGCGGCAAGATTAGAACGGGCGTTCAAGTGGGGTCTGTTTCAAGAATCGCATGGCAGTGCGGTATTTGGAAACGTATGTAACCATATGGAACAAATATTCCAAACCAGTAGGTTGAGGGTTCGAGCCCCCCAGGGCGCACCATTAGAATTTAAACCCAGAGCAATCTGGATGAAATCACCATCACTGATGGTGATTTTTTTTACCCCGAAAAGTTTAATTATTTATGTTACAATAAATCGGTCAAGAGAAAATAAGGAGCAAAAATGGAAAACACGATTACAATAAATAAATCAAT
>JAENWK010000199.1 GCA_016650045.1 Eubacteriaceae bacterium | reverse complement strand
TGGCATTAGCCACTCTTTTTCCGATGACTCCGTAACCTATAACTGCTATATTTTTCATTTTTTTATAGTATTTATTTAATTGTGGGCTTTTTCTAATTTTATAGATTTTCTCCAGTACAGGTGCTCATATAGCCCGGACCAGAACATTCCAAAGGTGAAAGCGAAAAGCAATTCTTCAATAGGAATACCAAAGAAAAGAAAATGGGTTAGGTTGTCCAGATTCCAGTATAGTGTCACATATTGGGGATAAAACAGAAGGATACTTTCAAAATAGATAAAGTACAATACCATGAACAATATTCCCCCAACCCAAATCTTTCCTTTTAGATCTGGTCGGCAATAGAGTGTTGCCAATCCACCGAGTAACAGCGCAATAATGCCGCAATAAATATGGTTGAGTGATGTAAAAAAAGCCAGAACAAAGAATACGATTACCGGCACAAAAAGGATATAATTATGCAACTTATGTCTATGATGACCGCGTTCGGTATGCGGTATTTCGGTAAGGATCAGTTTAAAAATAAGGTTGTAAAGTACCGTGCCGATGCCACCTATGGCGAACGAAAAAATTAGACTTTCAATGTCGAAACCTGTTCGTTCTGCTATATTGAACAACGAGGGAGGGAACCAATATTCCGGTACGAACAATGGTTCTGTTAAACCAAAAGGTAATGTGATTAGGCTCATTTGAAGGATTACTTTTCTATGTTCCTTTTTGGCCAGATAGGTCACTGCCCATAAAGCCAAGATGATTAGGGACCATATAAACCAGACGTATTGCATTTATTTTTTAATTTGGGCATTATAAAATGCTCCAATACAAGCGCCTACAAGCCATCCTAAAATGAATGTTTGTATAATCCCAAAGAAGGCTTCCAATAGTGGTACATCCATTCTAATGATATTGGACGTGTCCAGGCCGTGCAATAGACTGTTGAAAAAGGAGATTGTTCCTTCCTGTCCTGTTGTTGCCACCACGATCATACAGCCCAAATAAATCAAGACTCCTGTTAGACCGAAGGCAAATCCGAGTTTTTTTACGTTTAGCCGATACATAATATTATTGTTTAGGATTATTGTCCGAGTTTAAAATCTTTTTTGATTCTTCAAATTCTTCCTTGGATATTTCTCCTTTTGCAAAACGCTTTTTCAAAATTTCCAGTGGGTTTTCTTTCTTTGATTTTTGGTATGGAATATCCGCTGGGACAAAGAAAATCCAGGCAAGAAATATGATCCATATAATCCACCATATAAGGTGCATTCCTCCAAAACTTCCATCATAATAGTGCATAATTTTGATTTTTAGTTGTTATTAATTTCTTTCTGTAATTGAATACCCTTTGAGCTTATCGAGTTGCCTTTGTAATTCGGCAACCGAAAGTGCTTCATTCATTGTGATAAGTGTAGCTCCTTTTGGTGCCAGGAAAATTTCTGCTTTTTCGATGTTGGGGTGTTTTTCCAATGTCTTCTTGACCCTTGCCACACATCCACGACAACTGATTCCGTTTATTTGAAATTTTTGTTTCATTGCTTTGCTATTAATGTTTATGTCCTTCGTGTTGGTCTATAGGTTTAACAGATGGTGCGTTTTTATCGCTTTTGGCTTCTTCATTTTGTTTATGCTGTGAATGATTAGAGCCACCATGTTGATGTGACCCATGGGGCATAAAAATATGAATGGCAAACATAAAAAGGATGAAAATGAAGAGTGAGGAACCGCCTCCTATACCGAATGAAGGCGCTAAAAAGATGAACAATAGAGGCAGTCCACAGCCAATTATCATCCATATCCAGTGATTGTTTTTCATTATTTTTGCTTTTAGATGTTAAAAATTAATGATGCTCGGTATGAGTATCTTTTTTCGATTCCATTTGGTAGAAAATAATTTGCTCAATGTTTAGCAGCTT
>JAENWK010000117.1 GCA_016650045.1 Eubacteriaceae bacterium | reverse complement strand
TTAACGAGTTTTGAATTATTTGTTTTGTTTAAGGAGTATCCTTACAGCTTTTTTTTAGACAGTGGCAGAGATTCTGATAACCTGGGACGATATTCTTTTATTGGATTTGATCCTTTTTTGGTTTTTACCAGTAAAAATGATGCAATTACAGTTCAAACGAAAACCGAAGAAAAAGTTTATCAGGGTGATCCCTTTGAAGAATTACAAAACCTTCTTAAAAAATACAAAATGGACTATTCATCAGAGTTACCTTTTATAGGGGGGGCGGTTGGTTACCTGGGCTATGATCTATGCCATCATATCGAAGATCTTCCAAGAAGTGCTCAGGATGATGTAAAAATTCCGGATTGTCATATGGGTTTTTATGATGGCATTATCATTATTGATCATCAACTTAATAAAACACATATCGCAGCTCTGGGCATCGAAGAAAAACCGGAAACCATTATTAATCAAATTAAACAAACGATCGAAGGCAATGTGAAAGTCCCAATGAGACAGGACTTTAAAATAAATGAAAACCTTGTGTTTAAAGGTAATTTCACAAAACAAGAGTACATGCACGCTTTAGACGTTATTCATGATTATATTCGAGCAGGGGATATCTATCAAACCAACCTGACCCAACGATTTGAATGCGAATTACAATTGACTCCCTTAGAATTATATGGTGAATTAAGAAAAATTAATCCAGCTCCGTTTGCATGCTATTTAGACTTTGGAGAAGGTCAAATTGTGTGCAGTTCTCCTGAAAGATTTATCCAGATAAAAGGCGGAAACATTGAGGCGCGACCCATTAAAGGTACCATGCCAAGAGGAAAAACACCGGAAGAGGATGAAGCAAACAGAAATATTTTAATCAATAGTGACAAAGACAAGGCCGAATTACTGATGATTGTGGATTTAGAAAGAAATGATATCGGTAAAATAAGCAAATCCGGAAGTGTGAAAGTTCCCGAATTGTATAAATTAGAACAATACGAAACTGTTTTTCATTTGGTGGCAACCGTCATTGGACAACTCAGGGATGATGTTGATGCCGTAGACGCCATTAGAGAAACATTTCCAGGCGGGTCCATTACCGGAGCACCTAAAATCAGGGCCATGGAGATTATTGATGAATTAGAACCTACCCAGCGAAACATCTATACGGGATCAATCGGATATATTGGATTCAATGGTGATTTAGATTTGAATATTGTCATCAGGACAATTCTCTGCAAAAACAAAAAAGCATACTTTCAGGTAGGCGGAGGAATCGTTTGGGATTCGGAAAATGAATCAGAATATGAAGAAACCTTTGACAAAGGCAGAGCCTTAGTGGAAGCCTTAAAAAGATATTAGAAAGTCGTTTTGTGATTGAACAAGCATTTTACGTTTTAGATAGGGGGAGAACACAATTCAGTACAGTTGTTATAATGGCGAAATTCTAAAAGAATGTTTGATTCCTTTAGATCCGGGATATTTGTACGGTTATGGTGTATTCGAAACAATCAATGTTTATGATGCTAAACCTGCTTTTTTTGGGGAACACATTAAGCGTTTAGAAAGCAGTTCTTTATTGATTGATCTTGAATGTCAGTTTGATGTTTCTGGAATTTTAATGGACTGCTTTAAAATGATCAAAGAAAATAGCATGGATACCGGAGCGTTAAGAATTACCCATAGCAAAGGCAGCACAAACAACAATTTGATTATTACCGCCAGAGAAAATCATTATGGTGATAAAATATATCAGCAGGGTGTCAGCCTAAATATAAGTGATTATGTAAGAAATGAACGATCATTATTGGTGAACATTAAATCCAATAATTATCTAGAGAATCTGTTGATCCTCAATATGGGCATCAACAAGGGGTTTAATGAATCAATTTTTTTTAATTCAAAGGGATATTTGGCGGAAGGTTGTATCAGCAATATCTTTTTTGCAAAGAATAAAAAGGTGTATACCCCAGCAATAGACAACGGACTCTTAGCAGGGATTATCAGAAATAAAGTGATTGAATTATTAAAAGCTGAAAAAATATCTATTGAGGAAGGTTATTATTATAAAGAGTCATTATTGGATGCTGATGAGGTATTCATTACCAATTCATTAATGGAGATAATGCCTGTTAATAGGATTGGGCATCAACCATTTTCTGTAGAAAATGAAGGGCTCACAAATCAATTAAAGGCGTTATATAAAGAACATTATTATAGAAATAAGGAGATCCGAAAATGAATAAAAATATCAATCGAGAAGCGGCACTGGCATTATTAATAGAATACAACGAAAATGAAGCGCTTATTAACCATGGGATAGCCGTATCCGGGGTAATGGCTCACTTTGCCGTCATCGAAAAAGAAGACCCTGAGTACTGGGGCATTGTCGGCCTTCTTCATGATCTGGATTACGGAAAATACCCAATGGAGCATTGTGTTAAAGTGGTGGAAATATTAAAGGATCACGGCTATGACGATGATTTTATCCAAAGTGTGGTCAGTCATGGTTATGGCATTTGCTCTGAAGTGGAACCCACCCATCAAATGGAAAAAATTCTTTATGCAATCGATGAATTAACAGGACTGATTACCGCCTGCGCCTATATGCGCCCTTCGAAAAGTGTGAATGATTTAGAGGTGAAATCAGTGAAAAAGAAATTTAAAACTGCCAGCTTTGCAGCAGGGGTTGATCGCGAAGTTATTACCAGTGGTTCTGAAATAGCCGGTTATTCATTGGAAGATTTAATGAAGGAGACTATTTTAGGAATGCGCGGTGTGGCCGATGACATCGGTTTGGGAAACCGGGAGAACTAATGAAGTTTGAACTGCCGGAAGCTGTTCAAAAGGCCATTGAAAAGCTTGAGCTTTGTGGGTTCTGTGGATATCTTGTGGGAGGCTGCGTCCGGGATTATTTATTAGGCAAAAAACCTGTGGATTTTGACATGACCACCGATGCCAGCCCAGCAGAAGTAAAAAAGTGTTTCAAGGATTATCGGGTCATCGAAACCGGCATCACTCATGGCACGGTGACTGTGATTTTAGAAGGCTTTCCCCTAGAGATTACGACCCACCGCATAGAAACCGGTTATTCAGACAAACGCCATCCAGATCGGGTGCTATTCACTAAAAACATAGCAGAAGACCTCGCCCGTCGGGATTTTACCATGAATGCCATGGCTTATCATCCCAGTAAAGGTTTAATCGATTTATTTGGCGGAGAAAAAGATCTTAGCGATCAAATGATCCGCTGTGTTGGAGATCCCAATCGGCGATTTAATGAGGATGCCTTGAGAATTCTCAGGGGATTACGGTTTGCCTCGGTTCTTGGTTTTTACCTTGAAGAAAGGACTAAAAAGGCACTTTTTGAAAATCGTGAGTTACTAAAGGCCATTTCAGTTGAACGCATTGCCATAGAACTTACCAAGCTTTTATGCGGTAAAAATGTCAGGGACGTTCTTATTAACGGAGTCGCAGTGATTGGGGTTATGATTCCAGAGCTATTGCCAATGGAAGAGTTTAATCAAAAGAACCCTCATCATTGCTATGATGTCCTTACCCATACCGCCGTAGCTCTCGAGAATATTCTGCCCATTCCCCATTTGCGTTGGGCCATGTTATTTCATGATGCTGGAAAACCAGGAACCTACACTGAAGATAGCAGAAACATCGGTCATTTTCGTGGACACAGTCAGCTTTCTGAAAAGATTGCAGTGTCACGATTGCAGGCCCTTAAAATGGATAATAAAACAATATCCCAGGTTCGCACCCTAGTGAAATATCATACCACCCCATTAGAACCCAGTAAAAAAAGCATTAAACGTTGGCTGAATCGGCTATCAAAGCCTTTATTCCTTGATTTATTAGCGGTAAAACATGCAGATATTTTAGCCAAATCTCCAGGAAATGTTAAACGATTGGAAACCCTGGAGGCAGTACAAGTCCTTCTCCAGGAGATTATTTCTGAAAATGAATGCTTTTCACTGAAAGATTTAGCTGTGAATGGCAGTGATTTAATAGAACTAGGAATAAACAACGGCGAGGAAATAGGCCGAATTTTAAAGATGCTCCTGGAAGGCGTCATTGATGAAGAATTTGGGAACACACGAGAAATACTCTTGGAAAAAGCAAAGGAGTTAAAAAATGTTAATTGACAGTCATGCACACATCGACGAAGAAAAATATGATGAAGATCGTGAAGATGTTCTCGAAAACGCAAAAACCGCAGGGGTAAACCTTATTATTAACCCGGCATCGGATGAAGCATCCAGCCGTCGCGCAGTGTCTCTGAGTGAAAAGTATGACATGGTTTATGCCACCGTGGGTTTTCATCCCCATGATGCAAAGTCCTATGATTTCCAAAAGCATCGACGAATGCTCAGAGAATGGGCTGAAAATGATAAGGTGGTGGCCATCGGAGAAATCGGTTTAGATTATCACTATGATTTATCCCCTCGAGAAATCCAGCAGTCCGTGTTTGTGGATCAGTTATGCATTGCCAAAGAAGTGGGGCTTCCCATTGTCATTCATAACCGGGAATCCATGGAAGATATGTGGCGACTTTTAAAGGAGCACTTTTCCTCTGAACTTGGCGGAGTCATGCATAGCTATAGCGGTTCAGTGGAAATGGCCAGGATATTTTTAGATATGGGATTTTACCTGTCTATTTCAGGGACACTGACTTTTAAGAATGCTCGAAAGCTTCCTGAAGTAGTGGCCATGATGCCTTTAGATCGTCT
>JAENWK010000200.1 GCA_016650045.1 Eubacteriaceae bacterium | reverse complement strand
TGGTAAGAGGATTAGACATATTTAAAAAATATTTTGAGGCATATCCTGAGAATTATGTCATTATTGGTGGGACAGCTTGTGATATTATTATTGATGAAGCTGGATTTATACCCAGGGCCACCAAAGATATTGATATAATCCTGGTGGTTGAAGCTCTGAATGCTGGATTTGTAAAGCAGTTCTGGCAGTTCATAAAAGACGGGAATTACGAAAAGAAAGAAAAAAGTGAAGATGAACGGAAATACTACCGTTTCATAAAACCGGAAAACCTGAAATTTCCATACCAGATTGAACTGTTTTCGCGGAATCCAGACCTGCTGGATATTGATGAACAATCTCACCTTACCCCGATCCCGGTTGATGATGATCTGTCGAGCCTTTCGGCTATCCTCCTGAATGATGATTACTATCATTATATGCTGGATCATAGTGAATCGGAAAACGGTCTGCACCGGGCAAATACCGAAGCATTAATATGCCTGAAAGCAAAAGCTTATCTTGAAATTGCTGAACGCATTGCAAAGGGAAGCAAAGAAGGCAGCAAACAACTCCGCAAGCATAAAGGAGATATTTTTCGTTTGGCTGTGATGTTGACCGAAAACGATGTCTATGAATTGCCCGATAGTATACAAACCCACATGCAGGAATTTATGGATACTATTGCTGCCGACCTGCCCAATAATGCCATTCTTAAAGAAATGGGATTGGGAAACGTAAATGTAATCAGGGTATTTAATCAAATCCTCAAGAGTTTTCAGCTAAACGGGAAATAAATCCCATTCTTCTATAATGTTGAAATACATGTTGCCCATTTACGACCTTTACTATAATCGACTCTTGTCTACATCAGGAAAAAATGATTCCTGCGACCCGTTCGCTCCATTAGCTCCGCACTTTCGCCCACAAGCCATGGTCACAGGGAAGATTGGTCCTTTCCTGTTTAGAGATCAATTTTAGATATCCCTTGCCTACATTGACTTTTCTCCTTTCTTTGTCACTTTTCTTTTTTTAGGTTTTACGCGTTTTTTTAGAAGTGGAATCTTCTATCCCCCGTTCATCCGGCACAATCGCTTCACTCGCTTTATTGCGCCCTAATCCCGTTCGCAGGCTCACCGGAACCGGTCGCTTAAGTCCACTCACTGCACTCATAAGCCGGATGAACCCCGCGGTAAGAGTGGTTCCTTACCTTCCACTAACGCGATTTCCAGCCCCAGTTCCATTTCGCCTGTCCCGGCCATTCCAAACACACAAGCCAAACAAAAAAGTCCGGGAACAAGCTCCAATTCATCCCATCCAATCGCTTCGTTCCAGTGCAGTCACCACACATGCCTTTTGCCACACATTTTTGTCAGATCGCAGCAATTGATTTTTAAGTTTATCATCATCTCTGCAATCAAAAAGATTTAAAATTTCGGGTGTGGCCTAAATTTTAACCCAAACTTTCAGGACAACTAACTTTTTTTCTTTTTTCTTCTTTTTTTGAAAATAATTTGACTTGTTCAAAACGAACCAAGTTGCATCAATTACAATTATTCCTGCCCATCTGCTTAACAAAGTTGTTTTCAATTGCTGTCAAATAATATCAAAAATAATTATCAAACCATAATTTATTTAACCATATAAAACACCCACCTTGGGTACAACTGGGGTGTTTTATTTTTTGCAATACCTCAAATTTGCAACGATTGATTTTGCGGCGATTCACAGAACCAAAGAAAAGATCAGTCAAAAATATTTCCGGTAAAAACCTTAAAATTTAAAGCATTATGTTTGGATTAAATACCATCAGTTGGACGCGGTTTACCTTAACGCTCTTTTTGTTGTGTTGTATTTATTACATTGTCGTTTTCATCCGATCCTGGCTTAACCGCTCAG
>JAENWK010000137.1 GCA_016650045.1 Eubacteriaceae bacterium | reverse complement strand
TGAAGATGATTCATTCACAAGTCTCGTTGCCTGTGATCTTACTCAATATGTGAGATCTTCTAAAGCAGTGAAAAAGACCTTAACCATACCTGATTGGCTCAATAACATGGCTGAAAAGAACAGCATCAACTTCTCACAGACCCTTCAAAAGGCATTAATGGAAAAGCTACACATCGCACAATAAATTTAAAACTGACCATCCCATTCAAAATGAACCAAACCACTGCTTCAAATATATATTATTACCATGAAGAGATCTGGAATGAACACTTTCAGGTCTCTCATTATTTTTTGAAGGAGGTTTCACAATGACCATGAACACAAGGGGACGGTTCTTTTGTGTTGTGCTTAGCATCAAAAGATGTTAAAATAAGTAAGTGCCTCAAAACACTGTGGCGAAAATATGCCACAAATATATTTTCACCAAAAAGCCATTGCCAATATATAACAAATATGTTATAATTCATATAAATAAAGAGGTTGACATGTTTAAAGTAATATTTTATAAAGATTCAAAAGGAAATGAGCCAGTAAGAGAATATCTCATCAAATTAAAAGCTAGATCCAGTACCAGCAAGCAGGATCGCATTCAATTTACTAAGATCAGTGCCTATATTCGATCATTGCAGGAATATGGAACAAGGATCGGTAACCCAACCGTTAAGCACATTGATGGCGACATCTGGGAGCTCAGGCCTTTATCAGACCGGATATTTTTCTTTTACTGGAAAGATGAAACTTTTGTTTTGCTGCATTATTTTCATAAGAAAACACAAAAAACCCCTCAAAAGGAAATAGATAAAGCTAAACACAATATGAGTGATTTCATAGAAAGGACGTGTCAAAATGAGTATTAAAATAGGCAATGAAGAATTTACAGAGTTCACTGACCTTTATGATGATCCCAGTTTCGTGAGCGATTCAGAGAGGGCCGAAATTGAGTTTGAGGTGGCCCTTATCGGCAAACTGATTGAAGCCCGTGAAAAAAGTGGGATGTCTCAAAAGAAACTTGCCGATCTAACTGGTTTAAAACAGCCGGCCATTGCACGCCTGGAAAACCTCAAGGCAATCCCAAAAATTGACACCCTGTTTAAACTTCTTGATCCACTTGGGTATACTTTGGCTATTGTTCCCAAAGAAAAACGGGCTGTGAAACAATAACCGGACACAGGGGTGCGGACACAGGGGGACGGTTCTTTTGTGCACTTGGCTGGGTGAAAAATTCTCAGATATTTCTCTGGATAAGTTTTCGCTGGTGGCTGCGGTTTGCAGCTTTTGTCTGTTTCCAATCAGTTGCGCCAGTTTCTTCCCATCTAAACTCACTGAAGAATTTGAATTCTTTATTCAACCAGTTCTATTTTTTGTTCCCTAAATGCCGTCAGTGTCGACAGTCGAGACCGTATTGATTTTGAAAATTCCAGATGGCGCCATGGTTTGGTCTGTCGGGAAAAACGGATCAAAATTAAATGGCAATCTCACGATTTACGCTGAAAATTGACCACTCACACATTGTCATTGAAATCTGACCATCTGATTAAAAATGAACCAAACCCCCGACTCAAATATATATTATTACTATGAAGAGATCTGGAATTAAACCTTTCAGGTCTCTCATTATTTTTTGAAGGAGGTTTCAGAAGGAGGTTTCAGAAGGAGGTGGACAAGCTGTTGCAGAGACGATAGTAAAAATGCTCTTCCGTATTTGCCGTCATTGCTGTCAGTGGCGCCAGTTGATGTGTTTTTCTGCCGGGACTGCCACGATTGACGGGATTTACGGAGGAGTAAAGATGGGTTTGATGAAAAATGGCTCAATTCTTAGCATTGATTAATTGATCTTGCTAAAAAATGGTAATGATGCTATACTGAAAGTAGGAAAAGTAGGGTTTAAGGAGGTGCATATGATGGATCTTGCAAAAGTAATGTCAAAAGGTCAAGTAACCATTCCCATCAATATTCGAAAGAAATTGAATCTGAAGGAAGGTGATAAAGTTGTCTTCATCGAGAAAGACGGCTACATGGTGATTGCCAACTCGGCTATGCTGGCTCTCGAACAGGTTCAGAATGCCTTTGAAGGTGAAGCAGAACGGCTGGATTTAAAAACCGAAGCAGACGTTGTGAATCTGGTGAAGGAAGTGAGAAAAGAACGGTTTGAGGAAAAGAAGGAAAAGAAACAATGAGAATCATGCTGGACACGAATGTCCTGATCTCTTCAATCATTTTCAAAAGTGAGATCATGAATGAGATGCTGGCATCCATTCTTAAGGATCATCGCTTGGTACTGTCTTCTTTTGTCATTAATGAACTTAAAGATGTTGTCCAAAGAAAATTTGAGGGTCGATTCGCTGATCTGGATCGTTTTTTAACCGTTCTTCCCTTTGAATTTGTCTATACTCCTGACGAAATGGATGAAGGGCTATTTGAAATTCGCGATGAAAAGGACTATCCGGTACTCTATTCAGCTATTGTTGAAGATGTGGACATTCTGATCACTGGTGACAAAGATTTCGAAGACATTGACATTGAGAAGCCGGAAATTTTGACACCAAATGAATTTGTCAGCAAATATGTTCAAACAAATGTGAATTGAAGAGGGAAGGTATTAACTTTCCCTTTTTTCATATTCTCCTTGACATATGCGTATAAAATGCGTATAATTTAAATATAGTTTGGGAGAGCTATTTTTTGGAGGAGCATTAAAATACAGAGAAATCTGGAAAAGGAATAATTAATGAAACGACGAATTTTAATAAAACTTCTCGAAGAAAGCGGATGGTATCTGAAACGTAATGGTGGAGATCATGACATCTACACTGACGGAAATAAATGTGAACCCATTCCGCGACATCCCGATATAAAAGAACGGCTTGCAAATAAGATTATTAAAAAACACAACCTTAAATAGTTATTTTGCAATAATAGGGGGAAATAAAAATGAAAAATGCATATCCGGTTGTATTGTCAAAAGATGGAGAAGGTTATTTTGTTACTATTCCTGATTTCGATATTAATACTCAAGGAAGCGATATTGCAGATGCTATGTATATGGCGCGCGATGCCATCGGTTTAATGGGAATTGATATGGAGGACGACGGAAAGTCTCTTCCTGAACCAGGAACGGTAAAAGCTGAAAAAGAGTTAGAAGATGATATTATTACTCTGGTAGATGTTGACTTTACTGAGTATCGAAAAAAAGTAGATAATCGAGCCGTACGAAAAAACTGTACAATTCCATACTGGTTAAGTGAGAAGGCCGAAAAAAATAGTATTAATTATTCGAGGGTGCTACAAGATGCTTTAATTGAAATTCTTGTACAAAATGAAAAACCGATTTTAAAATCAAAGAGATTGAAGCGACGAATAAGGGGTTATATAATACCCCCTTTTACAATCAAAGCAGCTGCAGAAGGCAAAAAAAACCATACAACAAACAAATAATTATTTAAAAAAGAGGGGGGAATGCCTCTTCTTTTTTTATAACACAAGGGGACGGTTCTTTTGTGCACTTGTCTGGGTGAAAAATTCTCAGATATTTCTCTGGATAAGTTTTCGCTGGTGGCTGCGGTTTGCAGCTTTTGTATGTTTCCGATCAGTTGCGCCAGTTTCTCCCCAGTCAAACTCACTGAAGAATTTGAATTCTCCAACCAGT
>JAENWK010000176.1 GCA_016650045.1 Eubacteriaceae bacterium | reverse complement strand
GAAACCACAGTACTTCCCAAGGGAACACTGACTTTCCCGGAAAAACCTGAAAGTCGGGAAATTTTAGTAGAAACCGTGCTGGATGAATGTCGAAAAATTCTGGAAGAGAAAAAAGAACGTTTAGGATTGGAACAACTCCAAAACATTGAAGCCATTATTCTATTAAGAAGTGTTGACAGTGCCTGGATGGAACACATCGATAACATGGATCAGCTTAAACAAGGGATCGGTTTACGGGCCTACGGACAAAATGATCCAGTCAAAGAATATACCAAAGAAGGCTTTGCCCTCTTTGATGATATGATCCTGAGAATACAGGAAGATACGGTAAAATATCTCTTCAATCTAAATATTCAAGTGGTACCAAGTGAAGAAGCCAAAGAAAAGGTAGACTTCAGTCAAATGAAAACCAATGAAAATGAAATTGTAGGAAAACCGGCAGGTCCAGCCAGTGCTCAAAATAAAGTTGGACGAAATGATCCGTGCCCTTGCGGCAGTGGAAAAAAATATAAAAAATGTTGCGGTGCTTGATGAAAAATAACCAACCCCAGGGTATGAAATTGAAAGGATGTGAATGTTGAATGATCGATTTGTACGAAGAAAAGCAAATTGTCAATGAAATGGAAACAAAGTTAAAAGAATTAGGGGATTCACTTTGACCTACCCAAATTGATCAGTGAAATAGAAGTCCTTGAAAAGAAAACTGAAAATCCGGAATTCTGGAATGACCAGAAATCAGCCCAAATTGTCTTAAAAGAGTTAAAACTCATAAAGCTGAAAGTTGATCACTACAACGCTCTTACAGAAGAATTAGATGATATTTTAGTGATGTTTGAATTGGCTGAAGAGGGTGAGATCCTGGAAGGATTCTCAGAATCCATTAATACCCTTAACCAAAAAATAGATTCCTTTCGTACTGAAACCCTTCTTGCTGGTGAATATGACAGTAATAATGCCATTATTGCTCTTCATCCCGGAGCCGGCGGAACCGAATCTCAGGATTGGGCGGAAATGTTGTTGCGAATGTACACCAGGTGGGCTGAAAAGAAGGGCTACAAAGTAAAAATATTAGACCTTCAGCCCGGAGAAGGCGCAGGGATAAAAAGCGCCACACTAATGATTGAAGGGATTAACGCCTATGGTTATTTGAAAACCGAGCGAGGCGTTCATCGGCTCGTTCGGATTTCTCCTTTTGATTCATCAGGCCGTCGACATACCTCTTTTGCATCACTGGATGTCATGCCTGAAATAGATGATACGGTAGAAATTGAAATTCTTCCGGAAGATATACGCATTGATACCTATCGGGCCAGTGGCGCCGGCGGTCAGCATGTCAATAAAACCGATTCGGCTGTGCGTATCACTCATCTTGCCACAAACATTGTGGTTCAATGCCAAAATGAACGATCCCAACATCAAAACAAGGAAGTGGCCATGGCAATGCTCAAGGGCAAGCTGGTAGAAATTATGGAACAGGAAAAAATGAATCATATTGATGATATTAAAGGGGATTATAGTCAAATTGCCTGGGGCAGTCAAATTCGCTCCTATGTATTTCACCCTTATAATATGGTCAAGGATCATCGCACCAATGTGGAAGTTGGAAATGTTCAAAGTGTCATGGATGGCGATCTGGACGGTTTTATGAATGCCTATCTTAACACCATGGTATAAGAGATTTAGGATTATAACCATATCAGGAAATAATGAAAATTAATTTTGGAGGATAAAATGGCAAAAACCTATCAGGAAATTAATGAAAAAATCGCCCGCGGCGACGCTGTTATTGTAACCGCTGAAGAAGTCATCGGCATTGTTAAAGATCGTGGCATCAAGGATGCCGCAGACTATGTGGATGTGGTTACCACCGCCACCTTTGGCCCCATGTGTTCTTCGGGTGCTTTTATCAACTTCGGACATTCTGATCCTCCCATTCGCATGGGTGAAATCAGTTTAAATGACGTCGAAGCCTATGGTGGTTTGGCAGCCGTGGACACCTATTTGGGAGCCACTCAGCCATCCGGGGATAAGGGGATAGAATATGGAGGCGCTCATGTCATCCATGATTTGATTGCCGGGAAAGAGGTTCACTTAGTGGCTAAGTCCCAGGGAACCGATTGCTATCCCAGAAAATCCATTGATACCTGGGTGACCCTGGAAGATCTCAACGAAGCCTATTTATTTAACCCCCGAAATATTTATCAAAATTACAATGCAGCCATTAACACCTCTAGCCAGCGTTTATACACCTATATGGGTATTTTGCAGCCAAACATGGGAAATATCACCTACAGCACTTCCGGAGAATTAAGCCCACTGTTAAATGATCCACTGCTTAAAACCATTGGCATGGGGACAAAGATTTTCATTGGCGGTGCCCAGGGTTATGTTTCCTGGATGGGGACTCAGTTCAACACGGCCTGTCCCAGAGATGAAAAGGGTTACCCAACCTCGCCTGGTGCTACTTTAGCACTCATTGGGAACATGAAGGAAATGAATCCAAAATATATTCGTGGTGCGGTTTATGAAAAATATGGAACCTCCATGTTTGTTGGTGTTGGG
>JAENWK010000165.1 GCA_016650045.1 Eubacteriaceae bacterium | reverse complement strand
AATTAAATATGTAGCCTCTATCATTTGAAATCTCCTTCTATGCCAGCCTGTTATACAGCATTAATGTTAAAACGGCGATGAAAATATAGATCAGGTAAGCATGAACGCTTCCAGTTTGTACCAAGCCTATTATTTTCAGTGCAATTTTTCTTACCATATTAAGCACTGGATTATAAAAATATTTTTCAAAAATCGGTTCTGTCCATACTTTATATTTAATTGAGGTTGGAAAGTAAGAAGAAACTCCTTCTTCGATTTCGACTTTTCTGCCTGGTCGATATAAAATACTAAAAACAATTCTTAACGGCTTGGAAAATCCTGTGGCCGTGTACTGCATTCTTGAATTAAGTGACTCAAAACCGCAATCCCAGGTTCCATATTTCCGCTTTATATATTTCCCGCCAATTAATCGGATGATTAAAAGAGCAGCTAAAATGACAACCACGAAAACAATCAATATTTCCACCGGAGCTATACTATTCCCCGAAACAACCAGGGGCGAATAAGCTTTTACAAAACCTCCCTGAAAATTCCCGGTAATAGATGATCCGACCAGACTGAAAACAACTTTATCAACAATATTAATGAAAATAGCAGGGAATAGTCCTATTGCCAGACAAAACCCAGCCAGTATTCCCATTCCAATATTCATTGTAACCGGAACCTCTTTGGCATTTAATGCATGGTCGCTTCTTGGCAGTCCTAAAAAGGAAATACCAAAAAGCTTAACAAAGCATGCTGCCGCTAAAGCACCCGACAGCCCCAGTGCCGCGATGGATAGTATGGATAAAATATTAAGTGCTCCTGTGCCATATCCGATATTCAAGAATAGCGATTGGTAAATCAGCCATTCACTGACAAATCCATTGAAAGGAACAATTGCAGAAATTGCCAGAGAAAAACACAAGACCATGAGTGCTGTGATGGGCATCTTTTTAATCAATCCGCCAAGTTTATCAATATCCTTTGTGTGGGTGACATATTGAATCGACCCAGCTCCAAGAAATAACCCACCTTTAAACAAGGTATGATTAAAAGTATGCAGTAGGGCTGCGATCAAAGCCAATCCACCTAAAAATTCATTGTTTTGTGAAAAGGCAATAAAGGATACTCCCAATCCAATCAGGATTATCCCAATATTTTCAACGCTGTGAAATGCCAGAAGTTTTTTAATATTATGCTCCATTAATGCGTAAGCAACCCCAAGAACTGCGGAAACAATACCAAAACATAAGATAACCACACCCCACCAGGTATGCTGGATCTGTAAATAGCAGAGCATGAAACGGATCATTCCATAAATGGCTGTTTTAATCATGATCCCGGACATTAGGGCAGACACATTGCTTGGTGCGGCTGGATGTGCATAGGGCAACCATATATGCAGTGGAACCACTCCGGCTTTTGTTCCAAATCCGATTAAGAAAAAAACAAACATGAAGTTCTTTGCAACTTCAGGTATGGCTGCTGAACTTCCAAAGATATCAAACGATTTTGTATAGCTAAACATAATCATAAATCCGATTAATAAAAACGCCGTACCAATATGTGTCATAATAAGATACAATTTACCGGCTCTTTGATTTTCTTCATGCTCTGATTCGAAAACAACCAAAAAGTATGAAATTAAAGACATTGCCTCCCATGCAATATAGAAAAACACTGCATTTCCCGAGATCATGACAAAAAACATTGACAAAATAAAGGTTGAATATAAGAAATTAAAGAATCCCAGATTCCTTTTACCATAGTAGTGCGAATTATAACCGATCGAATAGAGTGATACGCATATAACGAGAACTGACAAGCAGAGTATAAAGAAGGCAGAAAGATTATCAATTTTTATATCAAGTGATACTAAGGGGATTGTGGATTGAAGCATTGGAATATTTGTTTGTGTATAGCCTGTAAAAATTTTAATCACTGAAGCGACTACCCCAAATGAACCGGCAACAATACAAAGTACATTTGATATAATGTTACATAATTTATGGCGTTTCATTAAAGTAAGTGACGCCACAGCAGCGATTAGATAAAATAATATAGCAGCCAAAAATAAACTGTTTTGTTCGCCAATGTTTTGAATGATGAGTACCATATGTTGACCTCCTAAATGATGCCATTCCAAAAATTTTGCCAAAGTCCATCGTAATTTATTGCTAAATCCTCAGATTCATAGATGATAGTGATTGAAACCAACCCATGAATCATAGCAAGAAATGAGTATAAGACTGTTCCTGGATCTTGAGGTCTTATGATGCCTGTTTCCATATTTGATTTAATTAAATCAAATATGATTTCATAACGCTGTTCAGTAAGTTTGTTTATTTTCGGGATAAGAGTTGTTTCAAACGCCACTGGCGGAAATAATAACAGTCTTTTCCAAAAATATCGTTTTGATTTTGATTTATTATAATAATTCAATATCATATAAAAAGTACTTTTTAAATCACGGCTTTGTTCATCAATCTCAAAAAAGTACTCGTGAATTTCCTGGTCAATTACTTCATAGAGCAAAACTTCTTTGCTGATAAAGTGAGCGTAAATAGACGCCTTTTTTATACCAACTTCATTTGCCACTTCAGTTAATGAAAATTCAGTCCCTTTTTCTGCGAACAATCTAAATGCTGAATTCATAATCTTTTTCTTTGTTTCCAATGACAAAACCTCTCTTTCATTTTACCTACCTATCGTAAGGTAGCAGATGTTTATCATACCTCTGTTTTTATTTTTGTCAAGACATTTTATTGTTGCAAACGTTTCTTTCAGATCATTTTTTT
>JAENWK010000108.1 GCA_016650045.1 Eubacteriaceae bacterium | reverse complement strand
TAGCATCTTCCTCAGGAACGCCAATGCCTTTTAAAGCATCTGCCATAAAAGCTTCCAGGGTGTCAAAAGGGATGTAGGTGGTATTTTCGTTTTCCATTAATAATTCTCCTTTTCTTCTTATCTCAATTTAGTCATTAATAATAATTTTTTCGACGTAATCAGAGGTTGCGGCGTAAAGCGCGCCCATATAGTCGCATCGAAAGCTGATGATATCACCGATATCATAATTCTCCTGGGCATCGGTAATGTCCAAAATCAGATGATCTGAACTATAGCTTTCAATTTTAATGCCAGGTGTTATGGGAAATAGGTGTTCTGGTTCAGTGTCCTGGCGTCCCAAACCGCAAATCGCCCGACGCCGAATCCCAGTATCCTGAAAAACAGGGATATTGCCAAAGGCATTTCGTCCGATTTCGCCAATCGGAAAGCTGGGCTTATGACGAATTTCAATGATTTCCACGTCCAGAATAAAAGCGTCTTGATGAAGGTAATCATAGCTGTGAAAATAAGCGGATTCCCGACCAAAAAGAATAACATCCCCAAGGCGAAGATTGTTTATTTCATTAGGGATGGTTTCATTTTCAACCAGGTACCACGCACTGGAGTTGCCTCCGGATACAATCTCGCAGGAAAGCTGATATTTATCTTTCAGAGCTTGCTTCACCTTAAAAAAGGCCTTAAAGGTATCGGGATGGGGAATAGTGCCGCCGACACAGGTGACGTTTGTGCCAATCCCTCTGAGATCAATATTCTTCATCGATAAAATCTCCTGAATATCACGATCCAAATTCTTTAAGTTTTCAAAAATAAGACGATCAACCTCTTCCTGGTGTTTGTCGCCATCCCCAATAAAATAACCCTCTCTGAGATCGCCGAGATCCAGCATCAAGAGAATCCCATGGGTTTTACCCTGGGCTTTTGCGGCTGCATTTAAATGACGAATGGTTTTCATTTCACTGTTGAGAGAGAGATTCGTGTAGGCAACCGTGTGAGAACACTCACTGAGCATTGGAACACGAATCAGCCATTTTTCACAGGGGAGTACGGCAAGGTTTTTAAGGTTTTTGATCCTGGAATCACCAATGGCAGTAGCGCCACCATCTAAAAATGCCTGGGCAATTTCGACATTTCCCCCGGTGCATTTAGTGATGGCGGTAATGTTAATCCCATGATTTTCAGCACGGGTGATAATGGCACGGGTATTTTCTATAATTTTGCGTTTATTCATTTTTAAAAGGGGATACATAAAATGCTCCTTTGCTGTTTTTTCTGGGATACAGTATACCATAAATTTAGGCAAATGATGGAAAATATCCCGAAAAAAGTGAGATAATGGGGCCATTTCGATAAAAAAAGCACAAATCATTGACAGGATATACACCCTTCTTTATAATAATACTAAAGATAGTTAGGAGACAATTTGAAATTCGTCCCTTATTGGGCACGGGTTTTTTTGTTGTTATAATAGAGAAACAAGTAGATGGAGGAAATATGTCACTATATGAACACAAGAAAATAGAAGAAAAATGGCAAAAGCATTGGGAAGAAAATGAAACCTTTCGAATGGAAGAAAATTCGGATAAAGAAAAATTCTACGGCTTGGTTGAGTTTCCATACCCCTCTGGGGTTGGGCTGCACGTTGGTCATGTTCGGGCTTATACCTCACTGGAAATCATTGCCAGAAAACGTCGGATGGAAGGCTTTAATGTTCTTTTTCCCATTGGCTGGGATGCCTTTGGTTTACCAACCGAAAATTATGCCATAAAAACCGGGCGACATCCCCGGGATGTCACTGACGAAAATATAAAGGTTTTTACTAAACAATTAAAACGTATTGGTTACGCTTTTGACTGGGACAAAGAAATTGATACCACGGATCCAAAATATTTCAAGTGGACCCAGTGGATTTTCCTTCAATTATTTAAACATGGCCTTGCTTTCAGAGACCGTACCTATGTTAACTTCTGTAACGGATGTAAGGTTGTACTGGCAAACGAGGATTTTCGTGATGGACGTTGTTCCCTTTGTGGCAGCGAAGTTGTTCAAATGGAAAAAGATGTTTGGTTCCTGAAAATTCGTGACTACGCCGAGCGGCTGCTGGCAGGTTTAGACGAAGTGAATTATCTTCCCCGTATTCGATTAGAACAGGAAAATTGGATCGGAAAATCAATTGGTGCTGAAGTTGCCTTTGCCATTAAAGGATATGATCAAACACTGAGTGTATTTACAACCCGACCCGATACCCTTTTTGGTGCAACCTTTATGGTTATTGCCCCAGAACATCCATTGATTCAGGACCTTCAGGAAAAGATTACAAACATGGATGGAATTATTGATTACCAGGAACAGGCTAAACGAAAAACCGAATTTGAACGGGTTCAGTTAGCAAAGGATAAAACAGGTGTGCGCATCGAAGGCATTAAAGCCATTAATCCGATGACTTTGAAAGAAATTCCGATTTTTATTGCCGACTATGTCATGATGGGTTACGGAACCGGTGCTATTATGGCTGTACCAGGCCACGATAAGCGGGACTGGGAATTTGCAACAAAATTTGGCTTGCCGATTATTGAAGTCATCGCCGGCGGGGACATTACCGAGGGTGCCTATACTGATACGGATTCCGGGATCATGGTTAATTCCGGTTTTTTAAATGGATTGGAAGTCAAGGATGCCATTGCCAAAACAATAGCATACCTGGAAAACGAAAAAATAGGGAAACAAACCATTAATTATAAAATGAAGGATTGGGCCTTTAATCGTCAACGGTATTGGGGGGAACCTATTCCAATTATCCATTGTGAAAAATGCGGCATGGTTCCAGTTCCGGAAGATGAACTTCCATTAGAACTGCCGCTGGTGGAAAGCTATGAACCAACCGACACTGGAAAATCACCTTTATCCAATATTCCTGAGTGGTATAAAACAACCTGTCCTGTTTGTGGAGGCTATGCCGAAAGAGAAACCGATACCATGCCTCAATGGGCAGGCTCCAGCTGGTACTTCCTGCGTTATTTTGACAATAAAAATGATGAAGCTTTTGCTTCGGAAGAGAAATTAAAATACTGGATGCCTGTGGATTGGTACAATGGCGGCATGGAACATGTTACCCGGCATCTCCTTTATTCACGTTTCTGGCACCAATTCCTCTATGATATTGGATGTGTCCCTACAAGGGAACCTTATGCAAAAAGAACCGCTCAAGGGCTAATCCTTGGTAATGATGGGGAAAAGATGTCCAAATCCAAAGGGAATGTAGTTAACCCGGATGTGATTATCGAATCTTATGGTGCGGATACCCTGAGAACCTACATTATGTTTATTGGAGATTATGAAAAAGCAGCCCCCTGGTCTGATAACGGGGCCAAAGGATGTCGACGTTTTCTTGATCGTGTCTGGAAACTTCAATCCATGATCATCGAAGAAAAAGGTTATACCAAAGCCATGGAATCAGCTGTTCATAAAACCATTAAAAAAGTGGGGGATGATTTCGAGGAAATGAAGTACAATACAGCCATTGCCGCAATGATGACCCTCCTCAATGAATTTTTTCGAGAAGGAAACATCACCAGGGATGCTTTAAATACCTTTATTAAATTACTTTATCCGGTTGCGCCACATATTACCTCCCAGATTTGGGAAAATATGGGATTTGAAGGAACGCTGGATGATGCGACCTGGCCATTATATGATGAAGCCAAAACAGTGGATGATATTATTGAAATGGCGGTTCAAATTAATGGTAAAGTGCGTGGGACCATTACCATTCCTGCGGATTCTGACAAAGAATTCGCAAAGAGTGTCGCTTTTCAACAAGAAAATATTCTTGCCCAGACCCGGGAGAAAACCATTGTAAAGGAAATATATGTTCCAGGAAAGATTTTTAATATTGTTGTGAAATAGGTGAGGTTATGAAAAAAATTAACCTGTATACCGACGGAGGTTGCCGTGGTAATGGTCAGGAAACTGAGAACCTTGGTGCCATTGGCGGAGTATTAATTTACCCTGAAAAAAATATTAAAAAGGAATATAAAAAGGCATACGAAAATACTACCAACAACAAAATGGAATTGTTGGCAGTCATTGAGGGTCTTAAAATGCTTAAGGAACCCTGTGAGGTTCATATATTCAGCGATTCAGCCTATGTGGTCAATGCCTATTTACAGAACTGGATAGGGAGCTGGAAGTTAAAAAACTGGACCCGTGGAAAAGCGGGAGAACTAAAAAACAAAGAGCTTTGGATGGAACTGGATGAACTTGTGAATAATCACAGCGTGACCTTTCACAAGGTGAAGGGTCACGCCGATAACCGTTATAACAATCAAGCTGATTTACTTGTCAACCAGGCCATGGATACTTATAAAATATAAAGTTTAACAAATAAAAAGACATCAAACCAAAATCTGGTTTGATGTCTTTTAAAAAAAACAAATACAATGAGATTTTGACCTAAAATGCCATTAAAATCCCTTTATCATTAGCATAATAGGCAGTCAGCCCATGCATCGGAAAAATATATATTTCTTTAAGGTTAAAACGTTTTTCCAGCAATTCTTTTATAATCTGAGCCTGACTGGGATTATTACAATGGGTAATCACCACCGGAAATTGCTCTTGGGTTTTAAGCTTTTCTTCTACCATATTGACAAAATTAGATAAGACTTTTTTAATCCCACGAACCTTTTCAACAATTTGGATTTGACCCTTTTCATCAGAACGGCATATGGGAAAAATTGAAAGAGCAGAGGCAACAACCCCTGTAACACGATTCATTCGTCCGGTTTTAACGAGATTTGAAAAATCCTGAAGGAGAAAGCGAAGTTTCAGGTTTTTTTGATAGTCAACCAATTTCTCGCAAATGGTTTCGAAATCCATGGTTTCGGTTTTAATAAAATCACGAAGTTTCATAATCATCAGAATCATAAACGGAGAAGCTGACAAAGAATCAAACAGGCCAATTTTCAAATCACCGTTTTCTTCAAGAACCATTTCCCTGGCAACACGAGCACTATTGTAGGTGCCGCTGAGACCGGAGGTTAAGGTAATGATGTAACTTTCCTTATTTTTACGTAACTCTGAAGAAAAATCCTCAGGAGAAGGACAGGCCGTTTGCGATGCGGTTTCACAAGCCTTCATTGCAGTAATAAATTCTTTAGTGTCTAAGGTTTCATCATCTATAAATTCCCGATCGCCAACAATAATTGTCAAAGGAACAATTGAAAAATCAATGCCGTCTTTTTCAAGAAAATCGATTGGTAAATCGCAGGAGCTATCAGTAACAATACGAGACTTCAAATTTACATCCTCTTTTCAAATTTTTTT
>JAENWK010000051.1 GCA_016650045.1 Eubacteriaceae bacterium | reverse complement strand
CATATTTTATCATGTGAATGGTGATTGTCAATAGGGTTGGGAAGTTTTCAAAGTTAGTTAATTTCTTTTATTAAATTCACCATTTCAATCGCAGATAAGGCGCAGTCATAACCTTTATTTCCTGCCTTTGTACCGGCTCTTTCAATGGCCTGCTCGATGTTTTCTGTTGTGATAACACCAAACATAACCGGAATAGCTGAATTTAATGAAACATTGGCAATACCCTTAGAAACTTCACTGCAAACATAGTCATAATGGCTTGTTGAACCCCTGATCACTGCTCCAAGGCAGATAATGGCATCATAATTTCCTGACTTCGCCATTTTTGAGGCAATAAGCGGGATTTCAAAGGCACCAGGAACCCAGGCCACTTCAATATCATCTTCATTAACATCATGTCTTTTTAGTCCGTCCAATGCGCCGCCTAACAGTTTGGATACAATAAATTCATTAAACCGTGCTGCAACAATCCCAACCTTAATCCCTTTTGATACTAATTTTCCTTCATAAATTTTCATTTTAATAATCTCCTTTTAATTTTTTATAGTTTAATAATTTACGATATGTCCCATTTTTTCTTGTTTTGTTTTCAAATAGAAGAGATCATGTTTGGATGCTTCAATTTGAATGGGGACTCTTTCCACTATTTCCATTCCATATGCTGTGAGCTGCTCTATTTTGTCAGGATTATTGGTCAGCAGTCGGAGCTTTTTCACCCCTAAATCTTTTAAAATCTGTGCCGCAATATCATAATCTCTTAAATCTTCATCAAAGCCAAGTGCAACGTTTGCTTCTACTGTGTCCAACCCTTTATCCTGGAGTTCATAGGCCTTTAATTTATTGAGCAGTCCAATGCCACGTCCTTCCTGGGCCATATACAAAAGAACCCCTCGGCCTTCTTTTTGAATTTTTTTCATGGCTGCTGCATATTGCTCGCCACAATCGCAACGAATAGAGCCTAAAGTATCCCCTGTTAAACACTTTGAGTGTACTCTGCACAGCACCGGTTCACTACCGGAGATGTCACCTTTTACAAGGGCTAAATGTTGCTCGCCATTGATCTTGCTTTCATAACCATAAACTATAAACTCTCCATACTTTGTAGGCATTTTTGCTTTTGCTGCCCGCTCCACCAATATTTCCATTTTCTTTTTGTAGGCCTGTAAAGCTGCAATTGTCACAAACTTGAAGTTATGTTTTTTAGCAAACTCTATGAGTTCAGTGGTTCTCATCATGGAGCCATCATCACTCATAATTTCACAGCAAAGGCCACATTCTTTAAGTCCTGCAAGCTTTACCAGATCAACTGTTGCTTCTGTATGTCCACTGCGCACCAGAACGCCATCATTCTTAGCCAATAGCGGAAACATATGTCCTGGTCTGCGAAAATCCTCTGGTTTTGCATCAGCTTCAACGCATTTCAGTGCTGTTACCGATCGTTCTTGGGCGGAAATTCCTGTGGTGGTATCCATATGATCAATGGATACAGTAAAGGCTGTTTCATGGTTATCGGTATTTTCACTCACCATTTGTGCAAGATCTAATTTTGAAACAAGCTTGTGACTCATTGGCATGCAGATCAGGCCTTTTGCATGGGTTGCCATGAAATTTACATTTTCCGGTGTAGCAAACTCGGCGGCACATATTAAATCTCCTTCATTTTCTCTGTCCTTGTTGTCGGTAACAACAATAATTTTTCCTTGTTTGAGGTCCTGTAAAGCTTCTTCTATTGTATTAAATTCAAACATAATGCTAATCTCCTTAAAATCCGTATTTTGTTAATAAATCCATTGTAATATTACTTTCATTATTTGTGTGTTGATTTTCATTTGTTAAAAACCGTTCAATGTATTTGCCGATAATGTCATTTTCCAAATTGACAATATCACCTGTTTTTTTTGTCAGCAAAGTTGTTTCATTCCCGGTATGGGGTATCACCGATACCGAAAAGCTTTCTTTATCAAGCCTTGCAACCGTTAGACTGATGCCATTAACCGCAATAGAACCTTTTTCAACAATGCCTCTTAAAATCTTTTCCAATGCGTTAATTTTAATCCAAACCGCATTATCGTCTTTTAGCATGCTCATGATTTTTCCTGTGCCATCAATATGGCCTGACACCATATGACCCCCAAAACGTCCATTTGCCGACATTGCTCTTTCGAGATTTACTGGGTGGCCAGGTTTTAGGTCTCCGAGATCACTGCGTTCCAGGGTCTCACTCATCACATCAGCGATAAAGCTTTTATTTTCCAAGGCACTTACTGTGAGGCAAACCCCATTAACTGCCACACTATCTCCTAATTTCAGATCGTCAAAAATATTATTTCCATTGATCATTAGTTTTGATGACTTTTTTCCTTGGTGAATCGATGTAATTTTACCAATTTCTTCAATAATTCCCGTAAACATTTAACGCCCTCCCAGAACATCATATTCAAGTAAAATATCTTCATCTAAAATGGTGATATTGCGTTTCTTTAACATAAAAGCTTTGCTTATCTCATTAATGCCGGTACCGCCAACCGGTGTTTTAGCTGTTTCTCCACCAAATATTTTTGGGGCGATATAGGCCTGTACTTTATTGACAATACCACTTTCCAATGCGCTAAAATTCAGTGTTGAACCACCTTCTAACAAAATGCTGTCAATATTTTCTTTTCCTAATGCCACCATCAATTGTTTTATATCGACATGTCCATTTTCTGTTGGCACTTGCACAAGTATACATCCAAGCTGTATAAGCCGTTCTATCTTTTCTTTATCTTCACAACTAGTGGCAATAAATGTTGGTATCTCCCTGGCGGTTTGAACTATTCTCGACGATAGCGGTATTCTCAAATGAGTATCACAAATAATGCGTTTCGGATTTTTTGTATTCGGTAATCTGCATGTAAGCAGAGGATCGTCTGCGATAACGGTATTAACCCCAACCATAATTGCTGCGTATTCATGCCTTGATTGATGTACAAACTCCCGGGCGGTTTCTCCTGTTATCCATTGGGATTGCCCAGCAGCGGTTGCAATTTTGCCATCAAGTGTCATAGCGTATTTGAGTACAACGAATGGTGTCTTTTTTTCAATATAATGGAAAAAAACCTCGTTTAATTTTGAACATTCTTCTGCCAAAACTCCTGTGACGACTTCAATTCCATGGCTTTTTAAACTGTTAATTCCTTTACCGGCCACTAATACATTGGGATCCTTCGATCCTATGACTACTTTTGAAATGCCACTCTCAATGATTGCCTCAGTACAAGGAGGTGTTTTTCCATAATGGCAACATGGCTCTAAGGTTACAAACATCGTCGCACCACGAATGGGCACTTTGCAAGCAGCAATGGCATTTCTTTCTGCATGGAGTTCCCCATACTTCTGATGGTAGCCGATGCCGAGGATCTCGGTGTCTTTTACAATAACTGCGCCAACCATGGGATTTGGATTCACCCACCCACACCCTTTTTTAGCTAAGTCAATGGCGATTTTCATATATTTTTTATCATTCACTGGTTTTAACTCCCTTCAAAAAAAACACCCTGAATAAAATTCAGGGTGTTTAGTAAAAATAGAATGATATATCACTTTAATCATACCTGCAAAAAAACCCTGAAATGCAAAAACATTTCAGGGTTCAACAAATAAGTAAATGTGCACATTCAACTATGCGGATATATCATGATCTTCTTTCATCCAGACTTTATACTGTCGGCTTCGGAGTTACACCGAATCATACCTTGCGGCTCGTGGGCTATACCACCGGTAGGGAATCACACCCTGCCCTGAAGATTATATTTAATTTTTTATTATCGTATCATGGGAGAATGAATTTGTCAAATCACATTAGCTTCAAAAATCAACCGGAAATTAGCGATGTCTTTTTTCTGGCAGTCATGAAAACATACACTTCAGCAATGATCAATAGTGCTATGCAAATCGTTACTGTGGTTATGACTTCAGGATATCGGCCCGCAAATGTTGATGTGTGTTTAATAAGTATGCCCGTATAGGCCCAAATAATAACAAGACCATAGGCCATATCCTTGTTTATAATGGTGGTTGCCCCACCAATCAATAAGCCAACAATAATGATGATCACAGCCCAGGTTACCTCTGATATTCCAAAACCATTCCAGCCTAAACTGACCAGCAGTGCAGTGGCATTGGCAATGGTTGCCACGGTGATCCATCCGAAATAAACGCTGAAAGGGAGCCTTACAAAAATCCTGTCTCGCTGTGACAGCTCATCTTTCTTTATTTCTTGAACAATCAAAATTAATAAACCCAGAATAACAATCATTATTAGCATTGATAATGGAATCATATAATATTGCCAGGAAAAAATCCACAGTGCATTGGCAATGGATGATAAGGAAAAATACAGTCCTATTGTATTAAATTGATTTTCTTTTAATTGGCTTTTTCCGTATTTAAAAAATCCAAACTGATAAAGGGTATAGGCTCCCAGCAGTAAATAAATCACTCCCCAAATCGAAAAGGTTACTCCCGCCGGTGTAAAAAGATTTGGATAGTAATCCGATATCTGACCCGTTCCTACCCCATTAATTGGCAAAGTGACAGCCAGTGTATTAACGATCACCATTAATACATAGGTTACAGCCACTAAAATCTTAACATTCAACCTCCGGTTTTTATCTACCATTTCATTTTCCTCGCTGTTTCATAAATTTTACCAGTGTTTTTCTCTTTCTTGATACCCAAAAACTATCTTTGCGAAACTCTTTTTTTATTAATCCACCGAATAAAACTTGAGAAAATTCCATGGTATAATTAAGAAAAGCCTCTCTATTTTTGTGTTTTTTTGACAAACAGCTCTTTTTTTGATATAATAATAAAAATTTACTAATTACGAATTAATGTGAAGTATATGTATTGAGTAATTCTATTGGTGAGCTTATTGACGTGTTCCGTATAAATGTGGAAATAAATAAACCAATCATTTGAATACAACCAATGAAATCTACATAAAAAAACATTTTTCCCTATAGAACTGGGGTTTGTATAAGATCATGATGGTCTTATACTATGCTATCAACATTAGCACAGCAAGCTGCTTTGACTTGATGGTGTAAAGTGAGCTATTTTTAGCGAAACTTAGGCACTCTAACTCTGTTAACGCAGAGTTAGAGTGCCTTTTTTAATAAATTAGTCGTCCCTTGAAAGGAGACAATATGCAAGAAGCAATTAATATAACAAAAGAACATCTTAACAGTGAAATCACATCAAAACATTTAATGGAAAAATGGAGCGATTGGCATTGGCAAATTAAGAATACCATTCGAAAAGTAGAAACCGTTGAAAAGATCCTTGGAATAAAATTTTCTGAATCGAAAAGAATTGAAATAAAAAAAACCATTGAAAAATTTCCAATGGCTATCACTCCCTATTACTTGTCTCTCATCAATTCCGATGATTATGAGAACGATCCTGTTTTTAAGCAATGTTTTCCAAACATTAAAGAATTAACTATTTCGCCCCAAGACATGTCAGATCCTCTGTGTGAAGATAAGGACAGTCCGGTACCCGGCATTACCCATCGTTATCCTGACAGAGTTCTGTTTCATGTCAGTAATGTATGTTCCATGTACTGTCGTTTCTGCACCCGTAAAAGAAAAGTAGGTGATGTTGATTCCATGCCTTCTAAAGATATGATATTAGAAGGAATCGAGTATATCAAAAACACACCAACTGTTCGTGATGTACTTCTTTCCGGAGGTGATCCCTTTTTGTTGCCTGACGAAACGATTGACTGGATTTTAGAACAGATTACTCAAATACCCCATGTTGAAGTGGTCCGTATTGGCACAAGAACCCCTGTGGTTTTACCCTATCGAATCACTGATAATTTAGTGAAGGTTTTAAAAAAATACGATAATCTCTGGATTAACACCCATTATAATCATCCCCGGGAACTCACTAAGACTTCCAGAAATGCATTAAAAAAATTAGCCTGTGCCGGTATCCCTTTAGGGAATCAATCTGTTTTATTAAGAGATATCAATGATTGCCCCCGAATCATGAAAAAATTAGTTCATAAATTAGTCGCTAATCGTGTTCGTCCCTATTACCTTTATCAGTGTGATTTGTCTGAAGGACTTGAACATTTTAGAACCAATGTTGGAAAAGGCATTGAAATCATGGAAAGTCTGAGAGGCCATACCAGTGGCTTTGCTGTTCCTACCTATGTCATCGATGCACCTGGCGGCGGTGGTAAAATTCCGATTATGCCTAATTACCTAATTTCCTGGTCCACTGATAAAGTTGTTTTAAGAAACTACGAAGGTGTGATTACGACATACAAAATGCCTGAAAGTTATGAACACACTGTTTGTGATTTAGACTGCGAAGAATGTAATTTACAGTTAAAACTGGAAAATGACGAATCTGACTTTAAAACCATTGGGATTTCTAAGTTATTATGTGACTATGAAGAGGATATTACCCTGGTACCTGAAGATCTTGACCGGGATCAACGAAACCAAGGAGCTGAAGATTTAAATGAGTGATACCATAGAGAACTTTGGCCAAAGCCTTTTACAGCATGGCAATGAAGGCAATCGCATTTATTTAATGAAATTTGATACCACCGATGAACAGGGACTAATGGTTCACCTCAATCAACTTGCCCTTAAAGAGAATTACACTAAAATAGTGGCTAAAATACCTGCCACCGTAAAAAAAAGTTTTGAAGAACAAGGCTATGAACAAGAGGCTTTGATGCCATCTTATTACAACAGGCATGAGGATTGCGTTATAATGTGTAAATACTTATCCACAGATCGGGCAATGAAGAAAGACGAATCAGAAATAAACGCAATCATTGACAGTGTCCAGAAAAAAGTTGGAGACCCGCCGTCTAAGTTACCAAGGTCATGGATTCTTAGACGTCTCACTCCAAGGGATGTACCCGACATCGCTCAGGTGTATAAAACGGTTTTTAAAAGCTATCCGTTTCCTATTTTTGATGAGGATTATCTCTTTGAAACCATGGCCGATAACATTCAATATTATGGTGTTTTTACCAAGGATTTGGTTGCTGTCGCTTCAAGTGAAACAGATCCTGATCATTTCAATTCTGAAATGACCGATTTTGCTGTTCTTCCTTCCTATCGGGGTCATCAGCTTGCCCTTCATTTGTTAATTGAAATGGAACAGCAAATGAGACAACAAGGTTACCGGCTTTTATATACCATCGCACGATCTTTGTCCTATGGCATGAATTGCACTTTTGCAAAGGCTGGTTATCAGTATGGCGGCACACTTTTTAATAACACACAGATTGCCGGCTCCATTGAATCAATGAACATTTGGCATAAAGAATTGTAAAAAAAGAGAATCGCCAATAATGACGATTCTCTTTTTTTGACATTTTAATCTTTTTGTATTTTTAAAGATATTTGTTTTCCCAATACTTTTCCGCTTCCGTTTCCATTTTTGCAAGCCGAGTATAATAGTCCGGAAATTCATTTAAATGCGCAAGTGCAATTTTGCCTGTAACTAATAAATCATTATCGGTAACATTTGTATGCGAATCAATTGTGCCATGCTCAAGCTCAATATCCATTCCCATTCTAAATTGTTCTAAATCAAATTTACTCCAGTTGACTGCAAGCATTCTTCCGATTTCTTTGGCTTGTTCACTCGTCACTACTTTTTTTGCTGACATAAAAATCACCCTTTCTAAATTTATTTATCTAATTTTGACCATTATATGATGTCTTTATTGTAATCCAGTATACCCTCTTTTGTCAATACAACGAATTCAAACAACGAATATCCTGGTAATCTTAGGTGCTTGTTTCAGGGAGGCGAGTGCGGATCAATCCAAGACCGCATTTTAGTTTGGCGAGGCTGAATTTCCGTTCGACCTCCACACGTTCACAGATATCCCGGTAATTCTGTTTTTTGTCTAACACTGCATTTGGGTGGCCGGCCAAGTACCGGTCCTGATAATCGAATGCCGCGCTCTTTACAAAAGTTTTGGAAGTCAGTAACAATGCGGGTTTGAGGATTATTCAGTACCCATTAAATAATTATCAGAAATTTTATGCTATTGATCCGAAAACTTTATTGGAATATGTGTGGCATCGCAGAATGGTTTGTTAGTAGCTTCGCCACAGCGACATAGCACGATTCTGTTTCTTACTTCATAGCTTTCTCCGTCAGATGATTCAATGGGTATCTTGCCTTTTACAAAAATTCCACCACTCACTCCTTTTTGCGGATCCTGAAGTATATCAATAGAAGGTTCATATTCTATTTCAAATTCTTTTCTAAATAAAAATTAAAAGAATATGCATAGCCAATTACAAGGGGGGATAGATGAGGTATAAATCACCCGATGTTTTTGGTGTGGATCAATCAATAAAGTATCTCCTTTAATTAATGTTAATATCTTACCATTTTCATATTCTAATTTTGCATTTCCGTCCAACAACACCAAAAATTCACTTTTATCTTGATCAAACCAATCAGATACTTGCCCAGTACTAATTATTTGTTCAACACGAATATTTTTATTCTCGGTTAAAATGGTCGTTAATTCCTCTTTCAATGGCAATTCCGGAAAATCAAATACATTCATTTTTCACCTTCATGTTTTATCAATTGGTTTTATAGCAATCCGAGGAAAGTGTTTTCGATCAGGGAAGAAACTGATCAACCAAATTCAGGATGGTTCACCAGATTGGTATTGGACATTTCTTTCAGAATATATACCAGATAATTATAAGGCTTCAGCTGATTCCGTAAGGCTGTAAAGTTCAAAATCACTAGCCTGCTTTTTGTGGGCTTTTTTAATTCCTTATTTGACGCTTACATCTATATCAAATGAATACTAATTTTATATCTATATTTGCAACAATTTCAGACTTTTGAATATTTTATCATATTAAATTATAAACATCAATAGACAAGATAATTTGTGCATAATAATAAATTTTATCAAATCATAGGATTCATTACAAGGAGGATTTCTAATTTTAAAATCAACCCTCTTTGTGAAATTAAATAATTTCTATTCCTATTTTCTGACACCATCATTTTATTACTTTTTGGTTCTTATCATGATATCAGTTTTGTATTATAATAAAATAACTTAAACAAATTATAAACTTTTAAGGAGAAAAATAAAATGAGTAATCGTTATGAATTAAACAAAAATTTGGCGCAAATGCTTAAGGGTGGGGTTATTATGGATGTAACCACTGCTGAACAGGCAAAAATCGCAGAAAACGCCGGCGCTTGCGCCGTAATGGCTCTGGAACGAATCCCTGCTGACATTCGAACCGCCGGTGGTGTATCCAGGATGAGCGATCCTAAGATGATTCGAAGCATTCAACAGGCAGTATCCATACCGGTTATGGCAAAAGTTCGTATTGGTCATTTCGTGGAAGCGCAAATTCTGCAAGCCATTGAAATTGACTATATTGATGAAAGCGAAATGCTTTCTCCCGCGGATGATACATTTCATATTGATAAATCAAAGTTTGATGTGCCTTTTGTATGCGGTGCCAAAGACCTTGGCGAAGCATTGAGAAGAATTAGCGAAGGTGCTTCCATGATTCGAACAAAAGGTGAACCTGGTACCGGAGACATTATTCAGGCAGTCCGCCATATGCGATTGATTAATCAGCAGATAAGACATCTTCAGAGCCTGAGAGATGATGAACTTTTCGAAGCAGCCAAAGAATTACAGGTCACCTATGAGTTAGCAAAATACGTCCAGGCTCAGGGTAAACTTCCGGTTGTTAATTTTGCTGCCGGTGGTATAGCAACTCCTGCCGATGCTGCTTTAATGATGCAGTTAGGTGCTGAAGGGGTATTTGTTGGCTCTGGTATTTTCAAGTCAGGCAACCCTGACAAAAGAGCCCAGGCCATTGTAAAAGCAGTGTCAAACTATAATAACCCACAAATTTTAGCAGAATTATCGGAAGATTTAGGGGAAGCAATGATCGGAATTAATGAACAGGAAATTGAATTATTAATGGCTCAACGAGGTAACTAATGAAAAAAACGATTGGTGTTTTAGCTGTCCAGGGAGCTTTTGCAGAGCATGCTGTTTCATTGAAAAAGCTGAATGTAAACTCCATTGAAATCAGACAAAAATCAGATCTAACGAATAATCATATCGATGGGATCATACTGCCTGGCGGCGAAAGCACAGTTATGGGTAAGTTACTTCATGAGCTAAAACTTTTTGATTTTTTAAGGGATTCCATTGTAAAGGGCTTACCTGTTTTAGGGACTTGCGCTGGGCTGATATTGCTGGCAAAAACTATTGTCAATGACCAAAATGTTTACCTGGGCACCATGGATATTGTGGCAAAGAGAAACGCCTATGGCCGTCAGCTGGGAAGCTTTCAAGCGGATGGTGAATTTGCAGACATTGGGGAAGTACCGATGACCTTTATTCGAGCACCCTATATAGAATCCGCATCAAAAAATGTTAAAGTATTAGCACAGATTGACAATCACATTGTCGCAGCAAAACAGGATAATATGATGGTTACTTCATTTCATCCCGAATTATCATCAGATCTGAGTGTCCATCGATTCTTTTTAGATTTAGTATAAAAGCTCATTATCAAACCAGCATAAAGAAGGCTGAGAATCTCAGGATAAACCCTGGAATTCTCAGCCTTAGTATTTTATTTTGGCAGCGTCACAATAATGCCTTTACTTTCAAGATAAGACTTTACCACCTCGATTATTTTAACCTCATCATCAACGACAAGGACTTTTTTTATATAATTGTTCATCAATTAAAGCCCTTCCTCAAGTCAGTTTAAATCTACCTAGACGACTTCATAACCCTCTTCTTCAATGGCAAGTTTAAAACTGTCAGGTGAACCCTTATCGGGATCATAGTCAACCGCAACCGTTTTTTGCGCCAAATCAACATCTACGCTTGCCACACCATCCAGTGCCCCAACAGCATTTTTGACTGCTTTTTCACAATGAGAACAAGACATACCTTCAACATTCAGTGTTAATTTTTCCATTTTTTTCTCCTTTT